>PBXW01000114.1 GCA_002727735.1 Crocinitomicaceae bacterium
CTCTACTATAACTATCTGTCATTCTAACATCTAATCTCCAAAGTTCTGATCCATCATAAAGGGAAATAGCCCTGTAGCTAGGCACATGTTTGGTATCTAAATATTTCCCATATCCTAATCGGCTGCCTTGAAAAATGATTAATTTATGCTTTTTTGATTTGGCTTTTTTATTGTGCCAAATGGTTCCTGTTCCTTTTACAACATCATCAAATTTATATTGCCAAATAAGCTCGCCATTTCTAGCGTTTATTTTTTTCAAATGATGGTCGTATGCTCCTTGTATTAAATATAAACTGTCATCTTCTTTGTAAAGTAATGGTTGACCTGTCCATCCAGCACCAGCCCATAGTCGTTCTCCAAGATTTCTAGATATTGTAGTTTTACCTTTNCCTAAATAATGTTTCCATATTATNTTCAGGGAATCTGGTGNATTATTNCCATAATAATTGCGTTGTTCATTACCTAAAAAAGTAGGGTTTATTAGCTCTATTTGTTGTGATTTAATNGATAAGCATACAATAACAAAAAGAGAAGTTAATCCTATAATTTTATGTATTTTAAAAGTTATTCTCAAATAAAATAAATTAATTTGCATCGCTTTTAAATATATAAATTATCAAATTATATTTTTTAGGTTTATATAAAATCTAACAACAACATAACAATGAATTCGGTAGAGGTAAGGAAATCTTTTTTAGCATTTTTTAAAAAAAAGGGTCATTTTATTGATTCATCTGCTCCAATGGTGTTGAAGGATGATCCCACATTGATGTTTACTAATGCAGGTATGAATCAGTTCAAAGATATTTTCTTAGGATTNGAAAAACCNAAAAATGTAAGAGTAGCCAATAGCCAAAAATGCTTACGAGTTTCTGGTAAGCATAATGATTTGGAAGAAGTAGGAGTTGATACTTACCATCATACGATGTTTGAGATGTTAGGAAATTGGTCTTTCGGAGATTATTTTAAGGAAGATGCTATTAATTGGTCTTGGGAATTATTGACAAAAGTATATAACATAGATCCCAAATTATTATATGTTACAGTTTTTGAAGGCGATAAAGAGGACGGGACTTTATTTGATAGTGAAGCTTATTCTCTATGGAAAAACCATCTTCCAGAAGATAGAATTTTGAAATATGGTAAAAAAGATAATTTTTGGGAAATGGGGAGTCAAGGCCCATGTGGCCCATGTTCAGAGATTCATATTGATTTAAGACCAGAAGAAGAAAAAAATAAAATTAGTGGTGCAACTTTAGTTAATTACGACCATCCGCAAGTCATTGAATTATGGAATCTTGTGTTTATGGAGTTTAATAGAAATGCTTCTGGAAGACTTGAAGTATTAGAACATAAACATGTTGATACAGGNATGGGGTTAGAGCGACTTTGTCGAGTGCTTCAACAAAAAGATAGTAATTATGATTCTGATTTATTCTCTTCTTTATTTAAAAAGCTTGAAGATTTATCTGGGTACAATTATAAAACTGGAAATGATAATAGTAAATCAGCAGTTGCATTTAGAGTAGTAATTGATCATGTAAGAGCAGTGGCGTTTTCAATAGCCGATGGTCAATTACCCTCAAATACAGGTGCAGGCTATGTTATCAGAAGAATACTTAGGCGTGCAGTTCGATATGGATATCAGTTTTTAAATTTTAAGGAGCCTTTTATTCATTTACTGGTTGATGATTTTGTTTCTTCTTTTGATGGGTATTATAAAGAATTGGACAGCCAAAAAGAATTCATTGCTAAAATCATTTTTGAGGAAGAATCATCATTTTTCAAAACATTAAGCTCAGGAATAAAAAGAATTGATGAGATTGTAAAAAAGTGTCAAAAGGACAAGACAACGCTAATTTCAGGAGAGCAATGTTTTGAATTGTATGATAGTTTTGGATTTCCTTTGGATTTGACAAGATTATTGGCAGTAGAAAATAATCTTTCTATTGATCAAAAAGGCTTTGATAAATGTCTTGAAGAACAACGAAGTAGGTCAAAGCAAGATGCTTCAAAGCAACTGGGTGACTGGATAGTGGTAAAAGAGGATGATGTTCAGGAATTTATAGGCTATGATCACACTAAGACCACCCTTCTAATTACCCAATACAGAGAAGTAACTCTGAAAAAAGAGAAATTATTTCAACTTATTTTTAATCTTACTCCTTTTTATCCAGAAGGTGGAGGTCAAGTTGGAGATACTGGATTCATACAAAGTAATGAGGAGAAAATAACCATTATAGATACTAAAAAGGAAAATGGTGTAATTGTCCATTTCGTAAAAGAACTTCCAAAAAATCTGAAGGCAAATTTTCTAGCACAGGTAAATGAAAGAGATAGAGAAGATACAGCTAAAAACCATAGTGCAACTCATTTATTACATTTTGCTCTAAGAGAAATATTGGGTAAACATGTTGAACAAAAAGGTTCTTTGGTAAATAAAGATTACCTAAGGTTTGACTTTTCTCATTTTTCGAAAATGTCTCAAGAAGAAATAGATAAAGTTGAAGAATTTGTAAATCATGAAATAAGACAAGGTCACCAACTCAAAGAAGAAAGAAATATTCCTCTTGTGATGGCAAAAGAAAAAGGGGCTATGATGTTATTTGGCGAAAAGTATGGAGATTCCGTGAGAACAATTCAGTTTGGAGAATCCATAGAACTGTGTGGTGGAATTCATGTTTCAACCTCTTCAAAAATTGGAAATTTTAAAATTTTATCCGAAGGATCAATATCTTCTGGTATCAGAAGAATTGAAGCAGTAACTGCTCATAAAGCTGATGAATATGTAAAGAAAAAATTGGTTGATTTAGAAGAATTAAATCAGGTTTTAAAAAACCCTGACAATATTGTTGTTGCTGTTAAAAATCTTCAAAAGAAAAATGCTGAATTGCTAAAAATAGTTGAAGAAAGTAGGAGAGTTTATTTGAAGCAAATTAAAACACAAATTGAAGAAAATGTAGAGATTTTAAACGACATAAGCTTCATGTATCTAGATACTGACTTAAATCCAGATGAAATGAAACAGCTTTCTTTCCAGTTAAAATCCCAACATAAAAATACAGTATTACTTCTTACTAGCTTATCTAATAATAAGCCACTTATTTCATTAATGATTTCTGAAGACCTAGTAGAAAGTAGAGATTGGAATGCTGGTCAATTTATTAGAATACTGTCCAAATTGATTAAAGGTGGAGGTGGAGGACAATCTTTTTATGCTACTGCAGGAGGTAGTGATAGCTCAGGACTCTCCAAAATTAAGGATGAAGCTAAGTCATTATTCAGCTGAAGGATTACTATACTTTTGAACATCGTTTTTAGTTATTTCTTTTCCTGATAAAATAATCAAACGTTCTATTATATTCTTAAGTTCTCTTATGTTACCTGTCCAGTTATTTTTTTGAAGTTGGACTATAGCATCTTCATGAATGTCTTTTTTTGCAATCCCCTGTTCCTTGCAAATGTTATCAATGAAAAAATCTGTTAATAGTGGAATATCTTCTGTACGTTCATTTAAAGACGGAACAGCTATAGGTATAACATTTAATCTATGATATAAATCCTCTCTAAAATTTCCTTCATTGATTTCTTTTCTTAAATCTTTGTTGGTAGCAGCAACAATTCTGGTGTCAATTTTTATTTGTTTATTACCACCAACTCGTGTGATTTTATTTTCTTGTAATGCCCTCAAAACTTTGGCTTGAGCAGATGCACTCATGTCGCCAATTTCATCAAGAAACAATGTTCCACCATTAGCTTGTTCAAATTTGCCTGCTTTTTGTTTGTGTGCTGATGTAAATGAACCTTTTTCATGACCAAATAATTCA
Organism: Crocinitomicaceae bacterium; assembly: GCA_002727735.1. Classification (GTDB taxonomy): domain Bacteria; phylum Bacteroidota; class Bacteroidia; order Flavobacteriales_D; family Parvicellaceae. The sequence goes on from PBXW01000114.1 coordinate 3,828, forward strand.
CTTTCTATTAACTCAGNAGGGATGGCAGCACAATTAACTTCAACAAATTCAGCCTTATTTCGCTCACTTTTTTCATGTAATTGTTTTGCAACAAGTTCTTTCCCGCTACCATTTGCTCCAGTAATCAAGACTCTTGCATCTGTTGGAGCAACTTTTTCAATAATTTCAAGTATGGATTTTACAGCATTGCTATTACCAATAATTGTACTTGAATTTTGAGTTTTTATTTTTCNTTTTAGGGTCTTGTTTTCTCTTATGATAGAGTTATTTTCAAGGGCATTTCTTACAGCAACTAAAACTCTGTTTAGGTCTAATGGTTTTTCTATGTAATCATAGGCTCCCTTTTTTAGTGCTTGAACAGCAGTTTCGATGTTGCCATGACCGCTTATCATAATGACTGGGCAAATAATTTCGTTTTTTATCTTTTCATCTAAAAACTCAACACCATCCATCTTGGGCATTTTTATATCGCAAAAGATTAAATCATAATTGTTAGACATGGCCATTTTTAGCCCTTCAACACCGTTTTCAGCATCATCAACATTGTACTTTTCAAATTCGAGAATTTCTTTGAGTGTTGATCTAATCGCTCTTTCATCATCAATGATTAATATTTTCTTCATGATTTCATCCATTTTAGTAGGTCTTTGTAAGATGCTTTTTTNCCAAAGGATAGTATTCCTTTTGCATAAATCCTACTTGAAAGCCAAGTGGTGAATATAAACGTTAAAAATAACAAGCTAATGCTTAATATTATTTCCCAAATTTCCACACTGCTTGGACCAATTCCCATAGCGATTCGAACAAGCATAATTACTGGAGACGTAAATGGGATTTCACTTAGCCAAAAAGATAATGTAGAAGAGGGATCATCAATGACTGAGGATATCATAGATAAGGCAAAAATCATAGGTATTGTTAAAGGAACTAAGAATTGTTGCGTATCAGTCTCTTCATCAACAGCGGCACCTATTGCAGCCATCATTCCAGCATAAAGTAGGTATCCTCCTATAAAGTATATTCCAAAAAATATGAACATACTTGGCCAATGTATTTGATAAAATAAGAATTCAATTATTTGAGCAGACTCACCAGAATTTACTGTTAATGGTCCTTGACTTTGAATAGATGAAGAATAAATATCTGGTATAACACTATTTAAGATTACAATCGAGGTTATTGAAATTACGCTAATCCATATAAAAAATTGGGTAAATCCCACTAATCCTACTCCTATGATCTTGGCAATCATTAGTTTAAAGCTAGAGACAGATGAAATAATTATTTCAATAATTCTACTTGTTTTTTCTTCAATTACTCCCTTCATTACTTGTACAGAATACATGAGTATAAAGAAGTAGATAAAGAAAGCAAAGATGAATCCTATAATTCCCTTGCGTTGAATATTCTTATTCTCTTGATTTTCTACATCTATAATATCTAAATTGACTCGAGTTTTAATGGCTCTGTATGTTTCAATCTTTATATTGTTTTTATTAACTCTATACAGCTCTATGGCTTCATTTATAATGCTTGTCAGATGTTTTTGCGCAGAAGAAGAGGGAATAGTCTTGTACAAGCACTTGGCTGTCATGGAATTTGTCTTTATAAGATTTGATGGCAGATAGAGTAATAAATCTAAATCATCATCTTTTTTGAATAACTCCTGTGCCTCTTCATAATTTTTATCTTCAGGAGACCATTTTAGGTTATACTTCTCACTATTTCTTAATACACCATCAAACATTTTACCTTCGTCAAAAACAAGAATTTCATAGTTGTTTTTACTGCCTTTAGAAAGGTAAGCCGTCAAACCAATAAATCCAACAATTAAGATTGGACCTAAAAAACTCATAATGATAAAAGTTTTTTTTCGTACTCTAGTCCAGTACTCACGTTTTATGATTAACCAAATTTCACCCATTCTTAACAACATTTAGAAAAACATCTTGCATACTTGGTGAATTTTTCTTGACCTCTTGAATCTCGACATGATTTACAATTCCTTTAACAAAGTCGCTAATTTTTAATTGATCTAATAATTCAATAGTGGCTACATGTGTTTTTTCGTTAATGGAATCATGATTTTCTAATTTCCAACCTCCCCATACTGCATTGGTAAATGACATTTTATTTCCAATATATACAATGGTCCATTTGTTATTGGTGTATTTGTCTTTAAGATCATGAATCTTTCCATCTAATATTTTTTTAGATTTATTTATAATGGAAGCTTCATCACAAATTTCTTCAACCGAATTCATGTTATGTGTGCTTAAAATTATGGTTGTTTTTTCTTTTTTTAACTGCAGTATTTCGTTTTTAATTAACTCACTATTGGCGGGATCAAGACCACTAAAGGGTTCATCTAAAATTAATAATTCTGGTTGGTGTAGAATAGTGGTGATGAACTGAATTTTTTGAGCCATTCCTTTTGAGAGATCCTCAATTCTCTTATTCCACCAACTTTCTATATTGAATTTTTCAAGCCAATATTTTACACGTTGTTTTGCTTCTTTGTTATTTAACCCTTTTAATTGGCCCAAGTAAACAGCTTGTTCGCCAACTTTCATTTTTTTATATAACCCTCTTTCTTCAGGTAAATAGCCAATTTTATAGACATGTTTTTTCTCTAAAAGTTCGCCATGTATCTTAACGGTTCCTTTATCTTGTTCTATAATTTGATTAATTATTCTAATTAAAGTGGTTTTGCCAGCACCATTAGGACCTAGCAATCCGAAAATTGATCCTTTTTTAATCTTGATATTTATATCATCTAATGCCTTGTGTTTTCCAAAAGATTTATGAATGTCTTGGATCTGAATTATATTACTTACTGGCATTTTTTAATAGTAAGATTAAGAAAAGTGGTTTTTCATTCTATCAAAGAAATTTTTCGTTTGATTTAATTTAGGCTTGAAATTATCACTTTCATTTAATTTAACCAATAATTCTTTTTCTTCTTTTGATAGTTTTTGTGGAGTCCAAATTTGGATATTGACAATCATATCTCCTCGGCCATATCCATTTATGTCCGGAATTCCTTTAGATCTTAACCTTAAATTTTTACCACTTTGAGTTCCAGGTGGTATTTTTATTTTCGCTTTTCCAGTAACCATTGGGATTTCTACCGATGTTCCAATGGTAGCATCAGAAAATGAAATTCCCAATTGGTATAGTAAGTCATTACCATTTCTTACAAGATGTTCATGCTCAATTTCTTCAATGGCCACAATTAAGTCTCCTGGTACACCACCACCTGGAGCTTCATTTCCCTTGCCCTGCATACTAAGTTGCATGCCATGTTCAACTCCTGCTGGTATATCAATTTCAATGATTGTTTCTTTTTTCTCTAAGCCAGAAGAATCAACTCCTGCTGGTCGGTTTGAAATTGTTTGGCCAGAGCCTTTACATACTGGGCAAGTAGATGATGTTTGCATAGCACCTAAAATTGTATTAGTGACTCTTGTCACTTGGCCAGTTCCACCACAACTTGAACATGTGCTAAACTCAACTCCTTCAGCTTGTACAAGTTTATTTACTTTAATTTTTTTCTGTACACCATTGACAATGTCTTCTAAACTCAATCTTAATTTAACTCTAAGATTTGACCCCTTTCTTACTCTACTTCCTCCTCTTCTGCCAAATCCACCGCCACCAAAAGCTGATCCGAAAATATCACCAAAATGATCAAAAATGTCATCCATGGACATGCCACCACCGAATCCACCTTGTCCACCATCAAATGCCGCATGACCAAACTGGTCATATTGTTGTCTTTTTTGAGTGTTACTCAATACTTCATAAGCTTCAGCAGCTTCTTTAAATTTACTTTCTGCTTCTTTGTTACCAGGGTTTTTGTCTGGATGATATTTAAGGGCTAATTTTCTGTAAGCTTTTTTGATTTCAGCTTCACTAGCTCCTTTGGAAACACTTAATATGTCGTAATAGTCTCTTTTACTCACCGTTCATTATTTATTCTCCAACAACTACTTTGGCATACCTGATGACTTTTTCATTTATCATGTAGCCTTTTTCTATAACATCAATTACTTTTCCCTTCATATCTTCAGTAGGTGAAGGTATATTAGTAATAGCTTCATGAATATCAGAATCAAAATCTTTGCCTTTTGCATCCATAGGTTTTAATCCTTGGCTAATCAATCCCTTGTGCAATTTATTGTAAATTAATTCAAAACCTTCTTTAACAACTTTTGCATCTTCTACGTTTTTGTTGTTATCAATTGCTCTTTCAAAATCATCAACAACAGGAAGTAGTTCTTTAATCACATTTTCACTAGCGTTGGTAATCAAATCAATTTTTTCCTTTGCAGTTCTCTTTCTGTAATTTTCATATTCAGAATACAATCTAATGTATTTTTCTTTAAAATCTTGATCATCTTTTCTATCGGTCTTTTTAGCATCTTTATCTACACTTTTTTTGTCGACCTTCTTTTCCTTTTTAACCTTCGATTCAGATTTATCTTTCTTGTTAGTTTTTGTTTTCATGAAATGTAATTTCTAATTACTGATATTGCACTCAAAATGTGAACCAATAAATTATTGAGGACAATGTGTCATAAAATTGTATAAAATGCTGACAAATTGTTATTTAGATAATGACTTAAAGTGACTTAACTAGTTTATCCATTTCACGATGAAGTGCCAAGCCACGTAAGTTTTTTGCAATAATTTTTCCATTGGCATCAATAAGGTAATTGCTAGGAATTCCTCTAACACCATAAATTCCAGCACCTTGACTTCCCCAACCTTTTAAGTCGCTAACGTGTTCATCCCAGGATAATTTATCTTGCTCGATTGCTTTAATCCAAGCTTCTTTGGATTTATCTAAAGATACACTGTAAATTTTAAATCCTTTAGCATCTTTGAATTTGCTCTTTGAATACTTTTGATACAATGACACGATGTTTGGATTTTCCCTTCTGCATGGTCCACACCATGATGCCCAAAAATCAATCAATACAACGTTTCCCCTTAGTGATGATAATTTTATATTCTTTCCATTAGGATCTTTAAAGTCTAATTCGGGTGCTGTATTTCCAATGTTTAATCCAGTTGTTTCTTGGTTTAATAACGGTTTTTTATCATTATTAATAGTTGTAAAGCTTATTAGTAATGAAAGTATGGTGATTGAAATTAGCTTCATTTTTTTATCCTTTTAAATATCAAATATTGTTCCATAAATTAACTTATACGCTTTATATCTGCGCCTAGAGAAAGTAATCTTCCTTCAATATTTTCATAGCCTCTATCAATTTGTTCAATGTTAAGAACAGTGCTCTTCCCTTTGGCTGATAATGCAGCTATTAAGAGAGAAACACCAGCTCTGATATCAGGAGATGTCATTGTTATTCCTTTCAGTGGAGCTTTTCTGTCAAGTCCAATAACAGTTGCTCTGTGAGGGTCACATAAAATTATTTGTGCTCCCATGTCAATAAGTTTATCCACAAAAAACAAGCGGCTCTCAAACATTTTTTGGTGAATAAGAACACTTCCTCTTGCTTGTGTTGCAGTTACTAATACAATGCTTAATAAATCTGGAGTGAAACCAGGCCATGGATGATCAGAAATGGTCATGATTGAACCATCTATAAATGATTCTATTTCATAATGATCTTGAGATGGTATGTAAATATCATCATTAATTCTTTCCAATTTAATACCAAGTCTTTTGAATATATTAGGTATCATCCCAAGTTTGTCATAAGCTACATTTTTAATGGTAATTTCAGACTGGGTCATGGCAGCTAATCCAATAAAACTACCAATTTCAATCATGTCAGGTAAAATAGTATGCTCACAACCTTTTAATTCTTTTACGCCATTGATGATAAGTTTATTTGAGCCTATTCCAGAAATGTTGGCNCCCATTTTATTTAGCATTTCTGAGAGTTGCTGAATATAGGGTTCACAAGCAGCGTTGTAAATTGTTGTTTCACCTTCAGCCAATACAGCTGCCATAATAATATTTGCAGTTCCAGTTACTGAAGCCTCATCAAGAAGCATATATGCACCTTTTAAGCCTTCAGGAGCATGGGCTTTATAAAAGTTTGTTGCACTATCATACTCAAATTTCGCACCTAAATTTTGAAANCCAATAAAGTGAGTATCGAGCCTTCTTCTTCCAATTTTATCTCCGCCTGGTTTTGGAATATATCCTTTGCCAAATCTTGCAAGTAATGGCCCAACAACCATTATGGAACCTCTTAGGCTTGCTCCCTTAACTTTGTATTCATCTGACATCATAAAGTCTACATCAATTTCATCTGCTTGAAATGTGTAGGAACCTTTACCAACTTTATTAATTTTAACTCCAAGGGTNGATAATAAGTCNATCAACTTGTTTACATCAATNATGTCTGGGATATTGTTNATTGTTACCTTNTCAGGAGTTAGTAAAACTGCATTAATNACTTGTAATGCTTCATTTTTGGCGCCTTGAGGAGTTATTTCTCCTTTTAGTTTTTTACCGCCAATAATTTCAAAAGCGCCCATGATCTTTTCTGCGATTTTTGTTTTTAGAATAATTTTTGTTNGTAGATTTTTTCTTTTTAAATCCTCTTACAATGTCATTTGTATCTCTGAGATCNTCNGATGANATAGTCAATTTTCCTTCAGACAATTCTTCNAATTGTTTAATAATTAANTTNTCGTTAACAGAATCTCTNTTCCATTGTAAATANGANGTTTTNANTAAGTTNGCTATNTGCTTTACAAGTTTNGATTTGTTTTCGCTGTCCTCNAGTTTTGANGCTTCNTTAACCATATCCTCCATAATCTTNCCATAGTGNCCATATTTTATNGCATTNCTTGGGTAAGGNACTTTATCAGGTTTTGAATTGTATTTTTCTTTNTTTGGNGNNCCATATGGTGAGTCAACATCTAATTCAAANTTGGAAATAATNTGTAAATGTGACCACAATTTTTGATGATGNTCTTCTGAATTGCTGTTTTTTTTGGCATTTGGATTAATNAAGTCCATGACTTTTATNATGGTCTCTGCACATTTGTTTCGTTCATTTTTATCAGAAATAGTCATCGCATGTTGAACCATTTGATGAATATTTCTACCATATTCTGGAATAACTAAATCGTTGTGATCTGTGTTATAAGCTAAATCAAGCGTTGATTGCATAAGTATAATAGGTGTGAAAATTCACTCAAAAGTAGCAAATTAGATGTTATATCCAATTAATTTTTCACCAATTGAAGTTTGGCAAATTTCAATAACAATTGTTTTTGTCCAGCAGAAGCGAAAAATACGGTAGCTTTAGTGTTAGGATAATCTCCATTAAGTTCAATAACTTTACCCTTACCAAANCTATCATGAAGTACTTCATTTCCNACTTTAAGTTCTTTGANATTTAAATTTTNACTGGCTGGAANATTTTCNTTTTCAANGNTTGATATTTTTTTAAAATTTTTAGGACTTTTTTGGAAGAATTTGTTTTTAAGAGGTGTCCNTGAATTTGAATTTATGAATGAAGANNTTTGTTTAATTTTAGTTTCGTTTAAAAACTTTGGGTCAAGTTCTTCTAAGAACCTGCTTGGCTCACATTGAATTAAGTTTCCCCATTTGAATCTATTTATGGCATATGATAGTGTTGCATTGACTTTGGCTCTTGTTAAAGCAACATAAAANAACCTGCGCTCTTCCTCTAGTTCAGTCCTTGAATTTTTNGAAAGCATGGAAGGGAATAAATCTTCTTCTAATCCCACGATATATATGTTTTTAAATTCCAGTCCTTTTGCAGCGTGAATGGTCATCAATGAGACTTTATTCTTGTCTTCTTCCTTTTCATTATCTGCATCTGTNAGTAATGCTACATCAACTAAAAAGTCACTTAGAGAAATAACATTTTCAGAAGTTGAGTTTTTTGAAAACTCTTGGATNCCGTTAAGNAGTTCCTGGATATTNTCATATCGCACTATTCCNTCNGGNGTTCTGTCATTGCTTAGATCCCTGATTATNCCNGTGTTTTTAGCTATNTCTAAGCTTAGTTCGTAGGCATTAGCATGGTCAATTCGAGAATTATAATTTAAAATAGTGCTGGTAAATTCACTTATTTTTTGTCTTGTTCCGCCATTAACTTGAAATTCAAATTTTTCNGGTTCAACAAGAACATTCCATAAAGAAACATTACTNTTGTTAGCACAAGTTATGGCTTTATTAATTGTTGTTAGTCCAATACCTCTTTTGGGATAATTTATAATTCTCTTCAGAGATTCTTCATCNTTTAAGTTGGCAGACAATCTAAAGTAAGCAATTAGATCTTTAATTTCTTTTCTCTGATAAAATGATAATCCCCCAAAAATTTTATAGGGTAAATTCAATTTCCTTAAAGCTTCTTCAAAAGCTCTTGACTGAGCATTAGTTCTGTANAGAATGGCAAAATCAATGTATTTGTCTTGAAAGGAATTTGATTTTTCAAAAATATCATTTGCAATTAACTTTCCTTCCTCATTATCAGATTGACTTTTTAGTACATTAATTTTGTTTCCAGCAATATTATCTGTCCATACCTTCTTTTTTATTTGTTCTTTNTTAATCCTAATAATACTGTTAGCAGCTTCAACAATATTTTTAGTTGACCTATAATTTTGTTCCAATTTATAAAGTTTATAATCTGGATAATCNCTTCTGAAGTTTAGTATATTTTGAATGTTTGCGCCCCTAAATGAATAAATAGACTGAGCATCATCTCCNACAACACAAATATTCTCAAATCGAGCCGCTAGTGATTTTACAATTAAGTACTGAGCATGATTGGTGTCTTGGTATTCATCAACTAATATAAACTTAAACTTATCTTGGTATTTATATAATGTTTCAGGATGTTGTTTGAGCAATACATTTGTTTTAAATAGAAGATCATCAAAATCCATAGCAGAGGATCTGAAGTTTTTTTGTTGATATCTATGATAAATCTCTCCAATTTTGGGTCTTCCAGTAGATCGATCTGTTGACTGTATATCTACGTTNTTTCTGTAATTCTCAACACTTATAAGNCTGTTTTTCGCACCAGATATTCTATTAAGCAGTATGCCAGGTTTATAAATTTTATCATCAAGTGACAATTCTTTTACAATTGATTTAAGTACACTTTTTGAATCCTGGGTGTCATAAATGGTGAAATTTGAAGGAAATCCAATTTTTTCATGTTCTATTCGAAGTATTCTAGCGAAAATAGAATGAAAGGTACCCATCCATATATTCCTTGCATGATCTTGCCCAACCATAACAGCAATTCTTTCCTTCATTTCTTGTGCTGCNTTATTGGTGAATGTTAGTGCTAGAATATTAAATGGATCCACTCCATGATCGATAAGATATGCTATCCTGTGGGTGAGTACTTTAGTTTTTCCAGAGCCAGCACCAGCAATAACCATCATGGGACCTGCNTCAGATTCAACAGCTTTAATTTGTGCACTATTTAGACCTTCAAGAACATTCATCAAGCCAAAAATAGAAATTAAAATACATCAAAAATTTCTTTACAAAAAAACAATGATTTTAATCGAAAAAATGACACCAGTTTAATCAGTTAAAAAGAAGTAAAAAAAAAATAATTCACCAACCAATGTTTAAAACAGCTAAAAAAACACGTTTAGTATTGGATTGTAAATTTATTCTTCTACCTTTGCAAGCCAAAATTTAATTAACAGAAGAAAATGCCTACTATACAACAGTTAGTAAGAAAAGGAAGACAATCGAAAGTTAAAGTGAGTAAATCTATCGCTTTAAGTTCGTGTCCACAAAAGAGAGGTGTTTGTGTGAGAGTATATACAACTACACCTAAAAAACCTAACTCTGCAATGAGAAAAGTTGCCAGGGTAAGGCTAACAAATGGTAAAGAAGTAAACGCATACATTGGTGGTGAAGGTCATAACTTACAAGAACACAGTATAGTTTTAGTTAGAGGTGGAAGGGTTAAAGATTTACCTGGTGTAAGATATCATATCGTAAGAGGAGCATTAGATACTGCAGGGGTTGAAGGTAGATCACAAAGAAGATCAAAATATGGTACTAAAAGACCAAAGAAGAAATAAAGATATTTAGAAATGAGAAGAAGAACAGCAAAAAAGAATATTATCCTTCCAGATCCTAAATTTAAGGATGTTGAAGTAACTAAGTTCGTNAATAATTTAATGATAGATGGAAAGAAAAATATTGCTTTCAATATTTTTTATGATTCTATAGAGATTATTTCTGAAAAGACTGAAGAGAACGGATTAGATGTTTGGAGAAAGGCAATTGAAAATATTACACCAGCAGTTGAAGTTAAAAGTAGAAGAGTTGGTGGTGCTACTTTTCAAATTCCTACACCTGTAAGAGAAAGCAGAAGAAAATCTCTAGCTGTTAAATGGTTAATTAAATATGCTCAATCTAGAAATGAAAAAACAATGAGCGAAAAATTAGCTGGAGAAATTATGGCTGCATCTAAGGAAGAAGGNGGTGCTTTCAAGAAAAAGGAAGACACGCACAGAATGGCAGAAGCAAATAAAGCATTTTCACACTTTAGGTTTTAATAAAATGGCAAGAGACTTAAAATTCACTAGAAACATTGGTATTGCTGCTCACATTGATGCAGGTAAAACAACTACGACTGAAAGAATCCTATATTATGGTGGAATCAATCACAAGATTGGAGAAGTNCACGATGGTGCTGCGACTATGGATTGGATGGAGCAAGAGCAGGAAAGAGGTATTACAATTACTTCAGCTGCCACTACNCTGAACTGGAATTACAGAGATCAAGATTACCATGTCAATATTATTGATACACCAGGTCACGTTGATTTCACAGTTGAGGTAAATAGATCNTTGAGAGTTCTTGATGGTTTNGTTTTTCTATTTAGCGCTGTTGATGGAGTTGAACCTCAGTCAGAAACCAATTGGAGATTAGCTAATAATTACAATGTTCCAAGGATTGGTTTTGTTAATAAAATGGACAGACAAGGTGCTGACTTTTTAAATGTTTGCAAACAAGTTAAAGAAATGCTTGGAAGTCATGCTTTACCACTTCAAATAAATATTGGTTCTGAAGACGATTTTAAAGGGGTAGTTGATTTAATCAATTTCAAAGGTATTGTTTGGAATGAGGAAGATCACGGGATGAGCTTTAAGGAAGTAGAAATTCCAGCTGATATTTTGGATGAAGCAACTGAGTTAAGAGAACAATTATTAGAAGCGGTAGCNGAATTTGACGAGTCTGAAACCTTAATGGAAAAATATTTTGATGCTCCTGAAACGATTACAGAAAGAGAAATATTAGATTGCTTAAGAGAAGCTACTATCTCTGGTAAAGTTGTTCCAATGATGTGTGGATCAGCATTTAAAAATAAAGGTGTTCAAGCTATGTTGGATATGGTAATGGAAATTTTACCTTCTCCACTTGATATTGAGGCTATTACTGGAACTGACCCTGATACAGGTGAAGAATCTAGCAGAAAGCCGTCTGTTAATGAGCCTTTCAGTTCTTTAGCATTTAAAATTGCAACTGATCCATTTGTAGGTAGATTATGTTTTACAAGAGCATATTCTGGGAAACTACAATCCGGTTCTTATGTTTATAATACAAGAACTGGTAAAAAAGAAAGAATTTCAAGAATATTTCAAATGCATGCTAACAAGCAAAATCAAATACCTTCATTGGATGCGGGNGATATTGGTGCACTTGTTGGATTTAAAGACATTAAGACTGGTGATACACTTTGTGATGAAAAAAGNCACATTGTATTAGAATCNATGAATTTTCCTGATCCTGTAATTGGTTTAGCTATAGAGCCTAAAACTCAATCTGATGTTGATAAATTAGGTCTTGCTTTATCAAAATTAGCTGAGGAAGATCCAACCTTCCAAGTTAAAACTGATGAGGATTCAGGTCAAACAATTATTTCTGGTATGGGTGAGCTTCATCTTGATATCATCATAGACAGATTAAGAAGAGAATTTAAAGTAGAATGTAACCAAGGTGCTCCACAGGTAGCCTATAAAGAAGCAATTAGTTCATCTACTAACCANAGAGAAGTTTACAAAAAGCAATCTGGTGGTAGAGGTAAATTTGCTGATATNGTGTTNTCTATTGAACCTGGTGATGCAGAAAATCCAGGTTTAATATTTGAGAATCTAATTAAGGGTGGTAACATTCCAAAAGAATATATCCCTTCTGTTGAGAAAGGATTTAAGGATGCTATGAATAATGGTGTTCTTGCTGGATATCCAGTTGATAACATGAAAGTAACATTAACTGATGGTTCTTTCCATGCTGTTGATTCTGACTCTTTATCATTTGAANTATGTGCTAANATGGCTTACAGAGAGTCTTTACCTAAATGTAATCCTGTCATTTTAGAACCTATGATGAAAATTGAGGTTGTTACACCTGAAGAAAATATGGGTGATGTTGTTGGTGATTTAAATAGAAGAAGAGGCCTTATAGAAGGAATGGATGATAGAGCTGGATCTAAAGTTGTTAAGGCTAAAGTTCCCCTATCTGAGATGTTTGGTTATGTAACTCAACTAAGAACAATTACATCTGGTAGAGCAACATCAAGCATGGAATTTTCACATTACGCTGAAGCTCCTAAGAATATTTCTGAGGATGTGATAGCAAAATCAAAAGGAGTTGTAACGGCATAATTTATTGAGCATGAACCAAAAAATTAGAATAAAATTAAAATCGTACGATCACAATCTTGTTGATAAATCTGCAGAAAAGATTGTTAAAACAGTAAAGTCAACTGGCGCTGTGGTAAGTGGTCCAATTCCACTACCTACGCATAAAAGAATTTACACTGTTTTAAGGTCACCTCACGTTAATAAAAAATCGAGAGAGCAGTTTCAACTTTGTGCTTATAAAAGATTGATGGATATATATAGTTCATCTTCTAAAACGATTGACGCATTAATGAAATTAGAACTACCAAGTGGAGTAGATGTAGAAATTAAAGTATAAATATTAAATATAGATAATGGCTGGTATCATAGGAAAAAAAATAGGGATGACTAGCGTTTACAGTGCCGAGGGTAAAAATTTACCATGCACGATCATAGAAGCAGGACCATGTGTGGTCACTCAGATCAAGACGCAAGACAAAGATGGTTACGAATCTGTTCAATTAGGATTCGATGACAAGAAGGAGAAAAATACGCCTAAAGCTATGCTTGGGCACTTTGCAAAAGCTAAAACTACCCCTAAAAGAAAAATAGTAGAATTTAAAGGTTTTCAAGACGTAAACCTTGGTGATGCTGTTACTGTTGAACAATTCCAAGAAGGTGAATTTGTGGATGTAGCAGGAACTTCTAAAGGTAAAGGTTTTCAGGGTGTTGTTAAAAGACATGGATTTGCAGGTGTTGGCCAAGCAACTCATGGTCAACATAACAGAATGAGAGCACCTGGATCAATTGGAGCTGCTTCATACCCTTCAAGAGTATTTAAAGGAATGAAGATGGCAGGTAGAACTGGAGGAGAAAGAATTAAAATGATCAATTTACAGGTTCTTAAAGTTATTCCTGAGAAAAACATTTTAATAGTAAAAGGATCTGTTCCAGGTTCTAAGGGTACATATTTAATTGTTGAGAAATAATGGAATTAAAAGTTTTAAATAAAGAAGGAAAAGCAACGGCAAAAAAAGTAAAACTTAATGCTGGAGTTTTTGGTATTGAACCAAATGACCATGCTATTTATTTAGATGTTAAACAATATCTAGCCAACCAAAGACAAGGTACGCACCAGTCTAGAGAAAGAGGTGAGATTATTGGAAGTACAAGAAAAATAAAAAAGCAAAAGGGTACAGGTACTGCTAGAGCAGGTTCAATAAAAAATCCATTATTCAGAGGTGGTGGTAGAGTATTTGGACCTAGACCTAGAAATTATGGATTTAAATTGAATAAGAAAGTTAAATCTTTAGCTAGAAAATCTGCTCTTACCTACAAAGCAAAAGAAGAAGGTATCTTAATAATGGAAGAATTAACTTTCAAGACACCAAAAACAAAAGATTTCACAACAATTTTGAAAAATCTTAACGTAGTCAATGATAGAACATTATTTGTGACAAGTGAAAAAGATCAAAACACAATATTGTCTACTAGGAATTTAAAAAACACTAAAGTTATCACAGCTGACAAGTTAAATACTTATGATATTCTTAACTCTGTAAAGTTGATTATTTCAGAAAGTGCTGTGAGTCAAATTGAAAATCAATTTAAGGCATAAATCATGAACGATATAATTTTAAAACCAATATTGACTGAAAAAATGGCTGACCTTGGTGAAAGGTTAAACAGATATGCCTTTGAAGTAGATAGCAATGCTAATAAGATTGAAATTAAGAATGCTATTGAGAATGCTTACGGTGTAAATGTTAAGGCTGTTAACACGATGAAGCACGGAGGTGGGAAAAGAAAAATGAAATACACCAATAGAGGTGTTTCTTTTCAAAGAAATAAACTTATTAAAAAAGCCATTGTAACTCTTGAAGAAGGGGATACAATTGACTTGTATGAAAACATTTAATGATAGAAGATCATGAGCTTGAAAAAATTTAAACCAACTACTCCAGGACAACGTCACAAAGTTGTTAGTGACTACAGTGAGGTTACTACCAATAAGCCTGAAAAATCTTTAACAAAAGGTTCAGGTAAAAGTGGTGGTAGAAATAATTCTGGTAAAATGACCATGAGATATATCGGTGGTGGTCATAAAAGAAAATATAGAGTTATTGATTTTAACAGAAGCAAACACAATATTCCTGCTACTGTAAAAACAATTGAATATGATCCAAACAGATCAGCAAGAATTGCATTGTTAGTTTATGCTGATGGTGAAAAGAGATATATTCTAGCTCCAGAAGGTTTGGTTGTAGGACAGAAAGTTGTTTCTGGTAAAGAAGCTACTCCTGAAGTGGGTAATGCTATGTATTTAAAGGATATTCCATTGGGTACAATTATCCATAATATTGAAATGAAACCAGGCAAGGGTGGTGCTATTGCAAGAAGCGCAGGTTCTTTTGCACAACTAAATGCAAGAGATGGAAAGTATGCTATTATTAAGCTTCCATCAGGTGAAGTAAGAATGATTCTTACCTCTTGTATTGCAACCATTGGATCTGTTTCTAATGCTGAAAATAACTTACAAGTTTCTGGAAAAGCTGGTCGTAAAAGATGGTTAGGTAGAAGACCTAGAGTTAGAGGTGTAGTGATGAACCCAGTAGATCATCCAATGGGTGGTGGTGAAGGTCGTGCTTCAGGAGGCCATCCAAGATCAAGAAAAGGTTTACCTGCAAAAGGATATAAAACAAGAAGTAAAACAAAATCTTCAAACAGATTTATAATTGATAGAAGAAAAAAATAATTAGAAAAGCATGGCAAGATCATTAAAAAAACCACCATTTGTTCATTATAAATTAATGAAAAGAGTTGAAGAGGCTCAAGAATCTGGAAAGAGAAAAGTGATCAAGACTTGGTCTAGAGCTTCTACAATAACACCAGAATTTGTGAATCTTACGATTGCAGTTCACAATGGAATGAAATTCATACCTGTTTTTGTAACAGAAAATATGGTTGGTCATAAATTAGGTGAGTTTGCTCCTACAAGAAACTTTAGGGGTCATGGAGGTAAAAAGAATTAATTAAAAACCTGAAAAATGGGTGCAAGAAAAAGAAATAGTTCAGAGAAATTAAAAGAAGCTAAAAAGTCAATGGCAATTGCTAAACTTAATAATTGCCCAACTTCTCCTCGTAAAATGAGATTAGTGGCAGATTTAGTTAGAGGTGAAGATGTTTACAATGCGTTAAATATCTTGAAATTTAGCCCGAAGCATGCTTCAAGAAATTTAGAAAAATTATTATTGTCTGCTATCAATAATTGGGAGCAGAAAAACGAAGGTGAAGATCCCGCTGATGCAAATTTAGTAGTGAAAACTATCCATGTGGATAGTGCTAGAATGTTAAAAAGAATTCAAGCAGCACCTCAGGGAAGAGCTCATCGAATTAGAAAGAGATCAAATCACGTTACGTTAATAATAGATAAAGCTTAAATCAAAGAAATGGGACAAAAAACTAACCCGATAGGAAATAGATTAGGATTCATCAGAGGATGGGACTCTAATTGGTATGGTGGTAAAGATTATTCTGCCAAATTAGTAGAGGACAACAAAATCCGAAAATATCTTAATGTTAGATTACAAAAAGCAAGTATTTCAAAAATTGTTATTGAAAGAACACTTAAGTTAATTACAATTACTATCAATACTGCAAGACCAGGTGTTATTATAGGTAAAGCTGGGTCTGAAGTGGATAAGCTTAAGGAAGAATTAAAGAAATTAACTTCAAAAGAAGTTCAAATCAACATTTTTGAAATAAAAAGACCTGAGCTTGACGCTAAATTGGTAGCTGATAGTATTGCAAGACAAATTGAAGCAAGAATCTCATTTAGAAGAGCTATAAAGATGGCTATCGCATCTACAATGAGAATGGGAGCAGAAGGTATTAAGGTTAAAATTTCTGGTAGATTAAATGGTGCTGAAATGGCAAGAAGCGAGATGTATAAAGATGGTAGAATTCCATTACATACTTTCAGAGCAGATGTTGATTATGCTCTTTCTGAAGCCCTTACTACTTATGGATTGATTGGAATTAAAGTTTGGATTTGTAATGGTGAAGTATACGGGAAAAGAGATTTATCTCCAAACATTGGTTCTGGAAAAAGAAAATCAAAAGCTGATTCAAGAAAAAGATAATTAAGACAACATTATGTTACAACCAAAGAAGACTAAATTTAGAAAGCAACAAAAAGGTAAAATTAAAGGTAACGCCCAAAGAGGTAGTCAGATTGCCTTTGGTTCTTTTGGTATTAAATCCATGGATGAAGGTTTCTTAACATCAAGACAAATAGAAGCTGCGCGTATTGCTGTAACAAGATACATGAAGAGGGAAGGTAAAGTGTGGATTAGGGTTTTTCCTGACAAACCAATTACATCAAAACCAGCAGAGGTAAGAATGGGTAAAGGTAAAGGTGCTTTAGATCATTGGGTAGCTGTTATAAGACCAGGAAGAGTATTGTTTGAAGCAGACGGGGTTCCTTATGATATAGCAAAGGAAGCATTAAGATTAGCGGCACAAAAATTGCCACTTAAGACCAAATTTGTTGTTAGAAACGATTTTGTAAACTGATTAAGTTAATAAAGTGAAAAAGAAAGAATTCAACATAAAACTAAGCGGATTAACTCTTGAAGAATTAAGAGAAATGCTTAATAATACTCAGACTGATTTAAATAAAATGAGAATGAGCCATAGAACAGCCGAAATAGAAAATCCGGTTGAGATAAGAACAGTTAGAAGAAATGTGGCTAGAATTCTTACTGAGATTAAAAAAAGAGAATTACAAGACACTACTAATTAATGGAAAACATGAGAAACTTAAGAAAAGAAAGAGTAGGAATAGTAACTAGTTCAAAGATGGATAAATCCATTACAGTTGAAGTGGAAAGAAGAGTGAAGCACCCTAAATATGGGAAGTTCGTTAAAAAATCATCTTCATTTATTGCTCATGATGAAAAGAATGAATGCACAGAAGGTGATACAGTGAAGATTATGGAGACAAGACCTTTGAGCAAGCTAAAAAACTGGAGATTAGTAGAAATACTTGAAAAAGCAAAATAATTTAAAATGGTACAACAGGAAAGTAGATTATCAGTTGCAGATAACAGTGGAGCCAAAGAGGTTTTAGTTATCAGAGTACTTGGCGGAACAAAAAGAAGATATGCTTCTATTGGAGATCAAGTTGTTGTGACAGTAAAAGATGCAACACCGGCTGGAAACGTCAAAAAAGGACAAGTTTCTAGAGCTGTTGTTGTAAGGACAAAAAAAGAAGTTAGAAGAAACGATGGTTCTTACATCAGATTTGACAACAATGCAGTTGTATTATTAAATAATACTGGAGAGATGAGAGGTACAAGGATTTTTGGTCCTGTTGCTAGGGAGTTAAGAGAAAAACAATTTATGAAGATTGTATCATTAGCGCCTGAAGTGCTTTAAAATTTGAAAAAATGCAAAAGAAACTTAAAATAAAAAAAGGAGACACTGTTAAAGTTATAGCAGGAGCTGCTAGCGGACAACAAGGTGTTATTCTTGATGTTGATTATAGCAAAGAAAGAGTTTTTGTTGAAGGCCTTTCTGTTATAAATAAAAAGCATGTTAAACCACAAACTGATAAAGCAAATCCAGATGGTGGTATAATTGAAAAGGATAGAAGTATTCATATTTCAAACGTTATGCTAGTGCATAATGGTGAAACTACTAAAGTTGGTAGAAAATTAAATGACAACAACAAATTAGTAAGATTTGCTAAAAAAACTGGGGAGGAAATAAACTCATGAGTTATACACCAAGATTAAAAGAAAAGTACAGTAAGGAGATTGTACCTTCTTTGAAGGAAAAATTTAATTACAAGAGCTTAATGGAAGTTCCTAAGGTTGAGAAAATCGTTATTAGCCAAGGAGTTGGTGAAGCAGTTTCTGATAGAAAATTAATAGAAAATGCTGCAGCTGATTTGTCATCAATCGCGGGTCAAAAGGCTTTAATAGTAAACTCTAAAAAAGACGTATCTAACTTCAAATTAAGAAAAGGTATGCCAATTGGTACAAAAGTCACTTTGAGAAGAGAAAAGATGTATGAATTTTTAGATAGATTAATTTCTGTTGCTCTTCCAAGAACAAGAGATTTCAGAGGAGTTAAATCAAAGGAGATGGAAGAGGTAATTTCACTATTGGAATAAAAGAGAGTATAATTTTCCCTGAATTAGACATTGATAAAGTAAAAAAGATATTAGGTATGGATATCACAATTGTAACATCTGCAAATACTACAGAAGAAGGTAAAGCATTGTTAGAAGAATTTGGATTTCCATTTACAAAAAAATAAAGAATTATGGCTAAAGAATCAATGAAAGCAAAAGAGCGCAAGAGAGCAAAACTTGCAGCTCTGTATGAAGAAAGAAGAGCTGAACTTAGAAAAGCTCAGAGTGAGGGTGACTGGGAGGCTATGTATAAATTACAAAAATTACCTAAGAACTCTATGGGTGTAAGAAAGCACAATCGTTGCCAAATAACTGGAAGGCCAAGAGGTTATATGAGACAATTTGGTATTTCTAGGGTGACATTTAGAGAAATGGCAGTTGCTGGTAAAATACCTGGAATAACTAAAGCAAGTTGGTAATATAAAAAAAGGAACAATGACAACAGATCCAATATCAGATTATTTAACAAGGTTAAGAAACGCAATCAGCGCTAAGCATAAAGTAGTAGAAATACCTGCTTCAAATGTTAAAAGAGAAATGACTCAGATCCTAATGGAAAAGGGATACATTTTAAACTATAAAGTTATTGAAGATAACAAGCAAGGCGTTATTAAAATTGCTTTAAAATATAATGGAAGAACAAAGCAACCTGCTATTAACAACTTAACAAGAGTAAGTAAGCCAGGTTTAAGAAAATATGCTGGAGTTGAAAAAATGCCAAGAGTTTTAAATGGTCTTGGAATTGCAATAGTTTCAACTTCTAAAGGTTTAATAACAGACAAAGAAGCAAGAAAACAAAACGTAGGCGGAGAAGTAATTTGCTACGTAGATTAAAATTTTAGAAATGTCAAGAATAGGAAATTCACCCATAGCAATACCAGAAGGAGTTGAGGTTAACTTAACTGCAGAAAACGTGGTAAATGTAAAAGGAAAGTTAGGAGAGCTTTCTGAAGCTGTTGACTCACAAATTAAAGTGAACATTGCAGAAGGTCAAATTACGCTTTCAAGACCTAATGATGATAAAGAACTTAGATCTAAGCATGGATTATATAGAGCTCTTATCAACAACATGGTAGAAGGTGTATCAAAAGGATATACTATCGAACAAGAATTAATTGGTGTTGGTTATAGAGCTAAAGCTCAAGGCCAAAAATTAGAATTATCGCTAGGTTTTTCTCATCCAATTATTTTTGAATTGCCTGAGCAAGTTAAAGTTACTGCTACTACTGAAAAGGGTAAAAATCCTATGATTAAGTTAGAATCATTTGATAAACAATTAATTGGACAAGTTGCTGCGAAAATCAGATCATTCAGAAAACCAGAACCATACAAAGGAAAAGGTATTCTGTTTAAAGGAGAAGTGATTAGAAGAAAAGCAGGAAAAACTGCAGCTAAATAATAAATACTTACAAAAATGAGTACTGTTAAAGTAAATAGAAGATCAAGAATAAAAAAGAGAATACGAAAAAACATTTCGGGTACAGCTAATAAGCCAAGATTATCTGTTTTTAGAAGTAACAAACAGATTTATGCGCAAATTATTGATGATGTTTCAGGTAAAACACTTGCTTCAGCAGCTTCTCTTCATGAAGAAAAAGCACAAAAAACAAATAAAGTTGATCAAGCGAAACAAGTTGGTAAAATGATTGCTGAATCTGCAACCAAAGCAGGGATCACGGAAGTTGTTTTTGATCGTAATGGATATTTATTTCATGGAAGAGTTAAGGCTTTGGCTGATGCTGCAAGAGAAAACGGATTAAAATTTTAATTATTAAATAATGTCAGATTTAAACAAAACAATACGAGCAACAGATATCGAATTAAAAGATAGACTTGTAGCTATTAACAGAGTAACTAAAGTTACAAAAGGTGGAAGGCATTTTAGCTTTTCTGCTATTGTTGTCGTAGGTGATGAAAAGAATATTGTTGGACATGGACTTGGTAAAGCTAATGAAGTAACAGAAGCTATTCAGAAAGCAGTTGAAGATGCTAAGAAGAACTTAATTAAAGTTTCAGTTATTAACGAAACATTACCTCATGCTATAAAAACAAAATATTCTGGTGCTCAAGTATTTATTAAGCCCGCATCTGCTGGTACAGGAGTTATTGCTGGTGGTGCTATGCGTGCAGTGTTAGAAAGTGCAGGTATTAAAAATGTATTAGCAAAATCTCAAGGTTCTTCTAATCCACACAACGTTGTTAAGGCTACAATTAAAGCTTTATCAATGCTTAGGGATGCGAATAGTGTAGCTCAGCAAAGAGGGGTAAGTTTAGAAAAAGTTTATAACGGTTAAAAAATAGTTATGGGAAAGATTAAAGTTACTCAAGTTAAAAGCGCTATCAATAGAACTGGTAGACAAAAGCTAACATTAAAGGCCTTAGGCCTAGGAAAGATAAACAGAACTGTTGAACATGAAGCTACACCTCAAATTTTAGGTATGGTTAAAAAAGTTGAACACTTGGTAAGAATTGAAAAATAAGAAATTTAGAACTGATGAAATTACACACACTAAAACCAGCGGAAGGGTCTACTAAATCTAAAAAGAGAGTAGGTAGAGGTCAAGGATCTGGACATGGAGGTACATCTACTAGAGGACATAAAGGAGCCAAATCAAGATCTGGTTACAAAACTAAAATTGGATTTGAAGGTGGTCAAATGCCTCTTCAAAGGAGAGTTCCTAAATTTGGATTTAAGAATATTAACAGAGTTGAATACAAGGGAATAAACTTAGATACTATCCAATCATTGGTGGAAAAAAGTAAACCAAAATCCATCACGCCAGAGTTGTTAGTTGAAAGTGGATTAGCTAATAAAAAAGATTTAATTAAGATTTTAGGTAGAGGAGAATTAAAAGCTAAGATTACAATTTCCGCTCATGGATTTTCAGCTAAGGCTAAATCTACAATTGAAGAACTTGGTGGAAAGGCAGAACTAATTGAAAAAAAGAAATCAAAAGCTGAATGAAAAATTTGTTCAAAGTCATAAAAGAGATCTGGACAGTTGATGAACTAAAAAAGAGAATCATCTATACTTTATCTTTGATATTGGTATATAGAATTGGTTCTTACATCGTTTTACCTGGAATTGATGTTGAGCAATTGAATGCTTCAGGTGGCGCTGATAACAGTATTCTTAATCTTATAAACATGTTTGCAGGTGGAGCATTTTCAAGAGCTTCAATTATGGCCCTTGGAATTATGCCATACATTTCTGCTTCCATTGTAATGCAATTATTAGGTATGGCTGTTCCAACATTCCAGCGTTTACAGAGAGAGGGTGAAAGTGGTAGAAAGAAAATAAATCAGTATACAAGAATACTTACTATTCTTATTTGTTTATTTCAATCTCCAAGTTATATGTGGGCTTATGTAGGCAGCTCGGTTGAACTTCCATCTTTTGCTCAATCCCCATTATTTTGGATACAAACAGTTTCTATATTAACTGCTGGGACAATGTTTGTTACTTGGTTGGGTGAACGAATTACAGATAGAGGAATAGGCAACGGAATTTCTTTAATCATTACTATTGGTATTATTGCTGGATTGCCAGGATCGTTCTTCCAAGAACTTGGTGCTAAAATTTACGATGGTGGATTGGTAATTTTACTAGTTGAATTAGTTATTCTTTTAGTTGTAATATTAGTAACTATATTATTAGTTCAAGGAACTAGAAGGATACCTGTTCATACGGCAAAAAGAGTTATTGGAAGAGGGTCTAGACAGGCATTAGCTGGTGGTCAAAGAAGCTATATTCCTTTAAAGATTAATCAAGCAGGTGTTATGCCAATTATTTTTGCTCAAGCATTAATGTTTTTACCTTCTTTAATATTTCAGAACACTTCATTTGGAGCCACTTTCTCAAACATTCAGGGTTTCTGGTATAATGCAGTTTTCTTTTTGTTAATTGTAGTATTTACTTACTTCTACACAGCTATTATGATGAATCCAAACCAAATGGCTGACGAGTTAAAAAGAAATGGTTCTTTTATCCCAGGTGTAAAACCGGGAAAAAAGACAGCAGATTTTATAGATGGTTTAATTTCAAGGTTGGTATTCCCTGGATCTATTTTTCTTGGAATTATAGCCATTTTACCTGCTTTTGCAATGAATTTTGGTGTTCAGCAAGGATTTGCTTACTTCTTTGGTGGTACATCTTTACTAATTATGGTAGGTGTTGTTTTAGACACTTTACAACAAATTGAAAGTCATCTTTTAAATAGACATTATGATGGTCTAATTAAAGGAGGAAGAATTAAAGGGAGATCTTCAGCGTCTGCAGTGACAATGAGTCAAGCCCTATAAATTTTTCTTTTCCATGATTTTTTACAAGACTGGAGAAGAAATAGAACGAATTAGAAAAAGTTCTTTACTTGTTGGTAAAACTTTAGCAGAAATTGCTAAAAAAATTGAGCCTGGTGTTTCAACGCTTGCTTTAGATAAGTTGGCAGAGGAGTTCATTAGAGATCATGGTGCTGAACCTGGTTTCTTAGGTTATGGTGGTTTTCCAAATTCATTATGTACTTCAGTGAATGAAGCAGTTGTACATGGAATACCTAATAATCAGCCACTTGAAAATGGAGATATTGTATCTATAGATTGTGGCGTTTTATTAGACGAATTTTATGGAGATTCAGCATACACTTTTGAAGTTGGAGAAGTTAATCCAGATATAAGGAAGCTCCTTAATGTAACTAAAGAATGCCTTGATTTAGCTGTTCAACAAACCGTTTCTGGAAATAGAATTGGTGACATTGGTTTTGCAGTACAAAAACACGCAGAAAGCAATGGTTACGGTGTAGTTAGAGAATTAGTTGGCCATGGTTTAGGAAGAGGTTTACACGAAAAACCTGAAGTTCCTAATTATGGTAGGAAAGGAAGAGGACATAAGTTAAAACCTGGAATAGTTCTAGCAATAGAACCCATGATAAATCTGGGTAGAAAAGAGGTGGCTCAATTAGCTGATGGATGGACTATTATTACAAAAGACAAACTACCATCTGCCCATTTTGAACACGATGTAGCCATAATGACCAATGGCCAAACTGAAGTTTTATCATCATTTGAAGAAATTGAAAAAGTATTAAAAGAAAAAAGTAATTAATATGGCTAAACAAACGTCAATAGAGCAAGATGGAACCATTACCGAGGCATTATCAAATGCCATGTTCAGAGTTGAACTGGAGAATGGTCATATAATTACTGCTCACATTTCAGGTAAAATGAGAATGAATTACATTCGAATTCTTCCTGGTGATAAAGTAAAAGTTGAGATGTCTCCTTATGATTTAACAAAAGGGAGAATAACATTTAGATACAAATAAATAAAAATGAAAGTAAGAGCTTCCATAAAGAAACGATCAGCGGATTGCAAAATTGTAAGACGTAAAGGTAGATTGTATGTAATTAACAAAAAGAACCCAAAGTTCAAACAAAGACAAGGATAATATCATGGCAAGAATAGCAGGTATAGATTTACCAAAAAATAAAAGAGGTGTCATAGGTTTAACTTATATTTTTGGCATCGGAAAAAGCAC
>PBXW01000115.1 GCA_002727735.1 Crocinitomicaceae bacterium
TATGCGCTAGGAATTACCAAAATAGATCCAATCAAATATGATTTACTTTTTGAAAGATTTTTAAATCCAGATAGAGTTAGTATGCCTGATATTGATATTGATTTTGATGATGAAGGCCGTGGAAAAGTAATACAGTATGTCATTGATAAGTATGGGTCTAGTCAGGTTGCACAGATTATTACCTATGGAACAATGGCTGCTAAATCTTCCATAAGAGATACAGGTAGAGTACTTGATTTACCTTTACCAGAAACCGATCGATTGGCTAAATTGGTCCCTGATGTTAAGTTAAATAAGTTATTTGGTTGGTCAAAAGAAGANGTAAAAGAAAAATTAAATGCAGANCAGCTNAAAAATGCAGAAGANCTNATNAATAAATTAGANGAGNAAGGACTTGANGGGGAAGTAATCAGGCAAGCTAAATTAATTGANGGATCATTGAGAAACACAGGNATACACGCTTGTGGTGTTATCATTACCCCGTCAGATATTAGAAATATTGTTCCAGTANCATTAGCCAAGGATTCTGATATGTGGTGCACTCAGTTTGATAATGCNGTTGCTGAATCAGCTGGGTTGNTNAAAATGGATTTTCTGGGATTAAAGACTTTAACCCTTATCAAAGATACAGTNAAGATCATCAAAGCCATGACCAATGAGGAGATTGATATTGATGCCATTCCACTTGATGANGAAAAAACATATGAACTCTTTCAGCGTGGGGAAACCGTTGGTATTTTCCAATATGAATCTCCTGGNATGCAGAAGCATTTAAAATCTCTGCGTCCAACTGCTTTTTCTGATTTAATTGCCATGAATGCTTTGTATAGGCCAGGTCCTTTAGAGTACATTCCTAGTTTCATTAAANGAAAGCACGGTAACGAGGAAATCGAATATGATTTGCCNGCNATGAAGGAGTATTTAGAAGAAACTTATGGTATTACTGTTTATCAAGAGCAGGTCATGTTATTATCTCAAAAATTAGCTGGTTTTACCAAAGGTGAAGCAGATACCTTGAGAAAAGCCATGGGTAAAAAGAACTTTGAATTGCTCTCCAAAATGAAACCACAATTCCTACAACAAGGTGGTGAGCGTGGTCACGATGCTGAAATTCTAGAAAAAATTTGGAAAGATTGGGAGAAATTCGCCTCTTATGCATTTAATAAATCCCATAGTACCTGTTATGCATTAATTGCATATCAAACCGCTTATTTAAAAGCCCATTACCCTGCTCAATATATGGCTGCTGTATTGAGTAATAATATGAACGACATCAAAACNGTCACATTCTTTATGGAGGAATGTAATCGTATGGGAATAAAGGTACTTGGCCCAGATGTGAATGAAAGCTGGTACAAGTTTGCAGTAAATGAGCAAGGGGAAATTCGTTTTGGTTTAGGGGCTATCAAGGGAGTAGGGCACGGTCCTGTAAAAAATATTGTTGAACTCAGAAAAGAGGAAGGTAAGTTCTATTCTATTTTCGATTTTGTCAAAAAAGTTAGTTTNAAAGATTGCAATAAAAGAGTGTTGGAAAGCTTAGCTATGGCTGGTGCATTTGATTCTTTNTCTGGAACTCACAGAGCACAATATTTTGCATTAGATGAACAGCAAAATACACTTATAGAAAAATCCATCAAATTTGGCCAATCCTTCCAATCCAAAAACAATACAAATCAAGCCAGTTTATTTGATGCATTTGGTGAGACAGTTGAATTGGCTGAACCTAAAATACCTCAGATTGAAGAGTGGAGTACCTTCGAGCTTTTGACCAAAGAAAAAGATGTGGTGGGTATATATATTACAGGCCATCCTTTACAAGATTATAAACTAGAACTAAAATACTTCTGTGATATCAACCTCAAAGTTTTAAATGAAAATCTACAAGAATTACCAGAACGAGAATTTTCCTTCATTGGTTTAGCTAATTCAGCGGCAAATCTTGAAAGTAGAAGGGGTACAAAATATGGCTTAATTGAATTGCAAGATATGGAAGGCCAAATGGAGTTCAGGTTATTTGGCGAACAATACTTAAAATTCATGCATTTTTTAGTTCCTGGCAATTTTCTATACATAAAGGGAAAAGTACAGCAAAGGCCTAAATATTATAAATCGGATGAGTTTCAAAAAGAATTTAGAATTCAACAAATTGAATTGTTAGATGATGTTAGAGAAAAATTGACTTCATCTTTATTTTTGAGGTGGGATTATGAAGAAATGAAACAAAGCAGTATTTCATCCATTGAAAAATTAGTTAAAAATCATAAAGGGAAAAAACAACTAATTTTTGAATTATTAGACAAAGAATCC
This sequence comes from Crocinitomicaceae bacterium, assembly GCA_002727735.1. GTDB lineage: Bacteria > Bacteroidota > Bacteroidia > Flavobacteriales_D > Parvicellaceae. The sequence continues at coordinate 2,308 of PBXW01000115.1, forward strand.
AAGTCTTATATTACACTAAACTCCAGAAAATTTCAAACCAATGTTTCCAATGAATTTTTGGAAGAACTTCAAAAATTAAATGGGTTTTTAGGTTACTCAATNAATAAATCAAAAATGGAAAAATATATCTATAAGCTTAAGGAGAATGTTGTGTTGGAAGAAATACAATAAGTAAATTTATTTTTTTGAATTGTAATTCAGTATTTAATTTATATTTGGTCAAAATTTAAAAATTGCATTATGGCTCTTGAGTTTACAGACGATAATTTTGAATCATTAGCATTACAATCAGACAAAGTAGTTTTGGTTGATTTTTGGGCTGAATGGTGTGGTCCATGTAGAATGGTTGGCCCCCATGTAGACGCCTTGGCTTCTGAATATGAGGGTAAAGCTGTTGTCGGAAAGGTAAATGTTGATTTACACGGTGGTATTGCTGCCAAGTTTGGTGTAAGAAACATTCCAACTATTGTTTTCTTAAAAAATGGAGAGGTCGTAGACAAAGTAGTTGGTGCAGTTCCTAAAGAGCAGCTAGCTGAAAAGTTAGATGCTAACATTTAAATTACTTCACTAGCATAAAGCTACCATTTCTTTTCACTTCATCTATTTCATTGGTCAGAATGTAATAGTATGTCCCGTTATTTAATAATGAACCATTGTTGTTAATTCCATCCCATTGGTTGAGGTAAGGTTTTTCTTCAAACAGTAAATTACCCCACCTGTTAAAAATTCTAATCCCAAAACGATCATTAATTCCTTGAATTTCAAATTTATCATTGACCAAATCACCATTAGGGGTGAATATATTGGGAATAATAATTTCTGCAGGCTCCAATTCAATATCAACACACGCAGTGTCTGAACAGCCATATTGATTGGATGCTACAAGGCAAATAGTGTAAATGCCAGCGTAACTATATGTGTGGGTAGGTTCATTAAGCACACTTGTAGAATCATCTCCAAATGTCCAAAACCAAACTGTTGAGCTATCTGTTGAAGTTTCATAGAAATCTATTGGCTCATCTGCTTCTAATACTAATGCACTGTATCCAATATCAATTTGATGATAATTGGTATCAACAATATTAAGATTTAGCGTGTCACTACAATTATTATTGTCTATAACAATGAGTTGATAGCTTCCTTCAGAAAGATCGTAAAGATTCAAAGAATCCGAAACAACGCCATTCCAATAATAGGTTAGGGTATCAGCATTGGATGAAATTCCAATTTGTTGTATGCTACCATTATCTTGCCCGCAATCCTCATTGGATAACAATAAGTTAGCAGTATCGATTTCGGGAGCTGCAATGTCATTCACAGTAATTGTAGTATTGGTTGTGCAACCCATACCATCAGTTACATTTAATTGATAAGTTCCACCTTCTAAATTAGCTGTATCTAAATTAATGGANCTATTTCCATTCCAAGTCCATTGGTATGGAGTTATTCCCCCATTAATAGCTATTCCACTAATGCTACCATTGATTAAATCACATGTTTCGGCCTCAGTTATCATATTAGTAGTGTCAATGCTAACATCAGGGACATCAAGACAAAACTGGTGAAAATTACTAGCTCCACCTGTAGAAGCGGTGAATCCCCAATAAACCATGGGATTCCCTCCAAAAACAGTATTAACAATATCTCCAGTGTAGGTAAGAACTTGTATATTATTATAATATACCGTCATTAGCGTTGTAGATGGATTCCAAGTTATTCTAAGCGGTTCATAATTGCAATTTTCAACTTCCCCTAAATCGTATGGCCCCGCTAAATTATTGGCGGTATTGTGGATTACATCACCATTTAAATTAATGGAAATATGGTCGTTGAATGGATCTCCATGTGCTGTGTTTTGGTAGGTGTCAATGTAAACACCCAGTGATGGCACAACTCCTCCCAATCCCATTTGACCTCCAGCAGAACCTATACTGGTACTTATTGGTTGGAGTCCAAAAACCATTCCGTCTGCTCCAACCCATTGACTGAAGTTGTTACAACCTAAATTAACTGTAAAAGCAAAGTCAAAAGGTTGATTTAAGTCAATTTGATAAATATTCCATACTGATCCAGCAATGTTATTGACATCTGGAGTTAACTGGTAACACTTACAGGATAAAGTACTTGCACCTCCATTTAATTGAAATTGAGCGTGATGACTTCCTAGAAATAAAATAAATATCAAGGAAAATATGAAATTATGATAAATTTTAAAGTGCATAAATTAACAGAGGGCAAATTTAAAAAACTCCCATCGATTACAAAAATCTCCTTTGAATCTAAAAAAAGAATATTGAATATATATAGTATTGTATACATTTGCTGAGCGTGATGAATATTGGAATAATAGGATATGGTAAAATGGGCAAAATGATTGAAAAGCTGGCCAAGTCAAGAAATCATACCATTGGAGCTATTATAGATGAACCAAATTGGGATCCTAAAAAGATTTCCGGATTAGATGTTGTCATTGACTTTACAAACCCTCAAAGTGCTGTTCAAAATATAGAGAATTGTTTTGAAGAAAATGTGCCCATTGTTGTTGGAACTACAGGTTGGTATAAAGATTATGATCATATAATTAAGTTATGTCAAGATAAAAAAGGGACACTTTTTACAGCTACTAATTTTTCTATAGGAGTTAATATTTTTTGGCATATCAATAAAGTATTAGCAAACGTGATGAATCAGTATAATGATTACAATACAACTATAAATGAAGTTCATCACACTGAAAAACTAGATTCTCCTAGTGGTACAGCTATATCTACTGCTGAAATACTAATTAAAGAGCTAGATCGTTATAGTAAGTGGATAGAGGGGAAGCAAAATAACCAAGAGACCATTGTTATTCATGCCTCTCGAGAAAAAAATGTGCCAGGAACACATGTGGTAAAATATGAAAACGATATAGATGAGATTACATTTTCACATCAAGCTAAAAACAGAAACGGTTTTGCTTTGGGAGCGATATTAGCCGCTGAATTTTTGAAAGGAAAAACAGGAATATACAATATGAACGATTTAATTAAATTTTAACCCATGGTACCATACGTATTACTTTACTTAATGGTTGGTGTGTATTTCGGAAGTCTTTGGAAGATTTTTGAAAAAAATGGCCGAAAAAGTTGGGAAGGGTTTATACCTATTTATAATATTTTTATTTGGTTAAAGATTATCAAGAAGCCGTGGTGGTGGATTTTCTTTTTTATTGTGCCATTTGTTAACCTNATTGTTGCCATTGGATGTAATGTAGAAACAGCCCGTCTATTTGGAAGATACAGTGTTAAGGATACATTACTTATGGTCCTTTTACCATGGTATTATATGCCTTATTTAGCTTATACCAAAAATTTAACCGTTGTTGAGCCTACAGATTGGACTAAAAAGNCAGATAGAGATAAAAGATTTTGGCATGATCAGTTAACATTNTTTTTTATAGCTCCATTTGTTGGTCATGCATTGTATATTGTTTTTAGAATTTTAGGTTCAAGAGATAAAGCCAATAAAAAGACGATGGCATGTGAGTGGACCAATGCACTTGGATTTGCCATTGTTGCAGCATCCATAATCAGGTCTTTTTTCTTTGAAGCATTTACCATACCAACAGGCTCCATGGAAAAAACCATGCGAATTGGTGATTATTTATTCGTTAACAAAATGAAATATGGTCCTAAACTACCTCAAACACCTATTTCTATTCCATTTGTTCACAATAGAATTCCTGGAACATTTATTCCTTCCTTTACGGATTGGTTTAGTACTGAATACAGTAGACTGCCTGGTTATGGTGAAATAAAAAGAGGAAACATCATGGTCTTTAATTGGCCAGTAGGAGATACTGTAATATTAGACCCTGGAGTAGTAGCTCATGATTATTATGCTATACTACGAAATGAGGCCTATTTCAATTGTGCCATGGATTTGAAAGCATTTAAAATTGTAAATCCTAATGCACCACATCCTTTTGACAAGGAATCAACACTATCCTATGATCAATATCAAAAGTATGAGTCCAAATACATGAATGCGGCAAGAAATAAAATTTTAAATGGAGGTTCAATAGCCATATCTCCTGTTGGTTATTTATCTGAAACAGATGGAATTACTACACTTCCTGTAGATAAAAAAGAAAATTACATTAAAAGATGTGTTGCTGTTGGAGGAGATACACTTGAAATAATAAATAATAAAATATTCATCAATGGTAAATCAGAAACTTACCCTGAAGAATCCATTTTTAATCATCGTTTTTATGCGAATTATAAAAAAGCGATGTTATTCCCTAATGAGCCTCTTGTTTGAAGACTATGAAATATATTACAAAACAGATATTTCACAGCACCGCAACTTTGTNATGCAATCNCANGTGGCTTATNTTGACTCTANTTANAATNCAGANAGTAGTGANGTAANTTTAGATACTACNTTNAATATGGAGCGATCTATTGTGGAATATATTACNTGCAGCAATCAAACCAAAGAGCAACTTAAATTGANATATCNTGGTTGGGATAGTATTGTTACAGAAAACGAACCAAAAGGGTATCAATATGAGAAAAATTTTCATTATTGTCCTATTTTCCCCAACCATCCAGGATTTAATTGGTCTAGAGATAATTTTGGACCTTTATATATCCCTGCTGCAGGAGGAACCATTACATTGAATGAAAAAAACTGGATTATTTATAGAAGAGCCATTGAGGTTTATGAGCAAAATGAGGTTTCAGTAAATGANAATGGACAATATTTAATTAATGGTCAAATTGCAGATTCATATACATTTAAGCAGAACTATTATTGGTTAATGGGGGATAATAGACACGGTTCTGCTGATTCAAGNTATTGGGGCTTTGTCCCAGAAGATCATGTAGTAGGTACGGCCTCTTTTGTTTGGTTCTCTAAAAATCAAGAAACAGGTATCAGATGGAACAGAATTTTCTCCACTGTTGAGTAAAAATAATTACGATAACGTATTCAGTTCAGTATATGCTGGTAATATCGATTACTATGCTGCGCTATTGAAGTCTGATCACGTAGTATTAGATGTTCATGAATTTTATCAAAAACAGTCCTTTAGAAATCGTTGTGTAATTGCAGGAGCTAACGGTCCACTAAATTTAATTGTTCCTATTCAGAGAATTGGCGGTAAATCAATGATGAAGGATTTAAAGATTGATCATTCTCAAAACTGGAAAAAAATTCATTGGAAATCATTAGAAAGTGCCTATAGAACATCTCCCTATTTTGAGTATTATGAACATGAATTTAAANCTATTTTTCATGATAATAAAATTGATTTCTTAATAGATTTAAATAAACAAATTATGGATGCTATTTTAAAGTGTCTTAACACAGNTTTGTCCATTTCAAATTCCACTTATTATATACCAAATAATCAAGTTATTTCAGATTACAGAAATCAGATTCATCCAAAAAAACCAAGTGTTAAAAAAATCTCATCCATAAAATACATCCAGGTTTTTGAAGACAAAATAGGTTTTCATCCAAACTTAAGTATGCTAGATTTACTTTTTAATGAGGGGCCTAATGCTATTGTGTTGGTAAAGGAAATTTAATGTCCAAAGCATCTGTAATTACTTGCATCACCTCCGTTCTTACATTCATGGAAATTAACTTATGATTNTCTGCGTCTGGGTAAACTCTATTAGATAGAAATACATAAAGTATACCNCTTTCCGGATCAGCCCATGTTAGATTGCCNGTAAATCCTGAATGTCCAAAACTACTTAGAGACATGCATTCAAAACATGTAGGACCACCAGCGCCATCTCTAACAGGTTTATCAAAAGCAATTCCACGTCTATTATCATTAGATTCGTAATATGGAGCAGATGTATATTTGTCGATAATAGCTGGTTCTATTAAGGTGTCTCCTCCATATATTCCTTTGTTTAAATAAAGTTGCATTATTACAGCTAAATCATTAGAATTTGAAAATAATCCAGCGTGTCCTCCAACACCACCCAATAATGCAGCACCTTGATCATGAACATCTCCATGTACCAATTGATGTCTAAATAAAGTGTCATTTTCTGTAGGAGGGATTCTTGATACATCCCATTTAGTTCTTGGGTTGTATCCAATGTTATTCAGTCCCAATTGCTTGTAAATTTTCTCTACATAATTGTTTTGATTTTCTTCAGTTATTTTGGAAATAATTTCATTTAAAAAATAGTACCCCAAATCGCTGTACTTGTATTTTTTCTTTTTCTTGAGTTTTGCAGAAAGAATGGATTGAAAAATACTGTCTCTATATGAACTTAATACATAAAGGTCTTCAGCTACTCTGTTTTCATGAATTGAAGATGGAAATTTACTGTATAGTTCATAAGATGGTTTACCCTCAACTATGGTATTAAGAAAAAATGGAATCCATGATGCAAGTCCAGCTTGATGTGTCAATATATCCTTAATTACTAAGTCTTTGTAAGTGGAAGAATCTAACATTTCTGGCAAATAATATCCTAGTGTAGAATCCACAGAAAATTCTCCCCTCGATTCTAATTGCATCAAAGAAAGAGCGGAACTGGCAATTTTAGTGATAGATGCTAAATCGTAAATATCATTATTTACAACCCTTTTTGCGCTACTATCATAAGTGTGATTACCATAAGATTTATGCAAAAAAACATGTCCATCTTTAGCAGCTAAAACCTGACATCCAGGCATGGCTTTTTCATTAATAGCATGACTAACTATGCTGTCGATTTCCAATAGTTTAGCTTCTTTAATATCCAAATCTTTTGGTTTTCCATATGACAACCTTATTTTTTCTGTGGTTAGTCCAAATCCTTTTTTTAGGGTATCATTAAGATTTTTTGATAAGGTATTTTGTGCTGGATAACCACCAAAAATTATTTGACTAGTCAAGTCATATTCTTTAGATGACTTGTTGGGCGAATAAATGATAGCACTAAAATATTGGCTGATGACATCAAAATGGTCAAATTTTTCATCTCCTAAATAAGAAAGGATTATATTTTTTTCTTGACTCAATAGTTCAAATAATCCATTCATTTCTTCATGTAGCGTGTCAGCAACAAGGATAACAACTTCATAGTCTTTTACCTCTTTTGACATAGCTCGAATCATTCTTTTTGAACTAAAAGTATTAAAGCTGTAATGGTTAACACTAGTGTACTTATTGCAAGTATGGTGAAAGGATGAATGATGTGAGTTTGAAAGGTCAATTGATGCAATTGATTGGTTGCTCAAGTTTTTTAATGGAATTAAATTTTGATCATTTTTTAATAACACTAACGTGTGGTCATAATTAAGTTGATGAAGAGAGTCATTCATGCCATAAACCCATGAAAAAACCATCAAATTAGAGAATAGTAAAAAGTATTTTAAGTTTTTAATCAATGTTGTTTTTTTATATTTAGGATATCATTACAAAAACTAAACCAATATTAGTGGTAATTTTTAATCAATTAAAACTTTGATGTTAAAGGTTAAGAAAAATATATTGTTGAAAAGCCTAAGTTTTTTTTGTTTTTTCTTGTTGTTAGAATTTGGATTTAGTCAATCAAATACCAACCGCTATAAGCATTTCCCTCCAGAAGTAGGGGGTTTAAGTGCTAATTGTTCTAAAGTTTTTCAAGATTCAAGAGGCTATATATGGATTCTACAAGATGATGGGGTGTGTAGTTTTGATGGTATAAACTATAAACTATTTGATAAAAACGATTTGCCATCTCATGAAACCAGATCAATTGCCGAAGATGCTAATGGTGATATTTGGATTGGCACAAGAAGTGGATTGGCAGTTATAAGAAATCAAAATGTTTTGAACTCTACTGCATTGAGTTCCTTCAGAGCAGATATAGTAAATATTGATACTAAATCCCAGGAAAATAAGATTGTTTTTAGATTGTCAGATGGACGAATTTCATCATTTGAACTAACTGATTCGACTTTTAAGGAAGAAGATAAAATTGAATTATTTAGAACGACAATTGATTCGGTTGATTATAAAGTGTACTCGGATGATAAATTTAATTCCTCACTTCAAATAACTGAAAATGGAAAATCTTACCTCCCAAATACCATAGGTAGTATCTCAAATGTTTTTAGTTACTCAGGTAAAAATTGGGTTTTAAATGACAATAAGTTAAAAATAATTTTAGATGAAAAATTAATACAACAAGATTCATTATTTGAGGTTAATAATATTGGTGAAATTAGTGACGCTGAGGTTATTAATGAAGAATTATATTTTATTTCTAAAAATAACTTGTATGAGTTTAATGGTTTAGAGTTAATAAAGCTTATTAACGGGACTAATTATTCCATTTTAAAATCTCTATTTAAGGATAGGGAAAATAATCTTTGGGTTGCTACAGATAACGGAGTACTAAAGTTTAGNCAAAGCCCATTTTTTTGCTATAATGAAGTAAATAATATTAAAGGAAATGTTTCTTGTACTNGGGATGATTCTGAAGGTAATATTTGGGTTTGTACAATATTTGGATTGTATAAAAAGGGTGAAAGAGCAACTGATTTTCAAAAGATTTTAAATGGAAATATCTCCAATTTTGTAATTGACAAGCATGATAATATNATAATGTATGATCGNAATAAAGGAATNCGTTNATATNANATNAANCTNAAANANGAAAAGAAGTTTANATTAAGTTCAAATAAAATAGGTAAATCCACTTTAAAAGAACTGAATAAAAAGATACCTTCCATAGGCTCAAATGGTGAATTAATTTTCACAGTGGGTATGTGTATTGACCAGCATGAGAGTATTTGGATTCCATTAGAAAATGGAAACCTGATACTTCAATTAGATACAAACTTTAAGTTAAAGAGTTTTTACGGTGAAAATAGAATTGGTAATGAAGGTTGGTTGCCTGTTACTTATGCTCACTCAAATGGAGATATTTGGGTTCGATCTAAGACCGGTTTGTCAAGAATTAGAGACAGGGTCTTCAAAAGTTTTAATTTAAGCATCAATGGCATATATGTCATAAGAGAAACTAAGAAAGGGAATCTTATTTTAGGCACAGACCATGGGTTGTTTTTTGTAGAATTGAATAATGGAGAAATTATAAAATGTCAAAAATTCACAAAACAAAATGGTGTTCCAGAAACTCCAATTTTCACCCTTGAATATTTAGAAAATAGTGACATACTTTTTGGAACTTCAAGAGGCCTCTTTAAAATAAATCATTTTAAAGATGAAATTTCAGAGGGATTAAATTTCACTCCAAGACAGTACAATAAGGCAGATGGTTTAATTGGAGTTGATTTTAAAAGAAACTCCAATTTCTTAGATAAAAAAGGAACAGTTTGGATGGGTACATCAGCTGGATTGGTTCATTATTTGCCTGAAAAAGATGTACCTAATTTAATTCCTCCATTATTATCATTGGAGTCAATCAAGTTATCAGGTGAAATTCCAAACGTTTGGCAATTAAGAAATGGTAATGTTAATAACATACTTCAGGCAATAAATCCTTTTTTTAAACCCTCTCAAAATGATTTAACTTTTGAGGTTAAAGGAATTACTACAACAAATCCATTAAAATTGGAATATCAATATTTTATGGAAGGTTTAGATGAAGAGTGGAATGTTCGCACAAAATATCCTTCATTCAGATTCAATAACCTTGATCCTGGAACATATAATTTTAGATGTAGAGTTGTCAACTCAGATGGAATTTTCAGCGATGAAATTTCATATTCCTTTAGAATTGATGCTCACTTGTATCAAAAAAATTGGTTTATTCTGCTTATTATTTTTGGTTCAATTGGCCTCATTTCTGGCATTTTTTACTTAAGACAACTTCAACTAAAAAGAGATAAACGATTGTTGGAAGAAAAAGTAGAAATACGTACAAAACAATTGAAAGAAGAAAAATCAAATGTAGAGAAGAAGAATAAACAAATTTTACAAAGTATTAACTATGCTAAAAGAATACAACAATCAATTTTACCAGACGAACATTTGATGCAGGATTTCTTTAGTAATCATTTTGTTTTTTACCAACCTAAAGATGTAGTTGGTGGGGATTTTTATTGGTTTAGATCTTTTGGAGATATAGCCGTAATTGCAACTGTGGATTGTACTGGCCATGGTGTTCCTGGAGGCTTTATGAGCATGATGGGTAGTTTATTATTAGATAAAATTGTTCAAGAAAACTACTTGGATACATCTAAAATTTTGGAGAAGCTAAATCACGAAATCATAAGAGTACTTAAGCAGGATAATGAAGAATCTATGCAAGATGGAATGGATTTAGCCATTTGTGTAGTTAATAAAAAGACAAGAAAAATCAGCTTTAGCGGTGCTAGAAATGGCATTTTTGTTTTGGACGGAAACAACAAACAATACTATGATGCAGATCTTTTTCCAGTAGGTGGGTACTACTCCAAAAAAAGTAAGGAAATAGAAAGAAATTACACATCAACATCACTCACAGTTAACAAAGATTCATGGATTTTCATGTATACTGATGGATATTATGATCAACTTGGAGGAGAAAGAATGTTGTCTTTGGGAATGGATATGTTTATGGCCCATTTGTCAAAAGCAGTTAAGAGTTCTGATGAAAATGTTGCTATTCTTAAAGAGGAATATAACAACTGGAGAGGTCAAATACCACCAATTGATGATGTCTTGGTAATAGGGTTTCAAGTGTAATTATTACGCAACTTTTACTTATTTACATTAAATTCATTTTTTTTCACTTCTTATGGTTAAATTTAACTAATGAAAAGAATCTTCAGTAGCCTAATATTTGTTTTAATATTTTGCTGTTTTTCTAATGCTCAAAGTATTTTAAAATTTAAAAAAATTTTTGAGCAAAGTGAACAGCTTGATTCTTCGTACTATAAAGCATATAATGAATTAACACATCATTATATTAAATTACAAAGTGATTCATGTTTGTATTATGCAGATAAATTAATTAAAGATTATCCAGACAGCGCTTTTCAGGTTGCCATGGCATTCAGAAAAAAGGCAAACTATTTCAAATCAGTTAACAGAGATTCATCTTATTTCTATATAGAAAAGTCATTAAATGAAGTGAGAAACATCAAAATTTCATTTAGAAAATGGGTGATTTCTTACATGAGTTATGATCTTTTTTCCTTCAATAAAAGAAAGGAGAAAAACTTTTATGAATCTTTACGTTTTATAGATTCTTCTTTGAAGTATGTCACTTTATGTAAACAGAATAGTCCTAAGCAAAAATATAAAATTCACTATCTCGTATTTATGTATAGATATGCTGATATTTTAGATGACCAAGAAAAAAGCAATGAAGCGTTAAGTTATTGTCGATTACTACTAGACAGTATTCGTGTTCTTGACAGTTCCCATTATGACCATAAAAATATAGAAAATTCAACATATGGTATCATCGGTGTCATTTTCCAAAATCAACAAGAATATGACTCTGCTATATACTATTTTCAAAAGTCATATAATATGGTCAAAGACCAGGACTATTTGATTGACAAGGTACTTCCTCTTCACAATATTGCAGAAAATTATATTTTAAAAGAAGATTTCAAGACAGGATTAAANATTTTAAATGAAGTTAAATCAATGGTTGATAGCTTGAAATCAAATCCTACACCATTNTATTATACGTATGCTCGTGCTTACGATTCTTTACATCAGGATAAAATAGCTTTAGAATATTACCTAAAATTTTACGAAGAGTCAAANGNAGAAGANAATATTTCTANAATANANAAAGCNNCTNAAGCANTGTATTATTCNTANAAGAAAATAAATAACAGCAAGGAGGCATTAACCTATTACAAAGAATACATTTCCGTTCGCGATTCCATAGATAAAATGAAAGCTTCTGAAGAAACGCTCAAAAGAGAGCTACAACGTAAGTATGAATTAAAAGTACAAGAAGATAGCATTAAAAATATTGAGCGAGAAAAATTAAATGAAACACAGCTAGCCCTTAGTGAAACAAAAATTAAAGACACAAAAAATTTAATCATAGGTGTTTTAATTATTTTGTTGCTATTAATTGTTTTTTCAGTCCTTATTTATTTTAGATATAAAGAGAGTATAAAACAAAAATTAATAATTGCNGANCAAAAAGAGAAGGTTGATTTAGCATTTAATGAATTAGANGAAAAAAAGGTAGAGTTGGAGAAGAAGAACACCGAAATAATGGATTCTATCAATTATGCCAAATACATTCAAAAAGCTTTATTACCAAACCAACAGGCTGTAGAAGAATTCTTTGAAAATCAATTCATCTTTTATTTACCAAAAGATATAGTTGGGGGTGATTTTTATTGTTTCAAATCTTTTGAAGATAAAGCTGTTATAGTAGCAGGAGATTGTACAGGGCACGGAGTTCCAGGTGGTTTTGGGACTATGATAGGAAGTTTGGTCATTGAAAAGTCACTAAAAAAAGGCCTTAAAGACCCTGATAAAATTTTATCAGATTTAAATAATGGCGTTGTTTCATTATTAAAACAATACAAAGAAGATTCTATACAAGACGGTATGGATATTTCCATTTGTTTGGTGGACAAAAAAACCAAGAAAATTAAATTTAGTGGATCTAGAAATGGAGTTCATATTGTTGATGAAAATGAGATTCATTCCATTAAGGGTGACCTAACCCCTGTGGGTGGTTTTGCAGCTTCAAAAGAAGACAGTACTTCAAGAACATATCAACTTCATGAATTTGAGCTGAAAGAAAATCAATGGTTGTTTATGTACTCAGATGGTTTTTATGACCAATTTGGTGGTCCAAGAAATAAATCTATGGGAAGTACAAGGTTTAAAGGGATTTTGCAAGAAGCTGTAACGATGAATAAAACAAATGCTCCAGATTTTAAAAACTACTTCTTTGATTGGATGGGGGATGAGGAACAAATTGATGACGTATTAGTGATTGGATTTAAATTATGATAAGGTTCCTTAAACTATTTACACTTGTTGTTTTTTGTTTGAAACTTATGGCTTTTCAAGCAAGCTCTACGGATTCAATTTCGTCTCCATTTGTTATAAGTGAGTCTGATTCTATTCTACTAGATAGTTTAAATGATTTATCCTATGATTTAACTTTTTATGATCTTGATAGCGCACTAATTATTATTGAAGAATATATATCTATTTCTAAAAAAAACAACAATTATAAAATTGCTGATGGTATAACAAATAAAGGTTACATCCATTTACAATTAGGAAACCATAAAACTGCTTTAAATTGTTTTTTTTCTGTTTTAAAGTTGGGAGAAAATAATAGTGATAGCACACAAATTTCTGAGTCATATAACGATATTGCTATGGTTTATATGGAGTCACAGCAGTATGAAAAAGCACTTAATTATTACGAAAAGTCTTTGAAAATATCTAGATCTCAAAATGACTTCAAAAATATATCATTTACACTCAATAATTATGGGCTGGTATTTCTTTATTTAAGTGATTATGATAAAGCTATTGAGGTTTTTTATGAAGCTTTGGAACTAAAGAAGAATTCTTTAGAAACAGAGACTGATTCTGATGAAAGATATTATTTACAGATTGATATTGCTATGTTAGAATCCAATCTTGGCCTAGTTTTTAAAGAAAAAAAACAATATAAAAAAGCCATTAGTATAACTGAGGAGGCCGCGAAAATATTTAAAAAACTAGAAATGAATTTTTATTTGATTCAAAATTATTACAATCTGTCCGAGCTTAACTTATTACAGAACAATTTATTTGTAGCTAAAAAGTATGGTGATTTATCGTTAGAATTAATTGAAGATGATCAGCTATTGGACCTAAAATCAAATTCTTTGGAGGTATTAGCTAAGGTTTATGAAAAATTAAATCAGAATGAAAAGGCATTGGATTTCCTTGAAAATTCACAACTGCTTAACGATAGTGTTAATAGAGAAGAAAATAAAACTGCGGTAGCAGAAGCGGAAATAAAATATGAATATGATAAAAAATTAGTTAGGGATAGTTTAGTTAATCTTCAAAAACAACGTGTTTTTGACGCTTCATTGGCCGTGAAAAATGCTGAGTTAAAGTCTCAGAGTAAAATCACCAATGGTATTGTACTGATTCTGTTTTTAATAGTTGTTTTCTCCATTTTAATTTGGATTAGATATCAAAAAAACCAACAAGAAAAAGAAGTTATACAAGATCAAAAAAAGGTAATGGATGATGCTTATGAGGAGTTAGAAAGTAATAAAAAACAAATAGAACAAAAAAATAAAGAAATAATAGATTCCATTTATTACGCAAGATATATTCAAAGGGCACTTTATCCAGACGAAGATCTTATAAAGGATTATTTTAAAGACTACGTTATCTTTAATTTTCCAAAGGATATTGTAGGAGGTGATTTCCATTGGTTTAAATCATTTGGTGATAAGGCTGTTGCCATTGCAGCTGATTGCACTGGTCATGGTGTTCCAGGCGGTTTTATCACTGTTTTGGGTAATTTATTTATTGAATCTTCAACAGGGGATAAGCCGCTATCTCCAAATCAAATTTTATCTGATATTAATAATGAATTAGTAACTGTACTCAAACAAGACGAAAAAGATGCTATTCAAGATGGGATGGATTTAGCCATCTGCTTAATTGATAAAAAAGAAAGGAAATTAGTTTTTAGCGGTTCTAGAAATGGAATATACATCATTAACAAAAAAGGGGAATTAAAAGAAATTAAAGGGGATTATACACCAGTAGGCGGGTTCTATTCAAAAAAAGAGAAGTTTAAAAGAAGAGATTATGAACTTCATGAAATTAAGCTCAAAAAAGATGAATGGGTATTTATGTATTCTGATGGATATTATGATCAATTTGGTGGTCCAAAAAATAAATCCATGGGGAGCACAAGATTTAAAGAAATGTTGTCTAATGCAGTAAAGGAAAACAAGTTAAAAACTTCCCATTTTAAGGAAGGATTTTTCAATTGGATGGGAGATAATGAGCAGATCGATGATGTATTAGTTATGGGTTTTAATTTATAATGAAAAGAATAATTGGCATATTTTTATTACTCTCCACTTATTATGTGTCAAATGCTCAAGATAATTCAGATTCATTATTAAAGGTATGGAATGATACATCAGTTATAGATTCTGTTAGAGCAGATGCTCTCAAAGAATACATATATCAAAAACACTTTAGATCTAATGTAGATTCTGCAGTCATACTAGCTGAAGAACATCTGGCATTCTCAAAAAAGATCAATCATAGTAATACAATTTTAAATTCTTATTTAATTAATTCTATGGTCAATGCAAGAAGTGGGAATTATGATAAAGCAATAGGATTTTCTTATGAAGCATTGAATGACACATTATGTGAAAAGAGATGGAGTTGTCAATCTACATTTTACAATGTTTTAGGTAATGTTTATACTTTAATGAATGTCCCAAAAAAGGCATTAGTTCAGTATAGAAAAGCGCTAAATTTAAATATTGAGAACGCTGGGGATTCTACTACAATTGGTTTTTTATATAGCAATATAGGAAACCTATATCATGATATAAATGAAGATTCTGCGCTGTATTTTTTTAATAAATCTCTTAAAATACAGATGGCTTTAAAAGATGATTTTAGAATTGCACAAGTAAATTGGAAT
>PBXW01000116.1 GCA_002727735.1 Crocinitomicaceae bacterium
TTTTTTGTTTAAAAATATAAATGAGCTTTCATTAATAGCATAGAACCAATGATTAAATTTTACAACAGTATAATTTTATATGTTCTACCTAATGTTTTTAGGAATAGAATTTTATTGTTGTAATTTTTTAATGAGATTGTAGTAGTGTTATTACTAACTATTTCAGTGTGTAATTTTTCTCCCTTTATATCATATAATTCTATCAATATTGGCTTATCGTAAGTGTTTACAATATTTAAGTTTGACGATGTTGGGTTAGGGAAAACCTGGATAAAATTAGAGCTTTCAATATTGTCATTTGTAGGTCCACAATCTATTAGTCCATTTACATTGTATTTTGAAACAAAATTCCATATTTCTTGGCTAGCACTAATATCCATGTTGCCAAAACTTCCAGGCCAATCGTGATCTCCACCAATTACCTTTAGCTCCTTTACAGTTACACAATTGTCTCCGTTCTCCCAAACTCTTTCTTCTACCGTACTGCCATCAGCTGTGTTAGTGTTAGGAATTTGTGTTATGGTTGGATTTGGATTAGTATTGTTGTGATTAGACCAGTAAGTGGTGATTTCGTCTACTGAAAGATAATAAGGTTGAAATCCATTATACATGGAATGGAAATTCCCATCATTTGTGCCTGGGATTAATAAAACTGCAGTAGGGTGACTTGGAGAGCATGAACCAAAACCGTTAGACAATCTGTAAGAATCTGTTAGCATGCTACCCGAAACAGAGGCAAATGCAGCAATTCTATTATTTAGTCTGCACCCTAATTCATAAGAGAAAATCCCTCCCTCAGAATATCCACATGCATATATGCGATTATTATCAATATTAAATTCAGATGAAAGGCTATCAATAATAGCTTCAATAAAATAAACATCATTATGGGTAGTTGGAGTTTTATGCAGCCAGGCATTACTTCCATCAATAGGATCAATTGCAGCTTGTGGATAAACTGCAATAAAACCTGCAGTATCTGCTATGGGTCTCATGTCATTTTCATTATTCATGAATCCAGATGAAGTTCCACCACCACCATGAAAATTAAATAGAACGGGAGTACTTGAATTTGCATTGTAAGATGCTGGTATATAAACAATGTAACTTCGGTTTTGACCGTCAAAAAATAAAGTTTTATTGATTTGTTGCTGTCCAAATGATGTTGTGATGACAACCATAAATAGTATGATTTTACATATTTTCATTTCTCTTTTTTTTGTTAAGATATTGATAGTCTAGCCAATAAATGAGTTTTAATGATAGTGTATTCATTGGTCCATTCCTAAGCGTATTGTTTAGTGTATTCCAATAATTTTCATTTACCATTTCATCACTAGTAAAAATAGAGTTTTTCCATACAAAATTTAGTTCACTTCCAGGAAGATAAACCCACCTTACTAACATGTCTATAGTAAAGGCATTATAATTGATGTCATAAACTGAATTCCCATCACTGTCTAATCCTGTATAATTGCTTAGATAATTCAATCTCCCATTACCCATTAGTTCAGCAAATTGGTTGTATTTAATTTTCGCGTTGTAGTGTCTTAATTGAAATGTTAATCCCATTCGGTTAGTNGCTGTGTATTCAATTTTTAATGATTGAGTNGTNGTAANTCTGTCTCTTCTTCCAAATAAAATNCCATCAAATTCATCTACCGGGGTGCCAAAATTTACGGCATAACCTTCACTATTGTATTGTANATCTTGATCCCATTCGTGAATAATAAATAATTGATTACTTACTCNAAATCGGANTTCAAAGTTGTAGTCCCATTCCCACCAATTATCACGTTGTACGTTNGTGTAACCTAATCCAANATCCATAGCAAAAGGTTTTTGATAATTAGTAGATACCCAAGCTCTTGAGCTTGTCCAAACAGGTCTNATAAAGTTCTCTCCCCATACTCTTGGTTCAAANTANTCNTTTACTTCATTNATNTTNCCGTTNANTCTTATTCCCATNGCNTTAAAAGAATTGCTNATCATGGTTAAATTTCCACGCCAGTAGGTCCCACCATATAGATTTGGTGCATAAAGTCGTTGATTTGAAATAGAAAAGTTGGAAAAGAATTTGTTCAAATTTAAAATACTGGGATTAAAGTTTCTATAGCCAATTTCAAATCTTCCAGAACGTTCATTATTTGCTCTTAAAAAACCTAAATCGTTTGGATCATAAGTGTCAGATTCTTCATAGTAATTTAATCCAAATGTGAAGTTGCCACGTTGTTTTCCAGTTTCAAGTCCCCATGAATGTCCTAATTCAGTTTCTTCATCTATAATATTTGATACTTTCAAATCAAAGTCAATAAAATAATCATTGGATCTAGAATTTAATTTTGTCTTTAATGCAGAAACATTAGCGTCATAGAAACTTCCTAAACGCCATACATTAGTGTTGGTAAACGTGACAAAACTGTTGTTTTTTAAATTTTGATCCAACACAAAAACATTGTAATTACTNATTGGGCTAATAGTTATAGCTCTTTCAGAGTCATCATCTGTATTAATAGCCGTTCCTTGTTGTTGAGCTGTTAGACCATTAAAAACACCTACGCCAAGTCCGTTTTTTAAACGTCCAGAAACTTTGCTGGCATTAATTAGAGGAACTGATGTTGGAACTTCAGTTAGTTGTTCATTTTCATTAAGTTGACCTTGATAAACTTTGGATGATGTTTGTACACCAATTCTTCTNCTGTAAAAGATGTTAGATTTGGTAAAAAGTTCTACACCTTCAGTAAAAAATTGTCTGTTTTCGTTGAATTGAATTTCAAAAGGGCTAATGTTGAGCACTTGTTTGTCAAAAACAACTTGACCAAAGTCCGGAAGTAAGGTAACATCCAATGTAAGGGCTTCATTGATACCATATTTTATGTCCATTCCACCATTGTAAGAAGCCACAAGATTTTCATTTTTAGAAAAGCTGTAATAACTTGATAAAAAGGGTATGAAGGCTAATCTTAAAGGAGGTGTAATGTCTTCTATACCTTTAACTTTTCCACTTTCCAACAAATAGTTTTCTAAATCGGGGTTAACAGGTTGCCAAGTAGCTTCTTCTCTAAATCGACTAATTTGGCGGGCAAAATTTATATTCCAATTTTGAACTTCTATTTTAGGAAATCGTAGGGCAGAGTAGGGTATTTTAAGTTCAGCAAACCATCCTTCTTCATTGATTTTTACTCGGCTATTCCAAACTAAATTAAACAGGTCATTAAAATCTTGATTGAAAATTTTAGCATCTAATTGTACACCTCTACTTGTTATGCCAAAGAAAAAGCCATTTTGCCTATCATTATAGGTGTCTATGAAAATCCCAACCATGTCTAAATTGGGGTTGAAATCATCTCTTATGGAAAGTACTCTTGATAAGGAATCCGGATTGTCAAAACATTTAATACCAATGTATAATGCTTCTTGATCATGAAGCATAGCTATTGAAGTCTTTTGAGATGCTTTTTCACCTGGGAATGGCCTCATTTGTGTGAATCCAGTTTCCCAATTTGCCAATTCCCATGCAACTTCATCAAAAGATCCGTTGAGTTCAATTGAACTTGATATTAAATTGGAATTAATTTCACGTTGACCCAACAATGTGCCAGTAAAAAAGAACAATGAGAATACAACGGATGTAATTTTCACACTTCTAAGTTACGTTTACTTTTTATTGGAATTTATATGTTAACATATTTTATCAACAACTTCAATGTTTAGTTGTATAACACAATGTATCCGTTTAATGATGTGGCTATGATTAGCCAAATGAAATAAGGAAAAATTAGAAGGGTTTTATACCTCATTTCAACCCTTAATGAAACCGCCATGTAAATGATAAGAATGGTTAATAAACTAATGCTTAATAGTGCAACATTAATCCACTTAAAATGAAAAAATAGTGGATTCCAAATCACATTTAGAATAAACTCAGCAATGTATAGGTACAACAAGTTTTTCAATGTAATTTTTTTCCAAAGTATGGCCATATAAACGGAAAAACATATCATAATGGTGGTCCACGCAGCACCAAAAACCCATCCTGGGGGAGTCCATGGGGCTTTGTTTAAATTTTGATACCAATCAGATGGAACACCTTCTCCAGTGAATAATCCACCTATGAATAATCCACCAAAATTTATAATTAGAAATAGAAGTATTCTTAAAATCATGTGTAATTTTTCTAAATCAGTTTATTAATTATTAAGTAAGTTTAATAACAAAGACTAATTTAACATTCTTCAGTAAATTATGTTTTCACAAATGTTAATAGTTGGTTGTATTAATATAATTCTCTTTAGTACTTTTAGATTATGAATACTTATGAAATTACCTATGACGGTAACTTGAGAACCTCAGCTTTACATGTTGACTCTAATGAAACCATACATACTGACGCGCCTAAAGATAATGAAGGGTTAGGTGAATCATTTTCACCAACAGACATGGTTTGTACTGCTTTGGGGAGTTGTATTTTAACCATAATGGCTATTGCAGCAAGAAAAAAAGGTATTGAATTAGCAGGTACAACTGCAAGTGTAAAGAAAACGATGCGTTCAAATCCAAGGATGATTGATTGTATTGATATAGCTATAAATTTCAATANCAATTTTGATGAAAAAACTAGAANAATNTTAGAACGTGCTGCACTTCAATGTCCNGTACATCGAAGTATTTCNAGNAAGGTTAAAAAGAATATTNNATTTANNTACCCCANTTAGNCATNATTGNTCAGCACCATTGTGCTGTCCAGCTTTGATTTTTCTATTTANAGTTTTATGATATCCAAATTCATAAATGGTTAAAGTATCATTATGTTGGCTACAATTTAATTTGATCCAACCATAATTGTATTTTCCATTATTTGGTATTCGAAAACCCATGTATTTGTCCCCTTTTCCATTAAAATTACCTGCACTAGCAAAAGTCCCCAAAACTACGCTATTTTCACTCCAGAGGTCATTGGGTCCAATCTCATCATCATAGTTCAGCGCATCAGCATAATGCCACGTAGAGTTATCTAGAAATTGCACTGTATTTGATCCAGCCCTCGCTGCTAAAGAATCAAAACCGGTAGGAAGGTTATTGGCATTAAATTCGTTTAAATCTATTATTTCAAAATACAGGTCAGGCAATTCATTTTCATCAAGATATATATATTGCTTTCCAGTAGAAATAATAGATGTGTTTATAAAACCTGATAAAATGCTATCAATATGGTTTGAAATAGGATCATCACTAGCTTGTAGCGCGTTAATTTCTGTTATGAACACATATTGATTATTCAATTCATGATAGTAAATATCATCATTGATTTTTTTTGAACAAGAAATACCTGTTATTAATAATAAAGAAAAAAGATAAATTATTTGGAATTGAATTTTCATTTAAATATTTTAATAAAAAGCTAAACCAAATTGATTATTGCCGCTCAATCTTTTTAATTTTCGTTTATCTTCTTTTGGAATGTTGATTGTTATAACTTTCCCTGTTTTACAATGACAAGCAAAACAATATTCTATTTTAGAAGAATCCAATTCAGATGAAATATAATTTACTGTTATTCCTTCTGAAGTTAAATAATCGTTGATGCCTTGGTGATATGCTTCTGTTGTAAATGTATCTAATGTTATGAAGTTGTCCCAAGGATTANAACAACCAGTTTCATCCCAATGCATAGAAATTGCCTGATCTTTGTTACATGAAACCATTATGCNTAGAATGATAATTAGTGAAAAAAATCTGATTGACCTCATATTGAAATTATTAGNGTTTAAATTTAACGCTTCTAATTCAAAATTATTTTATCATAGGATAAATAGCGTTTTCTATGTAAACCTAAAAAGTAGTTAAAAGGGTGAGTCTAAGCATTATTTTTTACAAAACTATACTTCCCTTTAAGTAGGTAATTGCTTTACCTAATATATAAACTTGGTCTTCTTTCAGCTCGCAGCTTAATAAACCTCCTCTTGATGAAAGTTGTTGAGCCTTTAGTTTTGTTTTTCCTAATTTTTTGCTCCAATAGGGAGTAAGTGTNCAATGTGCTGAACCAGTCACAGGGTCTTCAAGGATGGTAGCTTGGGGAGTGAAAAATCTAGACACAAAGTCACAATNATCCCCTTTGGCCGATACGATAACNCCTCCAGGATTGATATTGATTTCGTCAAATANTGGCCTGTTGATGATAATATTTTCAACAGCTTTTTGATCTTCGTAAATAAGTAGATAATCTCTTGATTTGTATATCTCTTTTGGCTTGATATTAAGTGAATNNAAAATATTNANTGGAAGCTGTGTNCTTATTGCAGGTCTTGAGGGTAAAACCATTTGATATTCATTTTTAATTTTGGTTACCTCTAATTTTCCACTCATTGTTTTAAAGATGACTTTTTCTTTTTTNTAATTCAATTCTTTGAATATNCAATGAGCTGTTGCTAAGGTTGCATGACCACATAAGTCCATTTCAATATCAGGTGTAAACCATCTTAANTTAAAATGGTCATCNTCAGNTGTGAANAAAGCAGTTTCAGCTACTGCATTTTCTTTGGCTATTTCTAATAGAATTTGATCATCCAACCATTTTTCCAAGGGCACAACACATGCTGGATTTCCTTTGAANACATTATCTGTAAAAGCATCTATTTGAAATAATTTAAATTTCATCTCAAATTCTTTCTAAATCTNTTACAGTTCTTTCATTTTCTGTTTCTCCNGTATTAATNGTAGATATTGGTTCAAANAGCATAATACTTACTTCTTCTTCTGCTATGGGTTTGTGTTCTACTCCTTTAGGAACTATGTAGCAATCATTCTTTTTTAGAACTACTTTTTTATCTCTAAATAATAGAATTAATTCTCCTTCAAGAACCATAAAAAATTCATCTTCNTTATCATGTTTATGCCAAATAAATTCTCCTTTAATTTTTGCTAATTTAATGTGTTGGCCATTTAGTTCACCTACAATTCNTGGATTCCAATAATCTTNAATTAANGNTAGTTTTTCTTTTAATTTAATNATGTCCATTTTATNNTTTTAANAGGTTGAAATAATAAAATTCACTATCAGCNTCTACTTCCAAAATATANAAACCATTTTTAATTATTGGGCTTGTTGATATCCTATNTTGATTTTGATACATTTCATGAAATANGNTTTGTCCAAGTGTGTTGTAAATCTGTAAATTAATTTTTTTGAATTCTTNATTTAAATNAATNTTTAATTGGTNTNTCANGGGGTTTGGATAAATAATTACTGGGAAGTTATAAATGGAGTTTAAATTTGCTGTGCTNTATGTTGAAATGGTGTCGCAAAAGGTATCTTGACCGCAATNATCAGTTATGGTCAAACAAACAATATAAGATGAATCTNCAGCAAATGAATGAGATGGATTTTGACTTAAACTTCCTCCACCATTACTAAAAGTCCATTCCCACGAAGTGTTCGGACCAGATGAACTACTGTCGGTAAAGTCCCATATTGAACCATTATTAGTATAAACAAAATTAGCGGTNGGNAAAAAGCATGGCTGNACATTCTGACAAATGGTATCAGAACCGCANGAATCTGTTAAATATAAACATACCATATAAGTTGAATCATTGTTGTAAGTGTGAGTAGGGTTTAAAGTAGTTGATGTACTGCCATCTCCNAAATCCCANACAAAACCAGTATTTCCACTTGTTTGACTTGTGTTGGAAAAACTGAAGTCTAAACCATTATTGGTGAAAGAAAAATTGGCAATGGGTTGAGGACAACCAATTATTGTAAATGTTCCAGGNGTAGTATGAGTAGTCCCACTCCATCCAGCAAAATTATTCCAATACATTGGATTTGGAGTACTNCTAAAATCTATGTTAGTGCTTAATCCTCCAGTATTTGATGCAGTAAATTTTAAGGTNAATATCTCTTGACCTCTTGGAATAGATTGACCAATAGTAATCATATGCATCCAATTCCATGTTAAAATACCATTTGCTGCCTGACTAGCATCAAAATTGGCTGAATTCATTTGAAAAAGCTGAGAGCTTACTAATCCAGAATAAGTGCATACTAAAGGATCCCATGTTATGGTCCCATTAAATGTAACTATGTTCCAAAATTCATCATTGTCAGAGGTGAAAATAACATCTACAGCTTGTCCAGGAGTAACGGTAACATCTGAAGCAAGAATAGCTGGTGAAGGTGTTTGTGCAAGTGAATTTATATGTATCGATATAAAAATGATTAAGAATAAAAGACGGCTAAATTTCATTTTTGATATGATTTGGTATTAAGTTAAAAATTTTAATTACCAATAATGCTAATTCAAATTAATTGTTTGAAAAAAATAATTATT
>PBXW01000117.1 GCA_002727735.1 Crocinitomicaceae bacterium
TGGTTTCTAAAATTGTATATAATCCATCCAATCAAACAATCTATTGTTCAAATGGCGAAATGACAAATTTTGAGGTGTTAGACTTGGGTGGAAAAAAAGTAATCAGTAGATATGCTAATTTAGTTTCTTTAGGTCAAGTTAAAAAAGGCATTTACTTTATTAGAACAAATAACGACATTAAAAAAGTAGTTATTCACTAGTTTTTTTATTGTCTTCTTCATTGAANTTTTCTTCGTTNTTTCTCATTTCTTCNGCCATTTTTTTGAANGCTTGGTGTTCAGCTTTCTTNCTAGCTTTAACNGCNCGAACGGCTTTATCTACCATTACATCTCTTTCGTCATAATCTTCTATTTTCCCTGGCTTGTCAATTCTCATATCTTCACTAATNCCCAATTCNTCAAGAATGTCATCNGTAAAATTTATTTTACCTAGGCCATAATAGATTTTAATAAGGTCTTTATGTTTATTCATGATAAGAATGTCTTGAATGGTGATGTGTTTGATACTGTTGTAACCAAATCCTAACCTAGACTTCTTAGTTAATTTCCTAAGATTAACACTGTAAGTACTGTTTTCAAAATCTAAAATATCCATAATGACTGTTTTTTAGGAATGTAATTTTAGCGTAAAATTATAAATATTGGTATAAATCTGAATAATTTATCTTATTTGACTCATGAAGTTTGGNTTGTTTTTAAAGTATATTTATTAATATTACCACTCATTAATCATTAATTTGAANGTATGCTTAAGGTATTTTTAAAATCTTTTTTTCTAGCTGTAGTTTTAATGAGTTTTAATTCATGTAAGGTGATCTTTACGGGTGGATTAAGAGCTAATATTGAAAGACAGAAGTTAGATATGGAGAAAATTCAGTATTACAATTCCAAATCGATCAATTTAAAACGCGTAGTTTCTGAAAGAGAAACAGATGTAATAGAGGGTAAGGTTACTATTATGAATGGACAGATGATAGAAGAGATTGAAATTAAAAAAAATACACCTGGAGTTTTGGTAAAAAAACTACCCAACGAAGTGCATATTAAATTTGAGCCAGGTGAACAAGAAGATAATTATCTAATATTTAAAAAAGGCGCAGATCAAATTTATTATTTTGAGGCCAATAGCTGGACTAAAAAGGATTTAGCACAAAACGAACAAGGTCAGACAGTTCTAAGCTCCTATAAAGGAAGAGTTCAATATCATGGACACTTATACAGAACCAATAGCATGATAAATAAACCTCAACTTATGATTAAGAAGAAAAGTTCTAGAAATACTGATTACAATAAAAGAACAGCCAAAGGCGTTAAAGTCAATTAATTTTTTCTATAATTTTTCGCATGCAGTTTATTCCATCAATGGCTGCAGATACAATTCCTCCTGCATAACCACCTCCTTCACCACACGGATAAAGCCCTTCAACCTGCGGACTTTCTAAACTTATTTTATCTCTTGGTATTTTCACTGGAGATGAAGTCCTTGATTCTGGAGCATGAATAACAGCATCATTAGTTAGAAAGCCAGGCATTTTTTTATCAAAATCTTTAAATGCTTTTTTGAAATTATTAATCATAAATGAAGGAAAAATATTCTTTAACATCACGCTTTTTATACCTGGAATATATGAAGATCTAGGAAAATCAAACGACTTTTTGTCTTGCATAAAATCTAGGAGTCGTTGTGCAGGAACTTGTTGATTTTTTCCAGCTTTCTCCCAGCANTCNTTTTCAATTTGTTGTTGAAATTTTAAACCAACAAATGGATCTGTTTTGTGGTTTTNAGACAGTTTTTCTGGATTNATCGTCATTACAATTCCTGAATTTGCATATGGATTATTTCTTTTTGATGGNGACCATCCATTAGTAACTACCTCACCAGATTGAGTGGCGCATGGTGCTATAATTCCACCCGGACACATACAAAATGAATATACTCCAATCCCTTCCACCTGAGTTACCAATGCATATGCAGCGGGAGGTAAGTATTCATTGCTTTTTTTACCCCAATATTGAATTTTATCGATAAGTTCCTGTTTATGTTCTATTCTTACACCTAACGCGAATGGTTTAGCTTCNAATTTTATTCCATTATCGCGTAAAAGATANAGTACATCCCNAGCGGAATGCCCAGTGGCCAATAACAGGTTTGAAGTAGAAAATTTCTTATTTTCATTAATAGTAATTTCTTCTATTGTATTATCAATAATTGTTATATCAGTTAGTTTACTGTTAAAATGAATTTCTCCTCCGTGCTTAATAATTTCTGCTCGAATTTCTTCTATAATTTTCGGTAGCTTATTGGTGCCTATGTGTGGGTGAGCATCAATTAAAATATTTTCGTCAGCACCAAAATGAATAAACCATTTTAGTACAGTTTTCACATCNCCCCTTTTTTTAGATCTAGTGTATAGTTTTCCNTCTGAATACGTGCCAGCACCACCTTCCCCAAAGCAGTAATTAGATTCAGGATTAACAACGCCTCTTTTATTTAAATCTGCAAGATCTCGCCTTCTGTCTCTTACATTTTTACCTCTTTCAAAAATAATAGGCTTTATTCCTTTACTTATAGCGTGCAGAGCAGCAAAGAGACCCGCTGGACCAGCACCAATAATGGTTACACTCTTTTCTTTTGCTACATTTTTAGCACTATAATAAGGTTTGTTATTTGGTATGTTTTCATCAATATAAACATCAATAACACATTGAATTTTTATTTTTTTTGACCTTGCATCTAAAGAACGTTTTATGAATTTGTAATTAAAACTTTCTAAGTTCTTTGAAATTAGAGGTTTGATTTTGGATCGGAGTATATCGTCATTATGTACATCTTCTGGGTTGATGGAAAATTGTACTCTTTGTATCATANATAATAACCTTAATCGCTAAATTTATTGATGAAAGAANTTCATGGTTTTGGTATGNTAATCATCTGTNACTTTCAATAAATAAAGACCAGTTTCATAGGAAGAAATTTCCATAATATATTGCTGATTAGTAATTGCTGAAATTAACTCATCGTTGCCTACCTTTTTACCAAACGCATCAAAAATTTCAATAGTTACTTNNCCAACAAAACCNTCTAATTCNATATTTAGGTAATCTGTTGCAGGATTAGGGTGGCAATTTAATTTTATAAAATTGCTTTCCAATCCATCTGAAAGTGCATAACCTACGGTAAAATAATGTGTGATTTGATCCCCAAAATCAGAGTCAAAACCTTCTAGAGGTGCACCAGATGGTTTTCTAATTTGAAAAAATCCTGTTCCATCATTATTTGCAAAGAAATTTAACCCATCATGATCAGTGTCAATAAGTTCTATTTTGTAACAACCAGGAGTTAAATTTAGCGTGTCTTTGTAAAGCGTATTGTTCTGAAAATTAACCCTGGAAAAAATGTTATTGCCATCAACATCTTTAACGTATAGTTTAGTTTCATTTCCAGCATTATTAGTTCTTGTCCATAAAACTATATCCTCTTGGTATACTGGTGGAGCTTCAAAAGAAGTGGTGTAAAAATTATTTTCTTCATAGTCATCAGAGGTGCCATTTACTTCTGTTATAACAACATGGAATTTTTTACAAAATTGAGCATGGTCCCAAAATGATTGATCTGTTATAGGCAATGTTACAGAAGTGGATTCATCAAAATTCAAACTACCATTCCATGTGTGAAATTCATGTGGGCCGCCACATATCCAGTATTCAAACTTTATATTATCTATTGGTTGCTCTCCATTGTTCTTCACTACTATTTCTGGCTGGTCACACATGGGGTTAAATCGGTTATGATATTCCCAATTATTGGGTTTTAATACATCTTCAATACTTGCNTCNTGCTGGAAATTGTGGTCTCCATATGANACCAATTGAACAGTTAATCTNTAATTCCCTTCCATCCCGCCAGCGGTTACTTCCATGCCATAGTCAATATTCACAGTATCACCAGGATTTACTAAATCAGAAAATTCATGGTCATATGTAGTGCCAAAAGTAGCAGGACACCAGCCAGCCCTATCATAGATCCATGTTCCTCCTTGAGAAATAACTGGATTGTCTGCACATTCTTTCCAGTTTAACCACTCAAATTCTTTNATGCCATTAATTTTAACATGATGTAGCTTGGGGCAAAACTCTGCACAGTTTTGAAAACCACCAAACCAATGNCCGGTGGTTCGTGTTTTTATTTTGTAATGACTAGCGCTGGGATTTAAAGGAATATCTACTGGAGGTAATGAAATATCATTGGCAATATTTGCATGACCGTAATCTCCTCTCCATATCGTCTCAAAGTCAATAACATCTCTTGCAGGAACACCTTTAATCATAACAAATTTCAAATCAATTAATTCTTGTTGATTCCCAGCTCTAATTTCCAACGTGTCTTTGAATAATGGTGTATAATCAGTAACATCGTATACCCACCTGAAACCTTGTGGCCCTAAATCTAAGCCAATTCCATATGGAGTAACATAGTTTTGTAACTGATGAATATGCTGTNTGTAATTATTGTTTAGTATCACATCTTCACCAAAATCAACAGAATCTAGTTTTATTCCGTTAGGGTCATAAATAAATCCCCATCCGCTCTCATAGGCATAAGTTGTATCTATTATAGTTTTAGAAATNCCACTAACAGCCATATCTACGTATGGTTGAGTTTTAATCACAGAAAGTGACGGACCAATGATGGTGTCGTTATACAATGTAGAATCTATAAAATAGGTATAACTCCCTTGAAAAAATCCCATTTGGGGTCTAACAGANGTAGATGTTGTATTAAAATTTAATTCATTTNGATTAGTTGTATGTAATTCAGGAAGCCCCAAAAGTGTACCGTGATGTTGGTTTTGACTGTAATCAGTGCATTGATGATTTTGAATATNATTGAAATCATAGGCAACTTGCAAGTTTTGATAGAATGGGTGAGNGGANTGAATGGTTTTNTCCATCCAATTTTTAATAGTTAGTTGNTCTAATGCAACATTCCAAACTCTAAATTCATCNATNTTNCCATCATAAACNCCATTAAAATTANCACCNGCTGTACCNCCAATTCTAAATTTGNTAATACCGGACATGGTTCTTGTTTTTCCAGATGCGCTCATAAATACTTCACCATTTAAGTACGCNATCATTTCTCCAGTGTTAGCGTCTTTAGTAAATGCCCAATGATTCCATTTTCCAGCGAAATCATTAAAATTGGCAGATTGATTTACTCTATCATAAGAGCCAGTTCCNCTATTACCAGCATCCCAATAAATATTGCTATTACTCCANGGGAGGTGACAATTAACTACGCGATAGCCATTTTGATCTCTACCTTCAAAAATATAACTATTAAAAGGCATTCTATTTTCATCTCCATAACACCAAAAGCTAATGGTAATTTCACTATTAATATTATTAAAAGCAGAAGCAGGTATGTCTACTATATCATCATCATTAAAGTCAAAATGACCATTNTGAAATTGGAATAAACCAGCATTGGTAAATGCACTATCAGAAATAACAGCTGGCGCACTACTATGAGATGAAGTTAGATATTGTATATCTACAATTATATTGTCTGTTCCATTCCAAATAAAAGGTTGTAGAAAATGAAAATTTTTGGAACCACTAAGAAGTTCAGGGGTGTTTTTTTCATACACTTTTACCAGGCTGTTATTTTCAAAAACACTATCACTAAGCAGGCTTAAACTGGTTTGTTTTAGATGTATAACCAATTTTTGAGCTTCAACTCCAGAATTGGTAAAATTTAGCTTTAACTTATTTAAATCACCAGCATAAATGCCTTGATTTANTAATTCATTTTTTGTAATTAAATATTGTGCTCTTCCAGATTTGGTAAGATCATTAAACACTTCATCGGTTACCAATGCCCCGTTACCCAAAATACAGCTATCTTCATTAATTGTAGATGTTACTACAGTGTGATAATCATAGTGTTGAAATACATCAAACTTGGGTTGGTTAAGGTAGGTGATATTATCAGGCGTAGTATTGCCTAAATAGTAATAAGGAGAATTGATGTTTTCATGTTGAAACAGTCTAGTGTATGTAGTATAATCCCACTCCCCACAAGGATAATTATCCTGAGTTGTAGCTTGATCACATTTTAAGGTATAATACATTAGAATTTTATGATATTGATTGGTGTCATTNGGAAANACNTACCAACCTCTTCTTTTAGTTATATCGGCAAATGTTAATGTTTGTACAGTGATGGTGTCTCCANTAGACTGAGNCCAAAATGATGGAGANATGATTAAAACACATAAAACGGATGTTAATAGACTTCTTATNTGCATGATTTAGAGTTAGTTATGAAATCAAAGGTGTTAGTTAGAATCTAAAACTTGATGGATTAGTATTTTTATTTTTTTTAAATTTAAAGAAAAAAAGATGGAAAATTCATGTTCATGTAAATGTGATAGCTGCTTAAATGGTAANTGCAGTGATTNCTCTTGTGATCCATGTGCTTGTCATGATTGCACTTGTTAATTTTAATATAACTTAACAGTAAAGTAGTTGTGTAAATTTGCTTTTTGTTTAGCTTTTAGTTAAATTTGTTAAACAAAAATAAGTTATGCACACCACTACTTCAATCAAAACACCTTCTATTGTTTATTCATCTTATCTCGTNGGAGGTGATATTTTGCCTTGGGATGGACCAATGGCAAATGTATATTCTAACATATTTTTTTCAANNAATCCTGAAGGAGAANCTGANCCTACTTTAATAGGNTCTGTCCCCGANATGCATGANGAAAGTTCNATTGANGCATTAAATGCAGCAGTANAAGCATTTTCTAGGGGNCAAGGNANNTGGCCAACAATGAAAGTTAAAGATAGAATTGCNTGTNTCGAAAAATTTGCCTCTCAAATGAAGCAAAAAAGAGAAATTATAATCGAATTATTAATGTGGGAAATAGGCAAAAATAAACCTGATGCTACCAAAGAATTTGATAGAACGGTGGAATACATTTATGATACAATAAATGCCTACAAAATGTTGGACAGAAAAAGTGCAAAATTTGATAAGGAGGATGCTATACATGCTCATATAAGAAGGGGTCCATTAGGTGTTGTTCTTTGTTTAGGCCCATACAATTATCCACTAAATGAAACATTCTGTCTGCTCATTCCTGCACTTATCATGGGAAACACTACAATATTTAAGCCAGCTAAACTAGGTGTATTACTCATTACTCCACTTTTGGATGCATTTAAAGATTGTTTTCCTGCAGGAGTAGTAAATATTTTATTTGGAAGAGGAAGAAATATTGCTGCCCCAATAATGCGCACAGGTAAAGTAGATGTATTGGCATTAATTGGACATAGTTCATCGGCAGTAGCATTACAAGATCAGCACCCTCATAAAAATAGATTGAGACTTATTTTAGGCCTAGAAGCTAAAAATCCAGCTATCATTTTACCTGACGCTGATTTGAATCATGCTGTAAGTGAATGCATATCTGGAACACTTTCTTACAATGGACAACGTTGTACCGCACTAAAAATCTTATATGTTCATGAATCTATAAAGGATGATTTTTTGAAAAAGTTTTCGGAGGCAGTTGATAATCTAAAATATGGCTTACCATGGGAAGACGGTTCTTTTTTAACCCCACTTCCAGAACCTCAAAAACCTACTTACCTCAAAAACCTCATTGATGATGCAGTTTCGAAAGGAGCATCAATCATGAATCAAAAAGGAGGTGAATTATCAAAAAATTACTGTTATCCT
>PBXW01000118.1 GCA_002727735.1 Crocinitomicaceae bacterium
CCCTTCTCAAATAGATCACAAAAGACGTTTATTACTTCATCATAGTAATCTTTATCCATTGTAAACTTTGTTCTATCCCAATCACAAGATGCTCCTAATTTTTTAAGTTGTTCCAAGATTATTCCACCATGTTTGTGTGTCCAATCCCATGCGTGCTCTAGAAATTCATCTCTTGTTAAATCACTTTTTTTAATTCCTTCGGCTCTCAATTTTTGAACAACTTTTGCTTCAGTAGCAATGGAAGCATGATCTGTTCCAGGCACCCAACAAGCATTTTTACCTTGCATTCTTGCTCTTCTTACCAAAACATCTTGAATTGTATTATTAAGCATGTGCCCCATGTGCAATACACCAGTAACATTAGGTGGTGGAATAACTATAGTATAAGGTTCTCTATCATCAGGCAATGACTTAAATAGACCGGCATTAACCCATTTGTTGTACCACTTTTCTTCAGCTTTAGATGGATCGTACGTTTTGGAAATATTCATGTTAGCAAAAAACTATTTTGCAAAAGTAAACTTATTCTATAAATATCGTTCTCAATTTTAAGGTATTAAAATTTAAAGACTTAACCAGTTATTTAAAATAGTTAATCCATGTTCTGTTAATACACTTTCAGGATGAAATTGAATGCCAAATATCTGAAGTGTTTTATGGCGAAATGCCATGATTTCATTTTCCTCATCTATGGCACTAATTATAAGCTCTTTATTAACAGTTTTAACATTCCATGAGTGATAATGTGCAATTTGAAATTTTACAGGCAAATTTTTAAATAAACATTGGTCATCTATTACATTAAGTTCATTTGATACACCGTGTTTAACCAATTTTAAATTTTCTAGTGGATTTTTAAAATAGGTAGCTATAGCTTGATGTCCCAAACAAACCCCTAAAATAGAATGTGATAAATGATAACGATCTATTATTTTATGAAGATCTGGATAATCTTGGGGCAATCCAGGTCCAGGTGAAATTAATATATGTTTTGTAGTATTAAAATACTCATCTTTTAATTCGTCTACCCTAACCGTAATGACTTCCTCTACAATAGTTTCTAAATAATGTACAAGGTTATATGTAAAAGAATCGTAATTATCTATTACAGTGACATTTTTAACTTTATGTTTTTTATCCGATTTAATAATTTATAATAGTCTTATAGATAAAATTATATTTGCCTCGAAATATACAAATTCATGCCTCACATCATATACTATATCATAATATATCCTTTATCCAAGTTACCTTACTTTATTTTGTATAGAATTTCAGATTTACTGTGCTTTATTTTAAAAAACATATTTCGCTATAGAAAAAGAATTATCAAAGGAAATATTATTAGATCTTTTCCGGAAAAGAATGTTGATGAAATAAATGATATATACAATAAATTTTACACTCATTTTTGTGATTTAATTATTGAAAATTTAAAAGGTTTTACCATCAAAAAGAATCAAATATCCAAAAGATTAACCATGTCTAATCCAGAATTAGTCAACAATTACNTAAAGGAAGGAAAAAATGTCATTTTAGTAGGTGGTCATTACAATAATTGGGAAATCACTGCACAAGCTTGTCCACTATATTTGAATCATCAATTGTTTGCTATTTATAAACCATTAAAAAGTTCCTTTTATGATAAAAAAATGAGATCAACTAGAGGTAAGTATGGTCTTAANTTAATACCAATGAAACTAACTAAAAAATATTTTGAGTTAGAAAGTGAATCTCCTAAAGCTATTATATTTGGATCTGACCAAAGCCCTTCAAATGTTAAAAATGCGTATTGGACTACGTTTTTAAATCAAGATACAGGTTTTTTATTTGGAGCTGAAAAATATGCAAAAGACTATGATTTTCCAGTAATNTATGTTCATATTGAAAAAATTAAAAGAGGTTACTATACTGTACATTTTNAATTAATTACAGATCAGCCTAAAAATGAAGAACATGGATTTATTATTACAGATTTTGCTAAAAAATTAGAGTCAAACATTAATGATAACCCACCATATTGGCTATGGAGNCATCATCGTTGGAAAAGAGCTAAACCACAGTAGATTAGTAATATATCTGTTTTTAAACGTTTTTATTCGAATGTTAATTAGTTAAAGTTATAATTNTATTTTTTTTGGTGTTTTTCTTTGCCATGTCGATTNCGGAAAATGACACCATTATTAACTTTTATAACATTAAAACACATATGAATAATTTAAGAAACAAAGTACAATTAATAGGAAACGTAGGCGCTAAACCATCATTAGAAGAAACCAAAAACGGCCATGTATATACCAAAATTTCATTAGCTACAAATGAAATAAGTTTTGATGAAAATGGTGATAAAAATCAACATACACTATGGCATCAAATTATTGCATGGAATGGATTAGCTAAAATGATTAGTNAATATGTCACCAAGGGTCAAGAAATATGCGTAGATGGTAAACTTAATCACAGAACGTATGATGATCAAGAAGGGCGTAAAAATTACATTACTGAGATTATAGCAAAAGATATTTTATTTTTAAAAAAATAAACTGTAATTAACTTAAGGAACAAAGGGCTGATTTAGATTAGCCCTTTTTTTATAAATTTTTTAGTTCTCCAACAATTTCAGTCAATACCTTTTTTGCGTCTCCAAATAACATGTTTGTCTTGTCTCTGTAAAAAAGATCGTTGTCAATTCCTGCATAACCTACATTCATACTTCTTTTGTTGACTATTGTTGTTTTTGCGTCCTCAACATTTAAAATAGGCATNCCATAAATTGGTGAACTTGGATCTTCCTTTGCAGCTGGATTAACAACATCATTTGCGCCTAAAACAATAACTACATCACAAGTTGAAAATTCAGGATTAATATCATCCATTTCAACTAATTTCTCGTATTCAACATTGCTTTCTGCAAGAAGCACATTCATGTGCCCAGGCATTCTTCCAGCAACTGGATGTATGGCATATTTAACTTCCACACCCCTATCATTTAATATTTGTTCCATTTCATTCACAACATGTTGAGCTTGAGCAACAGCCAATCCATAACCAGGAACGATAATTACTTTTGAAGAATAGTTTAATAANACTGCTAAATCTGAAGAGTTAGTTTCTTTATAAGATTTTTGCTCTCCACTAGATGTGGCAGCTGTGGCGCTTCCTCCTGTTCCAAAAGCACCAAAAATAACATTAGAAAGCGACCTATTCATTGCTCTACACATTACAACTGTTAGTATTGTACCTGCAGACCCCACTAAAATACCGCCTGTTAGCATAGCCATGTTGTCATATAAAAATCCTCCAAACATAGCTGCCATACCGGTAAAAGAGTTAAGTAAGGAAATGACAACTGGCATATCCGCACCTCCAATAGGCAGAACAAACATAATTCCATAAATAGTTGCACCAGCCAAAAGAATCCATGCCCAAAATGTAAATTCATTTACATCTGGTATATGTCCTCCGGCTAAACAAATTGTTAGTCCGATTATTCCAACTATTAAGATGGTGTTGATTATGTTGTAAAATGGTAAGCGTATATCTTTTTTTAGGTTTCCATTGAGTTTTAAGTAGGCTATCATACTTCCTGAAAATGAAGTACTTCCAATGACCAAACCACACAATATAGTTGACATAAATAACACATCCCAGTGTTCATGCATGTGTTCTAGTGCGTCAGGAAATTCTACCAAGGCAATCAAGGCAGCACAAGCACCACCCATTCCATTAAATAAGGACACCATTTGAGGCATAGCAGTCATTTGAACCTTTTTCGCAGCTAACCAACCTGCAATTGTACCAACAATAATTCCTCCAAATACCCAAATATAATTACCCAGGTTTTTACTTTCATTATCTATTTCATATTGGTAGAGGAATATTGTAGCAAAAATGGCTAGAGTCATTCCTCCTGCTGCAAGTAAATTTCCGTTTCTTGCTGTTTTTGGACCAGCCATCATTTTTAATCCAACTATATAACAAATAGATGCAATTAAATAGCATATTTCTAATGTGTAAGTACCCATATTTATTTCTTTGGAGATTTCTTTTTGAACATTTCAAGCATTCTATCAGTTACAACGAATCCTCCAACCACATTCAATGTTCCAAGCACTACGGCTATAAAACCCAATACTAAAGCTAATGTATTTGAAGGGTCAGCCTTACCCATAATTATTATAGCTCCAATAATAACTACACCATGAATTGCATTTGCTCCACTCATCAGAGGAGTATGTAGTACTGCTGGAACACTTTCTATGACTTGTATTCCAAGTATTATAGATAATATAATGACGTAAATCATTTCAATATTATCATTTATAAAACTGAGTATTATTTCCATTGTTTTTAATTTAAATTAACTTCTTGAAGATTATTAACATCTTTGAGGTAGTCTTGTAATATGTTGCCTTCTTTTATTAGTAATGAACCATTTGTTATTTCATCCTCGTTATCCCATTTAAACTTGCTTTCTTCAGTAAGGTGCAACATGAAGTTTAATACATTTTTGGCAAATAATTCACTAGCATTGATTGGCAATGTTCCAGGTAGATTTCCTTCTCCAACTATACTAATCCCATTTTTTAAGACAGTTTTATTGAGTTCGCTACTTTGACAATTACCTCCTTGTGATACGGCCATATCAACAATAACAGCACCAGACTTCATTTTTGAAAGCATTTCNTCAGAAATGATTAAAGGAGCCTTTTTACCAGGTATTAANGCNGTTGTAATGACAAGATCGGCATCTGCTACNTTTTCTAAAACAGCTTCTTGTTGTTTCTTCAANAAATCATCNGAAACNCCNTTTACATAACCNCCTTCTAATTTTATAGAGTCATCACCTTCTACTTCAATAAATTTACCTCCTAAAGATTCAACTTGTTCTTTGGTTTCTGGTCTTATATCTGACACCCAAACATTTGCACCTAGTCTTTTTGCTGTTGCTATAGCTTGTAATCCAGCAACTCCAGCACCAAAAATTACAACAGTTGAAGGTTTGATAGTCCCAGCTGATGTCATCAACATTGGAAATATTTTTCCCATTTTGGATGCACCTAATATCACCGCTTTATAACCTGCTAGATTTGCTTGTGAACTTAAAACATCCATGCTTTGAGCAAGTGAAGTTCTTGGAATAGCATCCAATGAAAAAGTAGAAATTTTTTGATCAACGCATGCCTTTACTAATTTAGGATTTGATGATGCAAAAAGCAACGAAATCAAAACACTGCCTTGCTTCATAATTTTAACATCACCTAAGTCAGGTGGATTTATTTGTGTTAT
>PBXW01000119.1 GCA_002727735.1 Crocinitomicaceae bacterium
TAGAATTTTCTCCTATGCCTACAATGAGTTCATCAACCATGGTGGCTGCCTTATTGATAACATATTCATGACCTTTTGTAATAGGGTCAAATGAACCAGGAAATATGCCAATTTTTGTATCCATTAAGCGTAGAAAAAAGAAAAGTTAACACTACTATACGTTCTTTGCTCCATAAAGTTAGCAGATTTTTCGAAGTTTTTCTGACTGGAGTGCTCAAGAATTAAGAGTCCATTACTGGATAAAAGATTTCGTTCAAATACAATTTTAGGGATGTCTTCTAATCTGTTAAAATCATATGGTGGGTCAGCAAAAATGACATCATATTTATCTTTAGTAAATTCCAAAAATGAAAGTGCATTTTTTTTAATTGGTATAATATTCATACCCCAATGATTCTTTTGTTTTTTTACAAAATTTATGGCATTTATTTGATTGTCTACAGATGTTATTTTTCCTGCTCCTCTTGAAGCAAATTCGTATGAAATATTACCTGTTCCACAGAAAATATCAAGCACATTTATATTGTTAAGGCTGATTTTGTTGTCAAGAATGTTGAATAATGCTTCCTTAGCCATATTTGTAGTAGGCCTTGCTTTAATTTTCTTATTTATAGGAATAAAGTGAGACTTGTATTTTCCTCCAATTATTCTCAAAGATTGATCTCTTTTAGGGATTTATTAGCGTAAAAATCTTCTTGATTTACTTGGAAAATATCAACCAATTGTTTTCTGATATTATTTTTTGTTTTACTGTAATTAACTATTTTGAATTCCTCATTAATTAAATCAGCTTCTTTAATCACAGATAATAGATAATAAAGAACATCATCTTCATTATTTATTTCAAATCTATTTATAAGCTGTATATGTTGGTTTTTAAAAGCTGTGATATAAATAAAGCTTTTATCTAGAAACATTTCAATTCCATTGATGTGTTGTTTTTTGTGTAAAAAACTTTCAGAAAAATGATGTGTTGTAATTGTTGGATATACAGCTAATAATTTTTCAATGATTTTTTTTTCTTCTGCCCATATTAAATAGGCATTTTGCTCTGGTATAAATTTTTCAAAAAAAGTGTATTCACTTACATTAGGTGTTAAAAAAGAATTTTTTTCAGTTGTACTTATGTTTTTAAAAATTTCTTCTGGAATTAAACTGAAATTAGGACTATCAACATATACATTAAGATTGATGTTTTTTTCATCAATCATTGTCTTTTCTAATGTTCCATCGTCTTTTACTTTATAGAAGTTTTCTTCTATGAATAAAATAATGTCATTAAGATTTTTCAAGGTTGATTTATTTCCAGTTGCCACTGGTTTTAACTTCTGTCAAAGAACCAGTAATAAGTGTATCTCTTTCAACTAATGGGTCATAAGGAGAAGGGTCATATGCTTTGAAAACTGGAGTGCCTATTTTCGTGAAAAGATACATTGCACTTTCGGTAGTTTCAAGAGATGAATAATTGAATGATGTNTCTCTGTTAAATTCAAAAACTAAGTTTGTAGTGTCAAATTTTCTTTTGGCTAANTGNAGNTTAAACATCTTTAAGTCTAGAGAAGGAGATGAAAACTCATCTTCTTTGATTACCATGTCTTTACCAATATACATTTTTTCAAAGCCATCAGGATTATAATATGGTGGCAATAAGTTGTAGTTAAGCATATCTTCTAAATCTGACCAATTTATTCTGGATGGTTTAGGCATAATATCTTTTTGAGTTAGCCTGATTTTGCTGATTTCGTTATTTCTTAAAATTTCAAAATCTAAAGTATCCTTTTTGGCGTCCTTAATAAGTTGATAAATATCAACNGGNGATTTAAATTTTTTGTTNCCAANACTTTTTAAGATGTCACCAATTAATAAACTTGGAATTTGTGGNATGGAATCTTTTACNATTAANCCATCAACNTNAGTGTTGTAATATGCTGTGTCATTTTGATTAAAGTCTATGATATTAGCACTAACAAAATGATGTTTAGTTCCCTTTTTGTAAAGCAAGCATTCAAATGTAGTTTCATCAGTTGTTTCCAAAATGTCAGAATCCATAATGAAATATTTGTCAGAATTATCAGCTGTGAGGTTTACTTTNTTTAAATGTGATAGAACAAATTCAAATTGTCTATTCTTACTAGAATCAGTAACATNNGGAAATAATTTATCCTTTACGTTTTGCCATGAAGTGTCTTTTGAAAGTAAGCCGCAAAGAAGTGCTTCTTTTTCATCATAAGATTCAATTTCAATGTAATCTCTAATTGGGTCATAACCTAAAATTTCTTGGTGTTCTGGAGTAATTTTATAGTCTGGAACTGATCCAATAGTGCTTACTGAATATACACTGTCTTCTTNTAAAAACCTTTTTAACTCGCTAAAACTATTGGAATACCANCCATATTTTTTCTTGTATTCAATTTGTGCTACTTCAATGTCTCTTAGCCCTTGTTTAACATTGGAATCAATTTTATTTTTCAACTCAATTTGAGCAATAGTTGTGGTAATGGAATTGTAAGTTTTGTAGCTTAAAACAATACAATAGATTATTAAAATTGGAATAATAAATTTGAAAAAACGTTTCTGTATTACATTTCTCAAGATTAGTATAATAATAACACCAAGAAGTAGTACTGAAAAAGCACCAAAAGAGAAATCGCCTGATTGTGATATGCTGCTAGTTCCGCTAAATAATGCAGTATACAAAAGCGANAGNCCAGTGAGGACAATNATATAAGGGATTATAAATCTTTTAATGTGTGTGCTTAACCTTTCCATTTGGAGTATTTTGGTGTACAAAACTAATATTTTATTTGAAAAAAAACTTATTAATATGGTAGTTTAAAAAATCATGTATCCGCAACTTTAAGAAAAAATATTATATTATTTTCATTCTTGTATTTAAAATATTATTTNAACCNNAGTTAATTTAAAGATATAAAATACTTTATTAGACATTNATACTAAAAATTAGTATTATTTGTATATTTGGTGTCCTCTTATTTAAGATTGAAAAAACAACTTTTAATAGAAGCATTTCAGGTTATTTGTACAGCAAGGGCGATGAGTACCCTTTTTGAGCAAGAAAAAGCAATGACATCAAAATATGTACATGCTACATCAAAAGGTCATGAAGCTTTTCAAATTGCCCTTGGTCAACAACTACAAAATTGTGATTATGTTTTCCCATATTACAGAGATGATTCTATGTTATTGGCAATGGGGTTTACCCCTAAGGATTTAATGCTACAGCTACTAGCCAAAAAAAATGATCCATTTTCTGGTGGTAGAACATATTACTCTCATCCAAGCTCAAATCATAAAGATTTCCCTAAAATACCNCACCAATCTTCAGCGACAGGNATGCAGGCCATACCTGCTNCAGGAGCTGCAATGGGAATTGATTACAAAGAAAAAGTGGGGTTAGATGAAAACAAAAATGAAAAACCTATTGTGGTTTGTTCTCTTGGTGATGCGTCATGTACCGAAGGGGAGGTGTCTGAAGCTTTCCAAATGGCCACACTAAAAAAATTACCGATTATATTTTTTGTTCAAGACAATGAATGGGATATATCTGCTAATGCTAAAGAAATTAGGTCTCAAGACATGAGTCATTTTGCAAAAGGTTTTAAAAACCTTAAAAGCATTGCTGTTAATGGTTCAGATTATATCTCTTCATACAAAAAAATTGAAGATGCATTTAATTGGGTTAGGAAGAGAAAGGGACCAGTTTTAGTTCATGGTAAGGTTCCTTTGCTAAATCACCATACATCTGGAGTTAGGATGGAATGGTATAGAGATGATTTGGCTATTCACCAAAAAAGAGATCCATTTCCAATATTGAAAAGTCAATTATTGGATCATGGAATAGAGGAGAAGAAATTAGTTGAAATTGAAGAAATTGCAAAAACAAAAGTAAACCAAGACTATAAAGAGGCCTTGGGTGAAGAATATCCTACAAAGGAAAGTCTCTCGGATCACATTTTTGCTCCCACGGATATTCTAGAAGAAAAAGGAGAGCGTTCACCTTCTGGTAAGGAGCCAACGGTTATGGTTGATTCTGCTCTTTTTGCTATAAGAGAGTTGATGGAAAATGATAAAAATTGTCTTTTATATGGTCAAGATGTGGGTGGTAGGTTAGGAGGTGTTTTTAGAGAAGCNGCTACATTAGCTCAGCAATTTGGTGATGAAAGGGTATTCAATACTCCNATNCAAGAAGCATTTATTGTTGGTAGTACGGTTGGTATGTCTGCAGTTGGANTAAAACCAATTGTAGAAGTTCAATTTGCAGATTATATATGGCCAGGGTTAAATCAATTATTTACTGAAGTAAGTCGATCAAATTATTTAACCAATGGTAAATGGCCTGTAAGTATGATATTGAGGGTTCCAATAGGGGCTTATGGATCTGGAGGTCCTTATCACTCTTCAAGTGTAGAATCTATTGTGACTAATATACAAGGTATAAAAATTGCTTATCCTTCAACTGGTGCCGATTTAAAAGGATTGATGAAGGCAGCTTATCATGATCCTAATCCTGTGGTTATGTTAGAACACAAAGGGTTGTATTGGTCAAAAATTCCTGGAACAGAAAATGCCAAAACAATTGAACCATCAGAAGACTACGTTGTCCCATTCGGAAAAGCTAGATTTGTTTTAGAGGCAGATAAAAAAAAATCAGCCAGTGGCGAATCCTTGTCTATTATAACTTATGGAAGAGGAGTATATTGGGCATTAGAAGCAGCTGCTGCTTTTGAGGGTAAAGTTGAAATAATTGATCTCAGAACACTATACCCCTTAGATGAAGATTTGATTTTTGAGTCTGTTAGAATTCACGGAAAAGCATTAATAGTAACAGAAGAACCATCTAATGCAACTTTTTCTTTAGGTTTAGCAGGTAAAATTCAACAAAATTGTTTTGAACACCTTGATGCCCCCATTAGAATAGTTGGCTCCAAAAATACTCCTGCTATTCCTTTAAATGAAGATCTTGAATTGGCTTATTTACCAAATGCTCAAATTATTAAGTCAGCTATAAAAGGGCTTTTGGAATATTGATTTTTTACATTTCTTAAAATATAATAGATTTGCAACCAAAATTTTAAAACATGGATTTCTTAAATCAAGAATTTTACGGTAATAGTATTTTAAGTTGGGGTATTGCACTCGGAATTCTTATTGTTTCGTTTGTTTTGGTAAAAGTATTTTATTGGATTTTTTCCAATATTATCAGACGATTAACATCGAAAACAAAAACAAAATTGGATGATGTTTTAATAGATAAGCTGGAAAAGCCACTAACTTATTTATTGCTTATTTTAGGTTACTGGATTTCTATTCATTACCTAACTTTTACTCAAGAAATAGAAGATATTCTTGAAAATGTTGCTTACTTCTTATTAGTAATAGATTTAACTGCCATTTTATCTAGAGTTGTTGATGCTTTAATTTCTGAAGTAATCATGCCAATAACAGAAAAATCTGATAGTAGTTTTGATAATCAGTTGATTCCTGTAATTCAAAAAGGGGTAAGATCTATAATCTGGGCTTTGGGCGTTATCATAGGCTTAGATAATATTGGATTTGATATTACAGCCATGATTGCAGGACTTGGAATTGGTGGTTTAGCTTTGGCTCTTGCCGCTCAAGATTCAGTGAAAAATATTTTTGCAGGAATTATGATTTTTCTTGATAAACCTTTTAGAATAAAAGATCGA
>PBXW01000120.1 GCA_002727735.1 Crocinitomicaceae bacterium
TATCTAAAGAAGATATAAAAAACCAAGACCCAAATTGGCCTGCCTACAAGAAATACTTTATGCATGGCACTTCTCATTACATTGGATTAGATACCCATGATTTAGGTTCTTGGATTGACCCTATTGAAAAAAATATGGTTTTTACTGTGGAACCAGGCATTTATATTCCTGAAGAAAATTTAGGTGTTCGATTAGAAGATGATGTTGTAGTACAAGAAAAGGGGGAGCCATTTAATCTTATGAAGAACATTCCTCTTGAAGCTGATGAAATTGAAGATTTAATGAATTAATTATGAAAGATAAGTCAACAGAGTTATTAGAAAAAATTGCAGCATCTAAACAAGGTGGTGGAGAAAAACGAATTGAGGCACAACACAAAAAAGGTAAACTTACTGCAAGAGAAAGAATTGATGTACTTTTAGATGAAGGTAGTTTTGAAGAAATTGGTGGGTTGGTCACTCATCGCTCCACTAACTTTGGTCTAGATAAAACAAAATTCCTAGGTGATGGTGTAATTACCGGTTATGGAACCATTAATAACAGACTCATCTATGTTTATTCACAAGATTTTACGGTATTAGGAGGTTCCTTAGCTGAAGCTCACGCACAAAAAATTTGCAATATCATGGATTTAGCCATGAAAAATGGTGCACCAATAATTGGTCTTAATGATTCTGGAGGAGCTAGAATTCAAGAAGGAGTTGTTTCATTAGGAGGATATGCAGATATCTTCTACAGAAATACATTGGCTTCAGGTGTAGTACCACAACTCTCTGCCATTTTAGGACCTTGTGCTGGCGGAGCAGTTTATTCACCCGCATTAACCGATTTCATTTTAATGACAAAGAACACTTCTTACATGTTTGTAACTGGACCTAATGTTGTAAAAACTGTTACCAATGAAGAAGTTACTGCAGAAGAACTTGGTGGCGCAGAAACACATATGATGAAATCCGGTGTAACTCATTTTGCCTGCGAAAATGAATTAGACACGCTTAATCATCTCAAAAAGATTTTAGCATATATCCCTCAAAATTGTGAAGAAAAGGTAGAACACCTACCCTATCAATTTAACAATGAAGATAGAAAAGAATTAGATGACATTATTCCTGAAAATCCAAATCATCCATATGATATAAAAGCAGTTATAAATGGTTTGATTGATCAAGATAGTTTTTTAGAAATTCAAGAAAACTTTGCTGAAAATATTGTCATTGGTTTTGCAAGGATAGCAGGAAGATCCATTGGNATTATTGCCAATCAACCTGCNGTTTTAGCTGGAGTTNTAGACGTAAATGCNTCAGTAAAAGGNGCTCGATTTGTTCGNTTTTGTGATGCNTTTAATATTCCTCTNCTTGTNTTAGAAGACGTTCCNGGNTTTTTACCTGGAACTGACCAAGAATGGAATGGTATAATTAGCAACGGAGCTAAACTTCTTTTTGCATTNAGTGAAGCAACAGTACCAAGAATAACNGTNATTACTAGAAAAGCATATGGTGGAGCTTATGACGTNATGAACTCAAAGCATATTGGTGCAGATATGAACTTTGCATGGCCATCAGCAGAAATTGCTGTAATGGGAGCAAAAGGTGCAGCTGAAATTATATTTAAAAAAGAAATTGCTGGTGCAGCTGACCCTAAAGCAAAATGGGAAGANAANGANAANGAATATGCTGAATTATTTGCAAACCCTTACAATGCTGCAGCAAGAGGTTATATTGATGAAGTAATACTTCCTCACAAAACCAGAGAGAAGCTTATTAAGGCATTTAAAATGACCGAAAATAAAAAGGTAAACCTCCCCAAAAAGAAACACAGTAATATACCATTGTAAAAGCAACCTTTTAGCTTGAAGGAAATTCAGAAATACATAAGAACAATAATTGTTTTGAGCTCTATTTCTTTGTTTGGGTTTCTAATTATTCAATATTACTGGGCTAAAAACAATTTTGAAGAAAAAAAACTTAATATTCAAAATGTAATATCTATTTGTAATCAAGAAATAATTGAAGAAATAGAAGATTTAATTGTTGAAAAATCAACAAAACTTATTATTCCAAAA
Source organism: Crocinitomicaceae bacterium (assembly GCA_002727735.1). Classification (GTDB taxonomy): domain Bacteria; phylum Bacteroidota; class Bacteroidia; order Flavobacteriales_D; family Parvicellaceae. Next base: position 2,063 of record PBXW01000120.1, read on the forward strand.
TCTTTCAGCTCAATAAATTCAATAAATAATAATATTCATGATGAAAAAACGCTAGTTGATAGCTTGGTTTCACAACTTGAATTGATAGAGGATGAAAATTTCATGGTTAAGAGGAAAACCATTATTGATATTGTCAATAGACACCTCTCACTCAATATAAATTTTGATTTAGATCAGCTTCTTGATGAAGAGGAATTAATTGAAATCATTGATCAAGTAATGNATCAACATAACTTGAATTTAGAATATTTTTACTCTATAACTAATTCCAGCGGATTAATTCTTTTTTCCAATTTTGAAAAAAAAGAAAATGAACTACTCATCAATTCTACTATTTTTTCAGATGAATTTCTAATCGATGACATTTATAATGAACGTAAGATATTTTCATTATACATCATGAATTTAGAAAAATCTATAATTAGATCTTTTTCTTCAATTTTCTTGATATCAATATCATTGATTACCATAATCATAGGCACTTTTTTCTACAGTATTAAAATCATAAATAACCAGAAAAAAATAACTCAAATTAAATCAGACTTTATCAACAACATGACCCATGANTTGAAAACACCTATTGCAACTATTGGTTTAGCCTGTGAGGCACTTAAAGACAAGGATATTGAACTTAATAAGCCAATGAAGGATAAATTTCTATCAACTATTACCAATGAAAATGAAAGATTAGGTAAGTTGGTAGANACCGTTCTCCAAAANACAATTTCTGATAAAGGAACTCCGGAACTGAAATTAGAAATTTTTAACATTGAGGAAATCATTGAAAAGGCAATGAAATCCATTCAATTATCGTTTGATAAAAAAGAAGGAAGTATTGAAACTGACTTTATGGCACTTAACAAAATTGTNGAAGCAGATAAATTACACATCACTAATGTAATCTATAATTTATTGGACAACTCTCTAAAATATAGTGAAAATAAACCCCATGTAAAAATCTCAACAAGAGATGTAATTGGTGGACTTGTTATAAGAATTAAAGACAATGGCATAGGAATTGCAAAGGATAATCAAGAAAAGATATTTGAAAAACTTTTTAGAGTGCCTACAGGAAACATNCATAATGTAAAAGGATTTGGACTTGGATTAAGCTATGTAAAATCTATNATGGAATTACATCAAGGCAGTATAAAAGTAGAAAGTAAATTAGGCNATGGAAGTACTTTTTTAATTAGCCTAAAGGCATCAAAAATTATTGAATCATGAAAAAAGAGGAAATCAAAGTATTACTAATAGAAGATGATAGCAACCTAGGAGCTATAACTGCAGATTATTTATCTGCTAAAGGATTTAATTGTGTATGGGAAAACAATGGTGAAGCTGGTTATCAAGCTTTTGTTAAAGACCAATATGATATAGTTATTTTAGATGTAATGATGCCAATTAAAGATGGCTTCTCTACAGCTCAAGACATAAGAGGAATTGATAAAAATATCCCCATTATATTTCTAACAGCAAAATCAATGAAGGAAGATACCCTTAAAGGATTTGAAATTGGTGCTGATGATTACATAACTAAACCATTTAACATGGAAGAACTAATAGCACGAATTAATGCAGTGCTTAAAAGATCATACACTAAAAAAGACAACTTTTACGATGACGTAAATATTGGAAAATTCGTGTTTAATCCTAAAATGCAAACTTTAAAAATAGATGATAACTCCATTCGCTTAACAACTAAAGAGTCTGATTTATTAAAGCTATTATGCAAAAACCACGATGAAATTTTGGAAAGAAACCATGCATTAAAAGCAGTATGGGGTGACGATAACTATTTTAATGGTAGAAGCATGGATGTATATATTGCAAAACTTAGGAAATATCTAAAAAGCGACCCAAGTGTTAAAATTATTAATGTGCACGGAAGAGGCTTTAAGCTGTTAACTTAATGCGCTATAATGATTTTGTCCTACCTCCATCAACTGGGAGGTTTATACCATTTATATAACTAGCGTAATCTGAAGCTAAAAACACCACAGCATTAGCTACTTCCTCTGGCTCAGCGATTCTTTTCATNGGAACTTCTTGAGCCATACTNTTTTTAACTTCTTNTTCNTTAAGATTTAATTTGGCTGCTTTATTTTTGATGATCTCATTTAATCTTCCNGTATTAGTAGCTCCNGGAAGNANATTATTAACAGTAATATTATGAACCGCTAATTCATTACTTAAAGTTTTGGACCAATTAGCAACTGCTCCCCTAATAGTGTTTGAGACACCTAGCCCATTTAAAGGTTGCTTTACTGATGTTGAAATGATATTAATTATTCTTCCATAGGGTCTTGAAATCATAATATCTTTAACCAAACCAAAAATCTTATGGTAAGATATTAAATGCATATTAAAAGCATGTAAGAGCTCTNAAGTTGAAGCTTTTTCAAGTGGACCTCCTGCCGGACCTCCTGTATTGTTCACCACTATATCAATTTGTAAATTATTTTCCGAAATAAATTTTCTTAAATTATCTTCTAACTCATCTGGCTTAGTAAAATCAACGCTTAATGTAAAAAGAGACCCTTCAANATTAGAAATTTCCTCTAATCGATGAGATAATTTCTGTTCGTTTCTACCCAATAGAATAATGTTTGCCCCCAGCGCAGAAAATTGTTTTACACATGCCCATCCAATACCATCAGTAGCTCCTCCAACTAAAATTGTTTTACCTTTAAAACTAAGATTCATTTAATATAATTTTAGAACGAAAATAGCAAAAATCAATGTAACTAAGATTTAAATTTATTGTCATAAACACATTATTCATTATTTGTAAAATACAATTGAATATTCACATTGCTTATTGTAATTTATACATTAATATATTCTTGAAAATAAGAAGAAAAAAGTCATAAATCATAACAAGAAATTAACTAAAAAAATTAAATTTGGTTGTAAATCAATTATTAATTAAAACAAAAACATGAAAAAAACGTTACTCTTAATGTCTTTTGCGTTTATGTATTGTCTTTCATTTGGGCAATGTCATTATGTGATCGATATGCAAGATTCTTACGGTGATGGATGGAATGGTGCATCTATTGCTGTTAATGTAAACGGAACAGTGTTAGCCAACTGGGGTCTTACCTCGGGATCAGCTGGTTCTGATTCATTAGAGACTTTAAACGGAGATGTAGTTGACTTCCTATTTACTGGAGGTAGCTGGGATAGTGAAATTACATTCCAAATTACAGACCCAGCTGGGAACAACATCTATAATGGTGGAGCTCCTGCAGCAGGTTCTTTCTTAAACCATACATCAAATTCTACTTGTGTTCCAGCAACAGTTAACGTTACTTTCCAACTTGACATGAATCAAGTTACTGCAGGTTTTACAACACCTGAGGTTAATGGTACATGGAATAACTGGTGTGGTAACTGTAATCCAATGACTGATGCTGATGGCGATGGAATTTGGGAAGCTACTATAGCATTGTTATCAGGTAACTATGAGTATAAGTTCTCTGCAGATGCATGGACAATTCAGGAGATGAATGATCCTACTGCTTCATGTACAAATGGTA
>PBXW01000121.1 GCA_002727735.1 Crocinitomicaceae bacterium
CTGTTTTTTTTGTTTTTAAATAATGATTTATTCCACCAATCACACTTTTTAAATATAACTCTAGTGCAGGAATAACAATAAATTTATAGGGAAAAAAAGAAATAATTTTAGGCAAATTTTGTAGAAAATAGGGGTATACGGTTATTTTTAAATGTATTGATTTATTCTTTTTTGTAATTTCCCAAACAACATATGATTGTTCTTTGTCTTTTTCCCCAATTAATAAGCTATAACCCTTCTTTATGTCCCAAGATTTAAATTTTCTAATAAATGTAAGTCCGTTAAGGTAAATTAATTCATCAATTGAATTTTCTCCAGGCCATTTTATTATTTTATTGGATTTGCAAAACGGATGAAATAGCTCAAGATTTGAGGGTGATGAGATTAAAACCCAAAGGGAGTCAACCGAGGAATTTATTTTTTCTTCGTAAGATACTTTCCACTTATAACTAATTTTACTTAAATCTCTCAATTAAATATTATAAATTTGAAAAGCAAAATTAACGAATATGAAACTTAATTTTTTCGCATTTTTTTTGACTTTATTAACAATTTATTCATGTGATAAAAGCATTAGTTATGTTAATTATGGTGATGATATTAATATTGACTTAAGTTACTCTGAAAAGATTGATGATAATTTTGAGATTACTAATATTTCTGGTCAGATAATAGACGTATGCCCAAAAAAGGGATGTTGGATGAATGTCAAAGTTAACACAGATACTGTTTTTGTAAAATTTAAAGATTATGGTTTTTTTGTTCCAAAAACAGGAATTAANGGAAAGNAAATTTTAATGTCAGGAAAGATTTTNAGAGATACAATTACGGTNGAGAGGTTAAGACACTATGCTGAGGATGCAAAAAAATCAAAAGAGGAAATTGAGCTTATTAAGGTGCCTGAATATAAAATTAATATGATTGCTGATGCAGTGGCAATTAGAGATGACTAATTGTATTCTATTTCAATCATTACTTCATTTCTTCTGTTAAAAACCTTGTATGGGCTGTTATAGGATACATAAAATAAATCACCAACCGTCTTAATATTCAACTCTGACAATTTTTCGATTAATTTTTTTGAATGCGAATTAAATTTTCCGCTATTTGAATATCCTCCGTATCTTATGCATGCAAAATGTTTTGCTTCCGACTCGTAAATGANAACATTTTTATCATTTGGTGNTGAGATCGTTTCTAAATCATAAGATGCTGGCATAACAAATTCCATTGTGTTAGAATTATCATCATTTTTCATATAAACAGGAGTAGTCATTTCTATCTTTTCACCCTTTGAATTATTCCCGCTAATAAATTGAAATAACTTATAAAAGTTACCGTTAGCACTTTTGTNAGAAACTACTTTGGCTTTTAACGAAGCTGGATAATATCTTATTTCAAAATCATCTTCTGAGAAAAGAAGATCATATTTTTGCGTTTCATAGTTTTCTNAGCCAAACAACATAAATACAACTACTAAAATATATCTCATCATTTTAATCTAATAACAATTGCACCACCTCTTGCCATTCCGCCATACCGATTTGTTGCAGCTAAAGATTTGAGGATTGAAATACTTTTAACCTGTTGAGGATCAATATATGATGGGAAATCAGTTTGAATTGAACCATCTACATCAAATATTGCATAAGCTTGGTTATTAATCGAAAGACTGCCACCTCTAATTAATATTTTAGGATTAGCATTTGCAACATTATCTCCAATAACTCTAATACCAGGAAATTTACCAACGATTACATCTATTAGAGTTGTTGCCGCAGGAGAAATTGATAAACCTGATGAAGGTTTTGACATGCTTTTATTNTGGGTACCACATGAACTTAATAANANAAGTATNAGTANTNNAATAAGAGGTCTTGAGGTCATATTAACTANAAATCAAANGTTATGCCAATTATTCTAATTAGTCAAATATGACTAATTTCAATTTTAGACCTTTAAAAGTATCTGCTACACCTTCTACGGTTGTTTCACTNTGAAGAGAAATTCTTACAAAACCTTCTCCATAGCTGAGATATGAATATGTTGTATCTCCAATTTCTTTCCAAACAAGATTATATTGTGGAAACTGACTCCATCTTTGAGGTCTTTCTTCATTAGCTGCTCTTTCAATAAATGCGAAAACAGCACCATCTTCCATTACNTCCTCGTCTATTTCNGGCACTTGGATTTCAAAGTTTCCATAAGTTTTATCATCATCAAGAAAAGATAATTCACCAAATTCAACAATCACCACATCATGAGAATCTTCGTCAACATCAATCTCAGGTTCAACATTAATACATGATGTAAATGTAAANGCTAATAAAAGCAATAGTAGATTTTTCATTTTTTTTNTTTTTTTNNTAAATATATTATTTAAAGATTTAAGATTAACNTTTTTAAAAGTTAAAAAATAATTAAATTATTAAATACACTATCTTTGGAAGTATGAAATATCTGGTTTTACTGTTTGCTTCTTTTATATTTAATGTTCAAGCTCAGTCAGATTTCGGAAGTCCATCTAATCCGACTTATGGATTAGTTCAATCTAATATTCCTCAGGACTACTATCAAGAAGCTAATGGAAAGTCATCTAATGAACTAAAGGAGGCGCTTCACCAGATTATTTCTAATCACGTAGTTTTTCCTTACACGTCATCTTCAACAACCGATACTTGGGATATTTTACAACTTTCTGATCAGGACCCTGATAATCACGATAATATGATTCTAATTTACACCGGACGTTCTCAAGATAAAGGATACAGAGATGGGAGTGGAAATTATTCTCAATACGAAAATGGAAACGGTACACAAAATAATTCATGGAATAGAGAACATGTATGGCCAAAATCGCATGGTTTTCCTGATGAAGATGATAATGCCTACACTGATGTACATAATTTAAAACCTTGTGATCGATCCGTCAATAGTTCTAGAGGAACAAAAGATTATGACTTTGGAGGAAGTCAACACTCAGAAGCTACCGACTGCTTAACTGACTCAGATAGTTGGGAGCCACCAAATTCAGTTAAGGGTGACATAGCCAGAATTCTATTTTATATGGTAGTACGTTATGATCCAGGCTTTGATCATGAAAATAATAGCTTTGATTTAGAGTTAGTAGATTATACAACTCCAAATAATAATGATCCAATTTTTGGAAAATTATCATCGTTGATCCAATGGCATTTTGACGATCCTGTAGATGATTTTGAAATCAATCGAAATGAAATTGTTTTTGGATTTCAGCAAAATAGAAATCCATTTATAGATCATCCAAATCTTGTAAATTTCCTTTGGGGAGAATATGTTGGAGAAAATTGGAATGAAAATTTAAGTTTAAATAACACATTAAACGAGAACTTAATCATTTATCCTAATCCATCATCAGGTATTCTAAATTTTAATAAATATTTGGATAATGAAAGAATTGAAATTTTTTCATTTAAAGGTATTCGGGTTTTTGATAAAATAGTTGCCAGTTCAAATTCGATTAATTTGAATTTAGATTCTGGTATTTACCTTATGAAAATTTCAAATAACTATAGATCACTTAATACAAAATTAATTATTAAATAGATGGATATAATATTAATTTTCACTGGTTTCACTTTTCTTGCTGTGGGTGGTCACTACATAGTTCAATCAGCTGTTTCATTATCATTTAAATTGAATATTTCAAAATTTGTGATTGGAATGACAGTTGTTTCCTTTGCAACATCGCTTCCAGAGCTCATTGTTAGTATAAACGCTGCTGTAAATGGCTCTCCATCTATTGCAATTAATAATGTAATCGGATCAAATATTGCTAATATTGGTCTTGTTTTAGCTCTTATTGCAATTCTAGGAAATATTTCAGTTGAAAAAAATTTTTATTCAAGAGATTGGCCATGGATGTTTTTTATTTCTGTAATTGCAGCAATTCTAATTTATACGGATAACAACTTAACAAGTATTGAGGGGCTTGTATTTTTATTTCTTTTACTTTTATTTATTTACAGTGTATTAAAAAAACGTGACCTGAATGAAATCTCTGAGGAGGTTGATGAAANATTAATCTTGGTTTCTTATAATAAAATTTTTATATGGTTGATAATTTCATCCTTNGCATTGTATTATGGTTCTGAATTTTTAATTGAAGGNGCCGTCAATCTAGCAAAACAAATCGATATTAGTGAGGCTGTAATTTCAGTCACAATCATTGCTGTAGGAACCAGTATCCCAGAATTAGCAGCCTCTGTAGTAGCTTTGGCTAAAGGAGAAAAGGGTGTTTCTGTTGGAAACCTAATAGGTTCAAATATATTTAATATTGGATCAGTTTTGGGATTAACAGCTCTTGTAAAGAATATCCCTGTAGCTCAAGAAATTATTCAACGTGATATCATTTGGATGTTGGTTTTTGCTCTTCTTATTTTGTTGTTGCCCATTCTACCAAAAAAAGATAAGTTGTCAAAGTATAAAGGTCTTATAATACTTGCATTATATTTTATATTTATATTTCAAGCTTTTTCATAAAAAAAGGGAACTGTATTTACAATCCCCTCTTTTCAAAAATTTAAAGTTAATTTATTACGCCGACTTAACTGTCTTGATAATTCTAGCTGCAATTTTATATGGGTCTGCGTTTGATGCAGGGCGTCTGTCCTCTAACCAACCCTTATAACCTTTCTCAACAGTTATAATAGGAATTCTGATAGATGCACCTCTATCAGAAACACCATAGCTAAATTGATCGATTGATTGAGTTTCGTGTAGTCCTGTCAATCTTTGTTCATTATATGCACCGTAAACAGCAATATGTTCGTCAACAACTGGTCTAAAAGCTTCACAAATCTTCTCATAAGTTTCTTTAGAACCACATGTTCTAAGAGTTTCATTTGAAAAGTTTGCATGCATTCCTGACCCATTCCAATCACCTTTAATAGGCTTTGGATGATATTCAATGTAGTAGCCATAGTCTTCAGTTAATCTGTCTAGAATATATCTTGCTACCCAAAGCTGATCACCTGCGTTCTTTGCACCTTTTCCAAAAATTTGAAATTCCCATTGTCCACATGCAACCTCTTGATTAATACCTTCAATATTTATTCCAGCAGCAATACATATATCTGCATGATCTTCAACCAATTGTCTTCCGTGTGTATTTTTCCCACCTACAGAACAATAGTACAAGCCTTGTGGGCCAGGGTAACCTCCAGGTGGAAAACCAAGTGGTAAATCCGTGTCGGTATCCATTATAAAATATTCTTGTTCAAATCCAAACCAAAAATCATTATCGTCNTCATCAATAGTTGCTCTTCCGTTGGATGCATGAGGCGTACCATCAGGATTTAATACCTCAGTCATAACAAGGAATCCGTTCTCCCTTGTTGGATCAGGATAAATTGCTACAGGTTTTAATAAACAATCAGAAGATCCACCTTCTGCTTGTAGTGTGGAGCTACCATCAAATGCCCATACTGGACAACTTTCTAGCTTTCCATCGAAGTCCTTTAATATTTTTGTTTTACTACGCATATTTTGCGTAGGAACATATCCGTCAAGCCAAATATATTCTAGTTTTGCTGTGCTCATTTTTAAAAAATATAATAGTTAATTATTGCATTAAAATAAGTGCATAATATATCAATAAATTTGAAAATCGTTGAGAATTTTTTTTTGATTTTAAAATATTTTTATAAACATTTTAATATTTAAGTTTTATTCATATGAAAAATGCAATTTTCAAGCATTTAATATGATTATTGTTAATAACGTAATTTTCTTTTTTTTTATTTTCAAAATCTTATCGGCTTCTTACTAAATTTTTTGTGTTTTGTTTAATACTTTTGTGTTCAAACTAATCAATGTCTAGTTCAAAAACATCGGACAAATATTTACAGCGTGGAGTGTCAGCTTCCAAGGAAGATGTACATAATGCAATTAAAAACTTAGACAAAGGACTTTTCCCAAATGCATTCTGCAAAATTGTTCCTGATTATTTAACTGGAAGTGATGAACATTGTATAGTTATGCATGCTGATGGAGCAGGAACTAAAAGTTCTTTAGCATACATGTATTGGAGGGAGACTGGGGACCTTTCTGTATG
>PBXW01000122.1 GCA_002727735.1 Crocinitomicaceae bacterium
ACATATAACTTAACCATCATAGATGACAACAATTGTAGTATTGATACATCTATTATCATTACCAACACTACCGGGCCTCAAATTTCAATAAATAGTGTAACTGACCCAACTTGCTCTGGTGGAGAGGATGGTGCTATTGACATTAGTATTAGCGGAGGAAATTTACCTTACAATGTATATTGGAATCCTCATACTACTAGCCAAAGCACAAGTATATCTAATTTACCAGCTGGCAATCACGTAGTTAATGTAGTTGACAACGTTGGTTGTGTCGCAACAGATACCATATTATTAAATGAACCGAGCCCAATAGTTATTGATTTAACATTAGCAAATAGTACTTGTCATTCTTGTGATGGTTCTGCTAGTGCAAATATTACTGGTGGTAATCCATCTGCAGTATACAATACCTTGTGGTCAAATGGAAATACAGGAAATATTTCATCTAACCTTTGTAGTGGCGTTTATTCTCTACAGGTTGCTGATAATTTAGGATGTTCTAAAGATACTAGTTTCACTATTTCTGATGACCTCACCAGTATTGTAGCTAATCCAACTGTTGTTTCTCCTACATGTCCAAATGCAACTGATGGTAGTATTACTATTTCTCCTACTGGTGGTGTTGGTCCATATAATTATTTATGGATTGATAATGGAAATACTTCTAGCTCCTTAAATAATCTATCTAGCGGAATATATCAAGTGATGATAACTGATGATAATGGATGTTCCGAAACTGTAGGTGTAACTCTTAGTGACAATACCGCTGTTATAGATGTTACAGCTAATATATTACCAGCCAATTGTAACTCGAATAATGGAAGCATCAAAGCAATTCCTAATGGTGGATCATCGCCATACTTATACAATTGGAGTAATGGATCAGCAAGCGATTCCATTTTTAATCTTTCTGCTGGTCTTTATTCTTTAACCATTACAGATAACAACGGTTGTTCTGAAGATTTTAATTTTGGTGTTACAAACTTTAATGACTTAACCGTATCTACCTCTTCTACAAACGTAAATTGCCATGGAGAAAATACTGGTTCAATTGCAGCATCTGTTGCTGGAAATACTGGTTCGATAACTGAAACTTGGTTCGATAACAATGGAGCAACNATAGGAAATGGAGCAACTATTTCAAATCTTGNTGCTGGTGAGTACACTTATCTAGTGGTAGATGATATAACTGGTTGTCAACATTATGAATATATTACCATTTTACAAAGTGAACCAATTGCTGTAAGTTTAGCCAATACTTCAAATGCAAGTTGTGAAGTTAGTTGTGATGGAGAAGCTGATCTAGTCGTTTCCGGAGGAAATTTACCATATACTTATTTATGGAATAATGGCAGCACAGCGAATAATGTAACCAACCTATGTGTTGGATCCAACAGTGTGTTAATTACGGATGCTTCTGGCTGTAACTATGAACAAGCTTTAACTATACAAGCTGAAAACACACTTTCTTTCTCTTCAAACACTGTTAATTCAACTTGTGGAGCTTGTGATGGTATAGGAAACTTAACTGCTATTGGAGGTAGTGGTAATGAAACATTCACCTGGTTTGATGGAGTTGTTTCAGGAACCCATACCAACTTATGTTCTGGTATTTACGGTTTCGAATTATTAGACAATACAACGGGTTGCTCAATAGTATCTTCCATTGAGGTTAGTGATGCTGGTGGTCCTTCCAACCAAATTGTAAATACAGTTAATCCAACCTGTTTTGGGCTAAATGATGGTAGTGCATCTGTAATTGCGAGCGGAGGAACACCTCCATATTCATATTACTGGGTTCCTGGTGGCCAATCTAACAACGTAATTACCAATCTTGGTGCTGGTCTATATCATTTAGAGATAATAGATGAAAATAATTGTAAGCTTGTGGTGCCTGTTTCAATCAGTAATCCTTCATCCCCAACAGTAGAACATTTATCAACAGATGCTAATTGTGGAGTAAACAACGGTGCTATTTCTATAGTNGTTTATCAAGGTGCTGGGTCTTATACTTACAGTTGGAATGGGCCAAATGGATTTTCTAGTACAAGTAAGGATATTGCAAACTTAGAAGCTGGTCTGTATGAATTAACTATCAGCGATATAAATGGTTGTCAATATGTATATAATTATACAATTAATAGTATTGGTGGATTTACACTTGATATAACAGCAACTAATGTTAGTTGTTTTGGATTAAATGATGGAAATGTAATCAGCGCAATTAATGGAGGAAGTGGTAACTTTTCTTATTCTTGGTCTAATGGAGCTAGTACAGCTAATCTAACTAATGTTGGTGCTGGTATTTATTCTTTAACGGTTACCGATATCAATACAAATTGTATAAGTTCAGATTATGTCGATGTGTTCAGTCCTGATTCCATTTCAGTGAGTACACCTTTTGTTGTAGAACCAAACTGTTATGGTGATAACAACGGCCAAGCAAGTGTTGCTGTTTCTGGTGGTAATAATGTTTATGCCGTAACCTGGGTTGGTATTGGAGCAGGGTTTGAACAAGCAAATTTAGGAGCAGGTAATTATGATATAACAGTAACTGATCTTAATGGATGTACAACCACCCAGTCTATTCAAATAAGCGAACCTGATTCTATACAGATTATTACCGATCAAATAATTGATGCTTATTGTATAGATCAAAATGATGGCGAAATTTATATCTCTGTTATTGGAGGAAATATTCCTTACAATTACAATTGGATTGACACCTCAGGAACATACAACAACACTACAGATCAAGATATCGATAATTTATATCCCGGTACATATGTTATTACGATTATTGATAATAATTTATGTACCAATACTGATACTATAATCTTAAACGCTGAAAATGTAATTATTGCTGATGCTGGTTTAGATTCTAGTATTTGTATTGGAAACTGTATGGATATTTTTGGAAGTGCTCAAGGTGTNTTAGGTGTAACCTATGAGTGGAATATTGTTGATTCTGTAAATGTGTTGTCAACAGATAGTTTAATACCGAATTATTGTTTTAACGATACCAGTAATATCAAATTTGTATTAAAAGTTACTGATCAAGGATGTTCGGACTACGATACTGTTGAAATTGTAGTTCATCCATTACCCGTAATAGATGCAGGAAATGATATAGATGATATTTATGGAGCAACTATTAATTTAGGTGGTTCTCCAACTGGACCTGTTGGATCAACATATAATTGGACTCCGGACGTAAATTTCATAAACCAAGATGATACTACTATTGCTAATCCAGATGTCACCGTACTTGCTAACGAAACCTATTTTGTAACAGTTACTGACATTAATGGTTGTCAAAATTCCGATGATATAAATGTTACTCTTATTCCTGATATTTCTTATTCTTCGGGGTTTTCTCCTAATAATGATGGGGTAAATGACACTTGGGCAATTGAACAAATTGACCAATTCCCTAATTGTAATGTTGAAATTTACAATAGGTGGGGTACCTTACTTTTCAAATCAACAGGGTATAATGAACAGTGGGGAGGTGTTTATAATGACAAAGTACTCCCAATAGGCACCTATTACTATGTTATTGAGCTTAATGATCCTTTATTTCCAGATCCAATTACTGGACCAATTACTATAATTAGATAATGAATAACATAAAACATATCGTTGTATTGGTTGTCTTCCTTATTGTGGGGTCAAATATTCATGGACAACAAATTCCTGTGTACAGTCAATTTTTCATGAATAAGTATGTTAATAATCCAGCCTTTGCGGGAATTGGCGAAAAATTTAGTGTGAGTTCTAATCATAGATATCAATGGGTTGGAATCACTGACGCTCCAAGAACATATACATTGAGCGTTAATGGCCCAACAAAAAACTTAAAAAATGGATTAGGAGCATTCTTATATACCGATCATGTTGGCCCAACAAGAAGAACAGGAATACAAGCTTCATACTCTTACATATTGAAAGTGAATGAAAAAATAAAACTCTCATTATCTCTAAGTGCTGGACTTCTTGAATGGAAAATAGATGGACATAAGCTTAGTTTAACCGATCAAAGTGATCCTGCTTTATTGAATAATATTTTAAGAACTGTTGTGCCTGATGCAAAATTTGGTTTTGTATTATTTGGTGATCATTGGCATTTTGGTGCGGCAGCTCCTAACCTACTTCAGAACAAAATAACATTTACTACAACCAATAATACTGCTGATAATAAACTTGAAGATCATTATTTTATTCATGGAGGGTATGTATTTAATATAAATGATGATATTGAGATAGACCCTTACTTATTATTAAGATATGTTTCTCCTGCTCCATTACAACTGGAATTTGGAACAAAGTTCTCATGGAAAAAGATGGTATGGACAGGTTTTACTTACCGTTCGGCTAGAAACATAGAGAGTTTTGGTGCTGATGCTGCATCTATTTTAATTGGTTATACCCATCAAAATAATTTATCCTTTGGATATGCTTACGACTTTACNACTTCTAATTTAGGAAATTACAGTGCTGGATCTCACGAGCTTCTGTTTAGGATTCTATTTAACCGAAAATAATCACTCTTTATTATTTCTGATTGTGTAATAAAAAGTGTGTAGAAAAATATAAAAATGCACACTCCTGCCTGTCGTTCAAACATGTCATCAGACAATAATGAAACCACCATTAAAAGNCTAAATACAACAAACATGGGATTATTGTATATTTTACTCTGATGTATTGGAAATATCAAACAAAAAAACCAAAGCATAAAACCAATTATCCCCATATTTATAAGTTGTGTAAGCAATTGATTGTGTGGGTATTTTTGATTTTNTGAAGATAAATTAAAAGGAGATGAGATATATTCGCTTCTTACAGCTGATTTATACCCGCCTGTTCCATGTCCAAATAACATTTCTTTTTTAATACAACTAATTGCTGTTTTCCAATAAATAAATCGTTGTGTAAGNGTCTGATTATTGGGGTCGTTTGATTGCTTATATTGCTCTAGTTCAAAAAAGATTGCTCGTAGTCTTTTTTCAAATAAATTATAGTCTAATGCTGTTGTTTCTCCGCTTTCAATTAATTGAATCTCCTTGTTGCCCAGCTGAGCTAAACCATTTGCATCTTTTTTTAACCCTTTAGAAGTTAAATAACGATATAAGGTATATTTAATCTCTTGGCCTTTTTTGTCTAATCCCTCAAAAGAAATATGGCTTCTTTTGTTCCATTTGGTTAATAATTCTTGCTCTGCTATATTTCTCCATAAATAATAACCGTTTTCTAATGTAAGATCTAATGTGTCGTGAAAATAGGCGTTTCCTTCTGCAGTTAACATTGGCAGATCACTATTAATTTGAACTTTCTTAGGGTTGTTAAAATCATGGTAAACACGAAGCACATAAATAATGCTTAGGGTAGAAAAAATTAAAGCTGTAAGCACAATATAAACTTTTAAAGTTGACTTTATTTTAATGAAAAAATATCCTATTAAATAAATTAATGACAGTGCTATTCCAATNTAAGTTGTAAATGAATTNATCTGGTAAATAGTGAATAAAAAAGCGGCTGACAATATTAAAGTCAAAATAAGATTGGTTTTCTTAAGAACAAACAAATAAATAGAAATAAAAAACCCGATAGCCAACAAAGTTGAATAGCGAATATGTGACATGAAAATAGATAAGTCTCTTGTTGAGTTGGTGTGATTTTTAGGTTCAATTATACCATGTTTAACTAAAAGGGTAATTCCTGTACTTGAAATAAGAGCTAATAAAAAAGTAAATATTAGCCATTTCCATTCTTTTGCATTTAATAGTGGGGTTGTTCCTAAAACCAGTGGTAAAACTATAATAGGCAATTTAATGCGCAAACTATTAAATGAATTAGTGTAATTGTCTGAAAAAACAACCCATACTATTTCTAAAAAAAATACAGCAATTAAAAAAATTGTTCGGTTATTGTTTTGAGATAGCAGTCTCCTCTTTTCTTTAAACTTTCCTTCTAATAACCAATTGACAAATAAACCAATGATGGAAATGCTCATTAATAATTTTCCAAAAGATAGCCCTACAGAAAATAAAAGAAGAAAAAACAAAAAAAACTTTCTATGAATTTCTTGATTAAACACCGTTATTTTTTCCCCAAAATAAAATTGTAAATGGAATCTGTATTTAAAATATCTTGTGCCTTAATGACGCAAGAATCATACTTTAATGCTGCTTCAATTCTTCCAGAATGAAAATGTTTTCTTGAAATAATTTCATTTTCTAAAAAGAACTTTATTTCTTCTTGATACTTGTCTAAATCTCGTTCTATGTTTGTTTTAAACACACTATCTAACTTAACAAAAATAGTCATGTTTTCTTTTAACAGTTCTTCTTTTATAGCTGCTTCTTTTAAAGATTCTAATAAGCGGTTTGAAGCGGTTTCATATTTAATTTCTTGAGTTAAAATATAGTTGCTAAATTGTCTATACATAGAGTCACTTATTTCAAAAGTGCTTGGATTTATAGAGTCGCTTATTTCATCAATTATGTTATTTGCAAAATCAAAAACATAATCATCAAAAAGTAATTTTTCTGTTAAGGTGCTGTAATAACTTGGGTCAATAGATACGTCTGGTTCAATGCCTCTTGAATCTGTAACAACTCTTCCATTTTGTGTTCTATATTCTTGAACCAAGCTATCGGCTATAGTATTTGAATTTATTCCTGTAGAATAATCCAACTTTTGAATACATCTTCCGCTTGGTGTATAATATTTTGCCACAGTTAATTTTATTTGNCCNCCNAANCTAACTTGCTTTGTCTGTTGNACTAANCCTTTGCCNAAACTTGTGTTTCCAACAACNACTCCCCTATCCANATCTTGAATACTTCCTGCAACTATTTCACTTGCTGAAGCTGACATTTCATCNATTAAAACNACTATTGGCATCTCTTTNGCTANTGGTAANTCTTGNGTAAGATAGGAACGGTTCATTTCTTTNATTCTGCTTTTTGTACTNACAACNAGCTGTCCTTTATCTACAAAAAGATTAACNATTTTTACCGCCTCATTTAANAAACCACCNCCATTTGACCTNAGGTCAATAATTAGNTTTTTNATNTTTTNTTCTTGNAATTGCANTAATGCTTCTTTAAACTCNTTAGATGANGTCTGTGTAAAGGATGATAATTTTATTATNCCNGTTTGTTCTGANATCATCTTCGAAAATGTAACNGCTGGTATTTGTATNTCTTCTCTAACTATTTTTTTTTCTATNGTATTGCCTTTTCTTTTGATTCTTANTAAAGTNTGNGANCCAGCAGCTCCTTTAAGTAAATTTCCAACCTCNTCTAATGTTTTNCCTTTTAATTTNATTCCATCAATATCTATTATTTGATCTCCTGGTTGNAGTTTTGATTTTGATGCTGGTGAGTTTTTATATAATTCACTTACGATAACTTGATCTTCTTTTATTTTGATTGTTGCACCTATTCCTCCGTATTCACCAGTTGTGGCAAAACGAAAATCCTCTATCTCAGATTCTGAAATATAAACAGTATAAGGGTCTAAAGATTTTAACATTGCGTTTATCCCTGTTTTCATTACTTTTCCTGGAAGTACTTCATCAACGTAAAACCCATTCAGTTTCTCATAAACAGATGACATTATTCTTAAGTTTTTACTTATCTCAAAATAATCATCGTCTGATTTTGTTGCCGCTATTAAAATGAAAGTAGTTAAGACCACTATCATTAATCTTTTATAACTCTTTATATGCATTTTTTATTTTCTTCATAGATGTGTACAACGCGTTATAGTCACATATATTATCAGCAATATATACGAAAGCAATGTGTTTTTTTACATTCCAACTTAAATCCTTGCTATAAATATCTTTTAACTGTCTCTTTATTTTATTTCTATCAACTGCTTTGTTGATTTTTTTCTTTGATATAGAAAATAATACTTTTGGCTCCTTTGCTTCTAAACAATAAACCATTAATGGAAAAATAATAGTAGTTTTTCCATAACGAAATAAATGATTTATTTCTTTTTGATTTTTTATTGTAATCATTCTCTTAACCAATTATGGTTGAGATAAAATTACTGATTTAAAAAGAGAATAATAGGATTAATTCTAACCTTTAATAAAATTTTCTATCGCCATAGTCATTGAAGGAATCCCGGGTTGTGGAGCTTTAATGTCAATTCTTAAACCTGCTAATTCTGCTGCTTTTGCTGTTGTTGGTCCAAAAGCGGCAATTTTAGTTCCATTTTGCTCAAATTCTGGAAAATTCTTAATTAAGTAATTAGACATAATTAATATATCTCTTACGGTAGAATAATTATCTGGATCATTTAAGCCTGAAGAATTAGTAAAATTAGTATTTTGCATTCCTAATTCCTTTGCTTTAGCAGTCATTAAAATTGCAAATTCAGACTCTGTTCCAGCAATTCCCTCAGCTAAAGCTACACAAGCATCGTTCCCAGAGGCAACGATTATGCCTCTTAATAAATCTTCAACAGATACACTATCTCCAACCATTATAAACATAGACGAATA
>PBXW01000123.1 GCA_002727735.1 Crocinitomicaceae bacterium
TGGAGGTTCATTGGTAAGAAAAAATGTTCCGCCTTATGTAAAAGCGGCTAGAGAACCTCTATCCTACGTAGGTGTAAACACCATTGGATTAAGAAGAAGAGGGTTCAATGACCAGCAAATTATTAATGTTGAAGATATTTACAGAGTTATTTATGTTCAGAATAGTAATATGACCACAGCGCTTAATGTGGCAGATTTAGAATTACCTAAGTCTGATGAGAAAGAAGTTGTGTTGGATTTTATAAGAAATTCAACTAAAGGAATTATGCGAGGTCTGAGTTAATTACTGAGTTCTGTTCTTATGGTTTGTAAAACCTTAAATGAACTTCTATCACACACATAGGTGATTAAAGAAAGATTATCAATATTATACGTTGAATCAGCAGATGGATTTGGTAATTCATAGGAGAAATCATGATAAAAAACATCTCCACTAACCAAAGCAGAATCATTAATTAATGTACCCCAAGTGCCATTAATATTATCTGATAAAATAGCGTGATGATGNTAGTGGTGATCAATTGACCCNTCACTCATTTTTTGAGGAGAAACAACTTCGTCCCTNANCAAGTAAATAATTAAATGGTAATTNCCAGAAAGGTTATTTAAAAAAGAGGTTTCNGTATGAATAAATAGCCCATTTGTAGATGGGTAGTAATTGTATTGAAGTTGAAGATTAGCCTCTAAATTAGATGAAGATATCTCATCATTAATTCCAGTTGCCCAATTGCTAGAAAAATACCAAACGGTATTTGANTATCCACCATCGTTTCGGTTTATNGTCCCCATNGGATTNCCTATAAATCCAGNCATTTCTTGTACATAAGCATCACCTGCATCAGTTTTATANTCTTCCGTAAATTCTACAGGATCGGTTGATTGAAAAGATCCATCTGTACTTGCATGAATTGACGCAACTATAACATTNAGAGAGGTGTCGTCTTCGAGCTGTTTAGCAATGACAGCTGCAGCNGGGCAATTGGTACATTTATGACCTGTGTAGTCCTCCAAAAGAACTCCTTTTGGNTTTGTGTTGGTACTCCAATTTGAACCAGGGTCTGTTAGNTTATAAGGATATGTTGATGGATCATTAGGGTAAAGATNCCAATTGAAATCACCATAAACAGTTGGCAATGGATTATCTATCTTATCACAAGAAAATAAAGAACATATAATGACCAATAAAATGAATTCTTTTCTCATATCAAAAACTTGAGGTAAAACTAAATGTTAATCCATTTGAGGCAGGAACTGCTCTNCANACACCTCCTACACAAAACACACCAGCTCTTTGTTTACCATATTGTATGGAAAATCGATGAGAACCATTTATATATCCTGCTGATATTAAACCATAGTGAATACGTTTTTTAGGTTCTGAATTTCCATAATTGTATTGGTCTAATATAGCCACATACCAGTGAGGACTAAAGGTATATTCAACTTGAGCAAATGCCCAATCTCCTTGATCTTCTTTTCTATAAACTACATCACCTTCACTTGTAGTTATTAATTCATCAGTGGGTTTAGTCCAAAGTCCTTGAAATTCCCATCTAAGAGAATGTTTNCTNTTAATCCTNTAGGTTAAATCAAGTACGGCAATTTGAGCATGAATTAATTCGTGATGTTGGGCTACTAAAACTGCTCGATCTTCAAAAATAAAGTTAAAGTAGTTCACATTGAATTTCCAGTTTTTATTGATTTTTCGTTTGATTTCAATATTAATGTCTTGATATAAAATGCTATCTGACATGGCAAAAAATGAAGTGGTATAACTTTGTCTAGAAGATCCTAAATCATTAACAAATTCTCTTTTAGGAACATAAGAAGTAGCAAAATTNAGCGCTATAGAAGTCCCATATTTCCCACCCAGTAAGGTCTTTTTTGGAATTTTATATAATAAATCAGCTTGATAAGAAACTTCTCCTCTTAAGTTTGTGGCATATGGATATAGTGTTGCAGCTAAATTATAAGTGTGCTGTTTAGTAAGTGCGGGTAAAAATCCTATGAGTAAATCAGTAGGTCCCACACTAACATTAGTTGATCGCCATAGCATATTATCCATATGTTTAGCTGATAAGTCAATAGCAAATCCTTTAGTAGAATAGCCTAAATTAAATAGTAATCCTTCTCCATTTTTGTAGATATAATTGAATCTTTCATCTAAATTATCAGGATATGGATCATTAATTTTGTGGACATACTCTGCGTTAAATCTAATTTTTTGGTATCTGAGGTTTGCTCTCAATGAAGTAGCACCTACGTTTTTAGGTAGGTTAAACAAAGGAGTGTTNTTNTCTTCATTAAANTTACTNACAAAGCTTCCNCCAAGNGTAGCTTTAAATTTTGAAGTCTTAGCTGCTGTCTGTTCAATTGATGATTTTTCACTTATAACTTCTGTATTTTCTGCTTTTTTATTTANAGATTTAAAACCTTTAAATAATTCATTGAAATTTATTTCACCGTCTATAGCTCTTATAATACCGTTCCCATTTACTAATCCATCTTCAAAGCGGTGTCTTTGTTTTCCTATCATTCCTTTTAAAAAAACGCCTTTATAGGGATTGTATTTTAGTCTAATACCATCTAATGCATTATCAATTCCTAATTGCCGTTCTTCATAGGCTCTTAAGATCATTCCACTACCTAATTGGTCATAAAAATTCCCAATGGTTATCTCCACTTCTTCATCCCCCCAAGTTAAGTATCGGTATCCAAAACCAGTTCCATTAAAAGTAGTAGGATATCCTTCAAGTGTGTTTAGGTATGTTTCATACCTTATGCCAGCTCTAAATCTTCCTCTTTGTACATTGACATTAGCAAACCCATTAAAACCCAATAATTGGTCTGGAAGAGCAGCATTAATGAGTGTGTCTTCTTGGTAATATTGGCCAATGGTTTGAATATTTCCAGAAACTATTGTCGGTAAACTAGGAAGTTGACTGTATCCAAAACCAAAAAAAGTTAGAAGAAATAATAATAATGGGCTTTTCCTCATTTATAAGTGAATTAGCTTTTCATAAAGCTCTTCTTCATCGCCAGGAGAATAATTATTGTGGTCCCATACTATTTTACCGGCACCATTAACAAGAAAAGTGTGAGGAACATTATTAACTCCCATAGCTCTCCTTAAATCACTATTGGGGTCCATTAGTACTAGATATTCCCAACCTTGAGCATTTACATACGGCTCAACTCTTGAGCTTGAACGTGCATCATCAATAGATACCGCTACTAACTTAACGCCAGTTTCATCTACCCAATCATCATATTCCTCAGCTATTGTATTAAGCTCAGCTTTGCAAGGCTTACACCAAGTAGCCCAAAAACTTATAATCATGGGTTTACCATTATTTGAAATTTTAGAAAAATTGAGTGAATTACCTTCCATATCTTTTATGTTAACACTTGGCAATTGTCCAATTAAAAGTGTAGAAATAAGTAGGAAGTTGACTATAAAGATTAATTTTTTCATTTTTGTTTTAATGATGTAAGTGCAAATATTAAACCATAAATAATAATAATCAAAAAAGGCGGGTTAACCCGCCCTTTTTTAATTGATTCAATTTAGTTATTTACTGTTATTCTTGAATTGTATAGTTTGTTTCCAGTTTTGATATTTACAAAGTAATATCCAGAAGGAAGATCATTCATATTAACAGTTAGGTTTTGTTCTCCATCCAAAATTCCATAGTTATTAAACTTAACAACTTGACCTATTGAATTTAAAACCTCAAGTGTAGTTTGTGTTGAATTATTAGCATTAAAGTTAATATTTGCTATTTGATTAACAGGGTTTGGATATATTTTAAGAGAATTTGATAAATCTTCTTGGATAGAAGTAGCACCACTAGTACTAGCTGCAGCATCTCTGGTAACTTGCGACCATCCTGAGCCAGCATCCCAATTGAAAACTTCACCATTTGCATCAGTTATTTGGATACCAAAACCACCATTTGGGTTAGTGCCAGTTCCATATTGTTGCCCATCTCCATAGGAGTCTATTAATACAGCAGAAAAACAATCGTTAGCTGGTAATACATGAGTTGAGCTCATAGTTGTATTAGCATCAGCTCCACCGCCACCCCATTGGTCAGCCGTTCCTGGTGTGTAAGGTCCACCTGAAGCAACTACACTTCCAGAACTGCTTAAGATTTGCCAAGAAGTTTCTCCAGGATAATAGTCAGTAAAGAAGTTCACAGTAACATCAGTACCAGATGGTGATGCTGTGATGGCATTTAATGTTGCTGTAGTCATAGCTGTATTAGCAGGAGTGTTCCCATTAATATTATCTAATGTTGCAGTGTAAGTAGACGAGGTGTTCATAGCCATAGCATTGAAGGATACATTACCACTAGAAAATTGTGCAATATTACCGGAGTAATTAGCAGTTCCAACTGATGAACCGTTTTCTAATAATGTAACAGTAGCTGAACTGATAGCATTTGTACCGTAGTTTGTTATGCTAAACTCAGGAGTTCCATTAGCAGTACAAAGTGCTAAATCAGCATCATTAATTTTACCATGGTCAGCTGCACCTGTTAAGGTTTGACTACAATTAGATCCAACACTTGAAACAAGTTGTGATACTGTTGATTGTCCTTCTTCATAAACAAGACCATTAGGACAAACTCTAAACACTGTTGGGTAAAAAGCAATTTGATAAGCACTTGCAATGGAGGCATCATCTATAACTGGATAAGGTGTACCAGTAATCCAGTCACCTTGGGTATTCCCCCCAGTTCCATTTAAATCAGCAGTGTTAGTTGACCCATCACCTTCTACGAAGAAGACCATTACTTCATCAGAACCATTTGGTCCATAAGCGTTGTATAAATCAGATAAAGTGTGACTTTGATGATAACTCCAACATGGTCCACACCAAGTAGCAGAAATATCAATAATAACTGTTTTACCTTGGTTGATGTAATCACTTAATGTGTGTGTGTTACCAAATTGGTCAGTAGCAGTAAAATTTGGAGCAGTACTTCCGTCAGCAATCTGCGCTGTTAATGTACCAATCAGTAAAAGGTTTATTGAAAATATTTTTAGTAATTTTAGTTTCATGATTATTTTGTTATGATAGTATTAAATAAAGTGTCCCAAATTTAATCTATTTTGTTAATCATATCTAAATAGTTGATTAAAATTCATAATTAGCACCCAAAAATTAGCTTATATTTGTACAAATTATAGAGATGAAAAAAATTATTTTACCCTTATTATTTAGTCTGCTTTTTTCCTTTAATACATCAGCTCAAATATCAATCTATTGGGATGATGATCCTGGAAACACCTATAATGGTTCAATTATAAACATATCTAAAGACGTAGCAGGATTTGATGTGTATATGCACTGTCAAAACACTGGTTCTGCAACACAAGAAATCAAGTTCAGAAGAGTTGTATTAAATTCATCTGTTAATTTTTCAGATCAATTTTGTGATAATAATTTGTGTTATCCTTGTTTTGGTAACGATTGGACTTCACCAGCATCTACTATATTAAATGTAGGTGACTCTTCTACGATGAAACCTACACTAAACTTCTCTAACGGAGCTGGAACAGCAGAGATTAGGTATTATATTTTAGATGCTTCTGACCAACCAATTGATTCAGTAGACGTTAACATTACCTGTACAGTTGGTATAGATGAGGTATCTTCATTAATTAAAAATATTTACCCCAACCCAACTTCTGAGATAGTAACTATAGAAAATTCATCCATTTCTGCTATGGCTTTGGAAATATATAATAACCAAGGAAAATTGATTCAAAATCGCATTTTAAACCCTGGTTTAAACAATCTAAATGTAGCTTCATTTCCAAATGGAAATTACAGCTTAAACATTTTCAACCAAGGAAAATTTGTAAGTTCAAAAAGATTAGTCATTAATCATTAACTTTTGACTTATAATTCCTAACCCATCTGAAGCATTCATTTTCAGGTGATTCCATTTGTTTGATTTTGGCACTTCGTTTGGGTCAATAATAAAAATTTTGCAATTTTCAGAAGCATAATTAACTAATCCAGCTGCCGGGTATACTTGCAAAGAGGTTCCAATAATAATTAGTATATCAGCCTTTTCTATTATTTCAGCTCCCAAATATAAATTAGGCACATCTTCTCCAAACCAAACTACATCAGGTCTTAATTGATGTCCGTCTGGACAAAGGTCTCCCAATTTTGGATATATATTTGATTTAATTGGATATGTTTTCCCTGTTCCAATGCTTCTGGATTTCATAATTTCCCCATGAAGATGAAGAACGTCAGAAGACCCAGCTCTTTCATGTAGGTTATCAATGTTCTGAGTTACAATTTGAACTTTATATTTTTTTTCTAATTGAAAAATTATTTCATGAGCCATATTAGGCTTAGCGTTTAAACAATTCTCCATTCTCATTTTATAAAAATGGAGTACTTTTTCAGGGTCTTTATTCCACGCATTTGGAGTTGCCACTTCTTCAATTGGGTATTNATCCCATAGTCCATTTTGGTCTCTGAAAGTAGAAAGACCGCTTTCTGCACTCATGCCAGCCCCAGAAAATACAACAAGGTTNTGCATTCCTTAAAGGTATAAATTCTATAATATTTAGGTAGAATTACATCCATTTTAGTATCAGTTCATTAACTTAGCTTTTCAATCTAGTTTTATGTCTAAAAAGATTTTCAAAAAAGAGGCACTTGATTACCATAGTTCAGGAAGAAAGGGGAAAATTGAAGTCATTCCTTCTAAACCATATAATACCCAGCGTGATTTATCTCTAGCCTATTCTCCAGGTGTTGCAGAACCATGTATTGCTATTGATAAATCTACAGATGACGTGTATAAATACACGAGTAAGGGGAATTTAGTTGCCGTTATATCTAATGGTACCGCTGTTTTGGGATTAGGAGATATTGGGCCAGAAGCATCAAAGCCAGTAATGGAAGGTAAAGGTTTACTCTTTAAAATTTTTGCAGACATTGATGTTTTTGATATTGAAATTAATGAAACAAACATAGATCGTTTCGTTGATACTGTTAAAGCTATTTCTCCAACTTTTGGTGGGATAAATTTGGAAGATATTAAAGCTCCAGAGGCTTTTGAAATTGAGGAAAGATTAAAAAAGGAATTATCTATCCCTATCATGCATGATGATCAACATGGTACTGCCATTATTTCATCAGCTGCTTTACTGAATGCACTAGAAATTGCTAATAAAAATATCAATCAAATAAAATTAGTTGTTAGTGGAGCGGGNGCATCTGCACAATCATGTATGAAATTATATATTTCATTAGGTGTTAAAAAAGAAAATATTTATGTTTTTGATTCTAAAGGNTTGATACATAAAAGCAGAAAAGACTTAGATAAAAACAAAAAATATTTCACACAATTAGACAAAAATTGCACTCTTGAAGAAGCAATGNGTGATGCAGATGTTTTTTTAGGGCTATCAAGAGGNGGGATTTTAAACAAAGANATGGTTAAAAGCATGGCTGAAAATCCAATAGTATTTGCTNTAGCTAATCCAGATCCTGAAATCCCATATGATGAAGCTATGAGTACAAGAGATGATTTAATTATGGCTACAGGNCGNTCTGATCANCCCAACCAAGTTAATAATGTCTTAGGATTCCCCTACATTTTTAGAGGAGCTTTGGATGTCCGTGCAACTACAATAAATGAGGAAATGAAGTTAGCNGCGGTAAGAGCTATTGCTGCTTTGGCAAAAGAACAAGTTCCAGATGTAGTTAATGAAGCTTACGATGCTAAGAGTATTACGTTTGGCAGGACTCAAATTATTCCTAAACCATTAGATCCAAGATTAATTTATTGGGTAGCTCCTGCCGTAGCCAAAGCAGCTATTGAATCAGGCGTTGCAAAAGCCCCGATTAAGGATTGGAAAAAATATGAAATGCAGCTCATGGAGCGGTTAGGTCTCGATAATAAATTTGTTAGAAATCTAACAGCAAAAGCCAAAAGAAATCCAAAAAGAGTAGTTTTTGCTGAGGCAGANACCTATAAAGTCTTAAAAGCTGCTGAAATGGCTTTAGAAGAAGGCATAGCAAAGCCTATTTTATTAGGAAAAGAACATCAAATTAATCAAATAATTGAGGATTATAATCTTGAATTACCTAATTGTACTATAATTGACCCAAGAAGTGATAAAGAAGTTAAGCAACGGGAAAAATTTGCTGAAATTTTACATGAAAAGCGTAAAAGACGAGGCTTAACATTCTATGAGGCTAAAAAAATGATGCGAGAAAGAAATTATTATGCTTCTGCCATGGTGGAAACAGGAATGGCTGATGTTATGATTTCTGGAATTACAAGAAGTTACAAAGAAACAATTAGACCAGCATTACAAGTTATAGGTGTTGAAGAAGGAATTAATAAAATAGCTGGGATGTATATTTTAATCAGTAAAGATGGACCTATTTTCTTTGCTGATACTACCATAAATATTAATCCAACTATAGAAGAGATAGTAGATATTACATTATTAGTAGCAAGAACAGTTAAGGAATATAAAATATCTCCAAGAATTGCCATGTTAAGTTATTCAAATTTTGGATCCAANGAAGGTGAAGATGCTGTTAAAATGAGNGAGGCAGTTCGAATATTACATAAATCCCATCCTGATTTAATAGTGGATGGAGAGGTGCAAGCTAATTTTGCTGTTAATAAAGAACTTATTGGAGATTTTTTCCCATTCTCTTTATTAGCCAATATGAAAGCAAACACCCTAATTTTTCCAAATCTTAGTGCGGGAAATATAGCTTATAAATTGGTAAAAGAAATGAGTCAGTATGAAGCCATTGGTCCAGTATTATTAGGGATGAAAAGACCTGTTCATGTTCTTCAAATTGGTTCTTCAGTTAGAGAAATATTGAATATGATAACACTTGGCGTTATAGACGTACAAAATCGAAAGAAATAATATGATTGCACACATAGAGGGTATACTGGAATCTAAATTACCCAATCAGGTTGTTATAGATGTTAATGGAATTGGTTATTTATTACATATCTCACTTAATACTTATGAAAGCCTTCCTTCCAAGGGGAAATTGAGATTATATAGTCATTTAATTGTTCGAGAAGACGCCCATCTGCTTTTNGGCTTTGCAGAAGAAAAAGAAAGGACGATGTTTAGAGAGTTGATTAATGTTTCAGGTGTTGGTGCAAATACTGCTTTAATGATTCTTTCATCGATGAAGCCTGATGAGGTAATATTAGCAGTGGATCAAAGTAATGTTGATGCATTTAAAAGTATTAAAGGAATTGGGCTGAAATCAGCTCAACGTATAATAGTAGATCTCAAAGGGAAACTAGAAAAAATTGAATCTATAAGTGAATTTTTGTCTTCTCAAGACAATACCTTAAAAAATGAAGCGTTATCTGCTTTAGTGGTATTAGGGATAGAAAAGAAAAAAGCGACTAAAGCTATTGACGAGATATTGTCCAATACAGAAGTGGCTTCAGTTGAAGAACTGATAAAAATGACCCTGAAGGCCGTTTAATGTAACTTACATTGCAAAGGAAATTATACTTTATACTANTCGTATTTAGCATTTTTACTTGTTTAGAGGCTCATGCTTATAATCCAGTAAAAATCAGCCCTGTTGTTATNGATTCACCAGAAATAGATCTTCTTTTCCCTATTTANGACCCTTTAGATCCAACTAATTTTTCTCAAGGATTAATTGATTTCGACCTTCCTTTAAATATTTCCAATAGTATAGATTACGATGCAAATTCGGGGCAGTATATTTTTAATTCTTTTTTTGATGATTCATCTACATTTAGACCTTCAAGTCAAATGTCTTTGGATGATTACATGCATCTTCAGCATCAACAAAANATGGATGATTTCTGGAAACAAAATCTTGACGAAATGTCAGATTATAAATACTTGAAACAAGAGGAAGANCTCAAGATAAAAGAACCTAAGCCCCAAAAATTATTTGGTAGTGATTTTGTTGAAATCAGGCCTCAAGGCTCNGCTGAATTAAGTTTTGGTTTTAATTCTTCTAGAACTGATAATCCTGTTCTCCCAGAGCAACAAAGGCGTATTACTACATTTGATTTTGATCAAAAAATCCAAATGGCTTTGACAGGTAAAATTGGAGACTTAATGGATTTAGGTTTTAACTATAATACAGAAGCCACGTTTGATTTTGAAAACCAGCTAAATTTNGATTACTCAGGAAAAGAAGATGATATATTACAAAAATTAGAAGCGGGAAATGTGTCACTTCCATTAAATAGCACTTTAATTTCTGGAAGTCAGAGTTTATTTGGAGTAAAGTCGGAACTTAAATTTGGAAGGTTAACTGCAACAACTGTACTATCGCAACAAAAAGGTCAGAAAAAAGAAATAGAAATTGCTGGGGGAGCTCAGCAAAACGAATTCGAGATCAATGCTGATAATTATGAAGAGAATAGACATTTCTTCTTGAGTTACTACTTCAGAGACTCCTATGATAATTCCATGAAATCTCTNCCGCTNATTACTTCAGGGGTACAAATACAAAGAATAGAAGTTTGGGTTACCAACAGAAACAACACCATAAATAACACAAGAAACATAATTTGTTTATCTGATTTAGGAGAACCAAAAGCTTCACAGTTACATAATCCTATATGGGTTTCTGGAGGCTATAATCTACCTGATAATGGACATAATAATTTGTATGTTGGCATTAATGGAGATCCTAATGTTAGAAATTATGTAAATGCGAGTAATGAGCTTACTGGGGTCAATTACAATATGGAACAAGGCATTGAATTTGAAAAGGTAGAAAACGCTAGGATGCTTTCCAGTAATGAGTTCACTTATAATGCAGTTTTAGGATTTATATCCTTAAATCAGTCACTCAATAATGATGAAGTATTGGGAGTTGCATATCAGTATACTTATCAAGGTAAAACCTATCAAGTTGGAGAGCTTTCAACTGATGGTGTTGCTGGTCAAAGTGCGTTATACCTCAAATTGTTAAAATCAACAGTTAGAAATCCTAAGAAAAAACTTTGGGATCTCATGATGAAAAATGTTTATTCTTTAGGGGCCTATCAAGTGGACCCCACCAATTTTAGATTAGATATTTGGTACAATAATCCATCTACATCAATTGATATAAATTACATCCCTAAGTCTGGTGTTGATGATAAATTATTAATTCAATTATTGGATTTGGACAGGTTAAATCAACAGCAACAATTGTATGCTGATGGTATCTTTGACTTTATA
Source organism: Crocinitomicaceae bacterium (assembly GCA_002727735.1). GTDB lineage: Bacteria > Bacteroidota > Bacteroidia > Flavobacteriales_D > Parvicellaceae. The sequence goes on from PBXW01000123.1 coordinate 11,245, forward strand.
CCCATAACTGATGTTCAAGGAAGAATTCCAAATGGAGGAACCATCAATCCAAGAAATGGACGATTATATTTTACAACTATAGAGCCATTTGGTAAGACTTTAGATCAAAAAATGGCAGATCAAGGAATAGCGCAATCTATTAGAGAAAGTGTTGTTTACCAACAATTGTACGATAGTACAAAAATTGCTGCACAGCAAATTCCAGAACTAAATAGATTTAAAATAAAGGGAGTTTACCAGTCATCCGTNACATCAGAAATTTCATTAAATGCCATGAATATTCCACAAGGTTCAGTAGTTGTTACTGCAGGTGGTCAAATATTAAATGAAGGACAACATTACTCGGTAGATTACAATTTGGGAAGAGTAAGGATTTTAGATGATGGGATTTTGAGTTCAGGTACTCCCATTAAAATTTCATTAGAGAGTAACTCTTTATTTAGTGTTCAGATGAAAACTATGGTTGGAACTCATTTAGATTATAAAATCAATAAGGATGCACATGTTGGTGGAACCATAATGCGATTGAAAGAACGTCCATTAACTCAAAAGGTTAATGCTGGAGATGAACCTATAGCAAATACCATGATAGGCTTAGATGGAGCATTCAAAAAAGAGGTTCCATTTTTAACAAAAATGGTAGACCTTCTTCCTTTTATAGAAACAAAAGAAAAATCACAAATAAATTTCTCAGGTGAAGTTGCAGGGCTTATTCCTGGTCATAATAAAGCGATTGATGTAGCTGGAGATGATGGCGCTTCTTATATTGATGATTTTGAAGGAAGTCAGAGCGCTATTGACATTAGAACTTTTAACAATTGGGTGCTTTCTTCTCTACCACAAGGGCAGCCAGATTTATTTCCAGAAGCAAGTCTATATAATGATTTAAATTATGGGAAAAACAGAGCAAAACTTTCTTGGTATGTTATAGATCCTTCTATTTTTTATGTAAATAATTCGCTGTTCGCTGTTGAAGACATACCAGATTCCATCAAGAACAATCACAATATGCGCCAAATTTTGGTTAACGAGGTTTTTCCAAATGTCAATCTACCACCAGGTCAATTGCCAAATATTCCCGTATTTGATCTTTCTTATTTCCCTAAAGAAAGAGGTCCTTATAATTATGATTTAAATCCATCCAATTATAGTTCAGGAGTCGACCCTAATTCTGGAGAGTTGAATGATCCAGATTCAAGGTGGGCAGGTATCATGAGAACGCTTACTACCAATGATTTTGAGGCAGCAAATATTGAGTTTATCCAATTTTGGATGATGGATCCTTTTAATGAAGATACTAAAAACACTACGGGTGGAGATTTTTACATTAACCTTGGTAATATTTCTGAAGATGTATTGAGAGATGGAAGAAAGTCATTTGAAAACGGGTTACCACCAGATGGTGATTTTAATGCTAATGCTAATGAGTTAGATTTTACTGAATGGGGAGTTATACCAAATACGCAGGCAATTGTCAATGCATTTGATAATAATTTGTCCTCTAGGGAACATCAAGATGTTGGATTCGATGGTTTACCTGATGAAAAAGAAGAAACTTATTTTGATGATTTTGTAAACGGTGCTCAAAATTATTTTACAAATCCAGTTGCTCTACAAAAAGTTTTGAATGACCCTTCATCAGATAACTATAGGTATTATCGTGATGATGATTATTCTGGACAAACAAGTATTATTGATCGTTATAAAAATTACAATAGTCCAGATGGTAATTCTCCAACTTCTGAAATGTCAGATACTATGAATGCAGATGGATATCCTACTTCTGCCTCNACATTACCCAACATTGAAGATATTAACTTGGACAATAATTTGAGTGAAACTGAAAGCTATTTTCAATACAAAATTCAGCTTGACCCAAATAACATGCAAATTGGAAAAAATTACATAACTGATATTTTTGAACCTCCATCAAGTNTATTACCTAATGGAAAAAGTATAAAATGGTATCAGTTTAGGGTTCCAGTTTCAGAGTTNTCAAAAAGAGTTAATGACATTCAGGACTTTAGGTCTATTCGATTCATAAGAATGTTTATGCATGGTTGGTCAGAAGAAGTAACACTCCGTTTTGCAAGGTTAGAATTAATAAGAGGGGAATGGAGGAGATATTTAGGCTCTTTATTAGCTGATGGAGAATATATTCAAAATGAGGAACAAACTACTCAATTTAATATTAGTGCTGTTAGTATTGAAGAAAATGGTGGTAGACAACCTATTAATTATGTACTACCTCCAAACATTATTAGGCAACAGAATACTCAATTTATTGGAAACCAAGTTAATGAGCAAAGTCTAGTTTTAGATGTTTGTGGATTAAAAGATGGAGATTCCAAAGCTATCTATAGAAATGTTAACCTTGATGTNAGGAACTATAATAAGATTCAAATGTTTGTTCATGGAGAAACTAATCCGGGAACAACTCCTGCAAATGACAATGAGGTTACTGTATTTGTAAGATTGGGGACTGACTTTGTTTCCAATTATTATGAGTATGAGATGCCACTTAAAATCTCCCCATGGTATAATAACAACGATTATTCTGTATGGCCAGAGGAAAATAATATGGTCATCAATTTACAAGCATTAAAGGATTTGAAAGAGGAGCGAAATTTTGCCAAGATTAGTCAATTTGAGAAATACGTTAAAAAAGATCCTAATAATTCATCATCAAATATTGCTGTAAAGGGAAATCCAAACTTGCAAGGTGTAAAGACAATTATGATTGGCGTTAGAAACCCTAAAAGTACCGATCCCAATAATCAGTGGATGCCAGATGATGGGTTGGAAAAATGCGTTGAAATATGGGTAAATGAATTAAGACTTAGTGATTTCAATGAAAGTGGAGGTTGGGCGACAGTAGGTAGAATGAATGGAAATTTAGCTGATCTAGCGGATTTTGCGGTTTCTGGAAATTATTCAACGCCAGGCTTTGGAAGTATGGAAAAAAGAGTTGCAGAAAGGCAGCAAGAATTTATTTATGGGTTTGATGCTTCAAGCACCATTAAACTGGATAAATTTTTCGGTGATAAATCAGGCATAAATCTACCGATGTATGTAGGATATTCAAGAAATGTAATTAAACCATTATTTGATCCATTAAGTCCAGATTTGATATTTAAGCAAGAATCAACAGAAACAGAGGGTGAATGGGCAGAAAGATTGTACAATGGTATAGACTTAACTGAACGAAAATCCATAAACTTTACCAA
>PBXW01000124.1 GCA_002727735.1 Crocinitomicaceae bacterium
TACAAGCAGTTCTTGAATTTCCTCAGTGTTGAAAAATATATGATCAGGAATTCCACCATTATAAAGTACTGCTTCATGATTGGCATTTGTTAACTCATTGTAATTGGGATAAAAATTATTAAAGTTGTTAGAGCGCATAATTTCAACTCCATTTAAGTAGGCAATAAACCCATCATCATAATCTGCATGAAAAAGAAGTTGTGTAATATCGTTTAAATCTAATACTTGAAACTCTTTTCTTAAAAATAGTGATGGCACCGAACTTATAATGGTGTTGTCATCATTATCACCATAGCCAATTCCTCCTTGTCCGATATCCCAACTTTGATCATTGAAACCTGGAAGTTTCCAGTCATTTGGAGGAGCAGAAGTACCTAGCCAGTATTTCCAGTTATTTTCAGGAATAACTAAGGCTTCCCAATGATTTGGGAACTTGGTATTTTCTCTCCCTGAAGCACATATGGTGATCAATTCTTGACTTCCTAAATTAATGGCCGGAAACTGCCATTTGTCCAAATTGTTTGGATTGTCACTTAGGTAGAAATCTGAAAGTATTACTGGGTTGTTTGAATAGTTGTAGATTTCAATCCAATCAACATCATCTCCATTCTCATCAGTAAATCCTCTTTTACAGTTAAATTCATTAATGCCTAATTGAGCATAGATAAAAGATGCCGAGCATATAAAATTAATTAGGAATAAGAATTTTTTCAAGAAAATTCGTTTTTTCAAAAGTAAAGAAAATTTAAAAACGAAATTTCACATGTTTATCTATTGTAAAAAGACATTTGTTTAAATCTATAAGCCAAACCCAAAGTAGCCTTTAACTCCGTTTTGGTATTTACCTTCAATTAGTATTCCACCTTTCTTTGACTTGAGTAAGTCGATGAGTTGTTTTTTTGATTTGATAGGAGCTTTGTCAATATGGGTTATAATGAATCCTTTTTTCAATCCTGCATCTTTAAGTCTACCATCATTAATGTCTTGAATCATAACTCCATGTAATACATTAATTGATCTGTAGTCATCTCCAATGTCTTTAAGCGATGCTCCAAAAATAGTAGACTCAGCCTCTATTTTTTTTCTATCAACAATGGCTGTATTTCCACTTTCGTTTCTTAAAGTTACATTAATGAGTTGGGTCTCGTTATCTCTCCTGATGATCAAATTAACTTTGTCTCCAGGTTTAAATTTCCCAATTTGCTCTTGAAGTTCGGGAACATCATTTACTTCTATGTTTTCAACTTTTAGAATGACATCATTTTTTTCAATTCCCGCATCATAGGCAGCTCCACCATCAGTAAGTCCATTGACCATTACACCTTTGGTATCAGGAAATTCAAATTCGTTCATTATGTCTTGAGTAACGTCTTGAATGATAACCCCAATAAATGCCCTTTGTACCATTCCATATTTTTTAAGGTCATTAACTACTTTTAGCGCAATGTTAGAGGGAATAGCAAAAGAATATCCAGAGTAAGATCCTGTTTTTGATGCAATTGCTGTATTGATACCAACTAACAAGCCATTGGGATTTACCAAAGCACCTCCGCTATTTCCAGGATTAACAGCAGCATCAGTCTGTATAAAAGATTCAAGNNNAAAAACATTTTCATTTCTTCTTAAAATNTTAATATTTCTTGCTTTAGCACTAACGATACCTGCTGTAACGGTTGAAGTTAAATTAAAAGGATTCCCCACGGCAAGTACCCAATCACCTAATTTCACATCATCGGAATTGCCAAATTGAGTAAATGGAAGTTGAGTGTCNTCTACTTTTAATAAAGCTAAATCAGTATTTGGATCAGCACCTATCAGTTCAGCTTCTAACTCTCTTCCATCATTAAGNGTTATAATTATTTTTTCAGCTTCATCTATAACATGATTGTTGGTGACAATGAAACCATCTTCAGAAATAATAACTCCTGAACCAGTGGCAACTTGAGGTNTCATTCTAGAACCTTGTGGTCCCCAAAAAAACTCCATCATAGGATCTGAAGGATAAGTTTGTTGAAACTCACTTGAAATGTGTACTACAGCATTAACNGTTTTTTCAGCTGCATTGGTAAAATCTAGTTCTTTGGGAACACTAGTTGTAGCATTTACCATGGTAAACTTTGGACTNTCATTTAAAATTTTGGTTTGGGAATCAAAATTATTTTCATTGGTATTTTTAAAGAAGTTGTTCGNTACGAAATANGCCATAGATCCACCAACTAAGCTTAATAAGAAGAATGATATTTTAGATTTCATTTTGTNNATTTTAATAATAAAGCTAAAGAAGAAATCAGACAAACATTGTTCATTCGCTGTTAATATATGTTAACCAAAATATTAGTTACTTTTGTCACTAAATGATTTTTAACTTTTATAAATACCATGGTGCTGGAAATGATTTTATNATCATATANGGAGAGCACTATGTACCCTCATTTTCAAAAGAAAATATCATTAAATTATGTGATAGAAAGTATGGTATTGGTGCTGATGGTGTTATGCTCATAAAATACCANGAAGATTATGATTTTGAAATGCAATTTTTTAATCCAGATGGTTCTTCTAGTTTTTGTGGGAATGGAAGTCGTTGTGCAGTATTATTTTGCTTTCATAATGGTATTTGTACAAGAAAATGTCATTTTNTAACTAACGATGGTTCACACCATGGTGAAGTCATGGGGNCAGGCTTAGTAAAAATTGATATTAATTCACCTATAAAAGTTGAACCCTTAAATAATGGTGATTTCAGCNTAAATACTGGTTCTCCACACTANATTAAATTCAAAGATGATATTGATTACACTGGGTTCTTGGGTGATTGTANAGCAATTAGAAATAGTGAACCATATATTGAAAATGGTATAAATGTCAATATGGTTAAAATTTTAGATAATGAAATAAAAATAAGAACCTATGAAAGAGGTGTTGAAGATGAAACGCTTTCTTGTGGTTCTGGAGTTACAGCTGCTGCACTTTGTTATGCTCAAACCAATAAAACTAATCAATCAGTCAATGTAAGAACTAAGGGTGGTTTGTTAAAGGTCGATTTTGAGAAAGAAAATGGAAGTTTTAATNACGTTTATTTAACTGGACCAGCTCAATTTGTTTATAGAGGGGAAATCCAGTTATGAGAATTGATTTGTNTAGNGATAAGGTTTTTAAACCAAATAANTTAGCCTTAATTAAAAGTGCCATTGTTCTAAATGGATCAGATTTCAATCCTCCACACGTAGGTTTATTGCTTAACAACATGTATTTTTCATCTACAGCTAATGGGTTAAAGATCAATGTGCCTTTTGAACATATTTTTAATGCTTTTAAAAGAAGAAAGCATAAAGTTATCATAGCTTCAACCAATGTTAACATAGATTTACCTTTAGCTTTAGAAATATTTAAGCAGCATGATTTTCTTGGTGTAAATTACAGCTGTTANAAGCCAGTAAAAGTATGTTTTGAGAAGAGTTTAAATACACTTTTTGATGCTACTTATGTATATCAACTCTTGCCAATTTTATTTAATAAAGATATTTTATTGGATTTTTACCATTATGGTTTTAATNTTGAAGGACACAAAAAATCTATTGTTTTACCAAGATATTCTGAAAAAGAAATCTTAAATTGTATAGACAAAGAAAGATTTCATTTTGATCGTAANGCTGAGATATCCGTCCATTGATGATTTAGAAGTTCTTTTAGCTTGGGAAAACGATATTCAAAAAACATNCCATACTGATTTNCCAGTTTTTTATACAGAAGAACAGATGATTACTTTTCTTAATGGAAATCATGACCCTATTTTAAATGGGCAAGTAAGGTATATGATAACNTTTCAAAANAACNTGGTTGGNTTTATTGATTTGTACCAACTTGATATTATTCATTCAAGAGCNGGAGTTGGAGTATATGTTGACCCTNCCNACAGANGAAAAGGCTTGGCANAATTGGCATTAAAAGAAATNATAAAAAAAAGTATAAANGAGCTATCGCTNAGTCAGTTGTATGCTGAAATTTTTTNCAGTAATAAGTNTACTATTCAANTATTTGAAAANGCTGGATTTAAAATGAATGGGGTCAAAAAAAACTGGATTAGAAAGCAAGAAACNTATGAGGATGTCTTATTTTATCAACTTATCAAGTCATAATTTTAACTTATATTAGAAAACAATTTAATACATCATTATNATGTTGAAAAANACNTTTACTCTCTTCAGTTTTTTATTGGTNATCAATNTAANNTANTCACAATCAACGAAAATAGATTTTGAGGAATATGAGTTAAAAAATGGTCTTAAGGTGCTATTGCACGAGAATCATCGTACTCCAATTGTCGCTGTTTCAGTCATGTACCATGTTGGTGCTAAAAATGAACAACCTGATAGAACAGGTTTTGCTCATTTTTTTGAGCACCTACTATTTGAGGGGTCAGAAAATATTGAAAGAGGAGAGTTTTTTAAATACATTGAAAATGCTGGCGGAACAAACAATGCCAATACTACCAATGATAGAACATTTTACTATGAGGTGCTTCCTTCAAATCAACTGGAACTAGGCCTTTGGTTAGAATCTGAAAGAATGTTACATGCCAAAATTGATACAATTGGTGTAGAAACACAAAATGAAGTGGTCAAAGAAGAAAAAAGATTGAGAATTGATAATCAGCCTTATGGAAGTTTTTTAGCAGAAGTCAACAAGAGAGCATTTAAGGTTCATCCATATCGTTGGACAACAATTGGGGAGATGGAACACTTAGATGCCGCTACTCTAGGTGAGTTTATGGATTTTTATCATAAATTTTATGTTCCAGAAAATGCTATTCTATCTATAGCCGGTGACATTGATCTACCTGCTACCAAAAAATTAATAGAATCCTATTTTGGATCCATTCCAAGAGGAAAGGAAAAAATTGACAGAGTTAGTGTTGAAGAGCCTCCCATGAAAGAAGAAATTAGAGATACTATTTTAGATGATGTGCAATTACCTGGTGTGATGATGGCTTACAGAATACCTGCACAAGGTACAGATGATTTTTATGCTATTGAGTTAATGTCTATGGTACTTTCCGAAGGAGAAAGTTCTCGTCTTAACAAAAAGTGTGTTGAAGAATCACAATCTGCCATGTATGTGGGGTCATTCCCTTTTTCATCTGAAGATCCAGGCCTTTCTTTTGTGTTTGGTATTGCAAATGCAGATGTTACACCAGACAAGTTAGAGAGTGAGGTAAATAAAGAGTTTGAAAAAATGCAAACCGAACTCATAAGTGAAAATGAATTTCAAAAAGTGAGAAATATGTTGGAAAATGATTTCCTTGGAAACTTTAGATCCATGATTGGTATTGCTGAAAATTTGGCCAATTATGAAATGTACTTTGGAGATGCCAATTTAATTAACACTGAGTTGGATAGGTACTTAAAGGTAAGTAGAGAAGATATTCAACGAGTGGCTAAAAAATATTTTATGCCATCTAATAGAGTGGTACTATATTATTTACCTAAAGATAACGGATAAATTAAGCTTATGTTAAAAATGAAAATATTCACATGTTTATTAGGAGTATTGTCCTTTTCATTTATGATAGGTCAGGAAATAGATCGTACCAAAGCTCCTGAACCAAGTAAAGCACCAAAAATTAATTTGGGGGAACCTCAAAAGTTTCAACTTGAAAATGGTTTAAAGGTCTTTTTAGTTGAAGATCATCAATTGCCTCAACTAGCAATGAATCTCATCATTCACAAAGATCCTCACATGGAAACAGGTTATGTAGGACTTTCAGGAATGATGGGTGACATGATGAGTGCTGGTACCAAGAATAGGTCAAAATCCGAAATTGATGAAGCCATAGATTTTGTAGGAGCTTCACTATATACTTTTTCCAATGGATTTTATTTTTCCTGTTTGTCAAAACACGCTAAAACGGTTACGGAAATTGCAAGTGATATTTTAATTAATCCGATCTTTCCGCAAGAAGAGTTAGATAAAAAATTAAAAAGACAGCGTTCAAATTTGAAATCTTTAAAATCTAATCCTAATGCCATTTCCAGTAGGTTAGAGAAAGTGCTTAAATATGGCGAAAATCACCCATATGGAGAGATTCAACGCGCTGAGGATATAGACAACATTACAGTTGAATTATGTAAGCAATATCATGACAATTATTTTAAACCTAATATTGGTTATTTAGTTATTGTAGGCGATATTGATTTAGCTGGGGCTAAATCATTGTGTGAAAATTATTTTGGGTCCTGGCAAAAAGGAGATGTTCCCTCACATGAAGTTACTTTCCCAGAAAAACCTAAAGGTGTNCANGTAAGTTTTGTACACAAACCTGGTGCTGTTCAGTCACTAATAAAGGTNTTTTATCCAGTAAGTTTTAAAATAGGGGATGAGAATACTGCTCAAACAGATGTGATGAGTAATATATTAGGTGGATCTTTTTCAAGTTATCTCAATGCCAATTTAAGAGAAGATAAAGGCTATACATATGGATCAAGAGGAAGAGTAAGAGCTGATCGATATGTTGGTAGTTTTTCAGCTTCTGCTAGTGTTAGAAATGAAGTTACGGATAGTTCTGTTACGGAGATGCTTTTTGAAATGAATAGAATAAGAAAGGAATTGGTTGATGAAGAGGATTTATCAAGAGTGAAGAATAATATGATTGGAGATTTTGCTTTATCTCTGGAAAATCAACAAACTATTGCAAGGTATGCACTGAATGTAGAACGGTACAATCTCCCTCAAAATTACTACAGAGATATGTTAGATAAAGTTCAAAATGTNAATGTGAATATGATTAAAGAAGCAGCTAATNAATTCATTGACCCNGAGAACTGTCATATACTGGTTGTTGGAAATAAAGATATTGCNGATAAATTAGTTCGTTTTGATTCAGATCAAACAATAGANTACTATGATTACAATGCTTTCCCAGTAAAAATGGATACTAAACCCCTTCCGGAAGGGTTNACAGCTGAAAAGGTGATTCATAAATATGTAATGGCTCAAACCTCAAGTAATTCTCTTGANGAGGCTAAGAAAAAATTTAAATCAATAAAGTCTTACAAAAAGCAATTATCTGCTACNATTGAAGCNCAGGGNCAATCNTTTAGTATGGAAATGACNGAGNTGTACAAATCTNACGCNTATTATAANGCTGAAACAATAGCTATGGGTATGACNGTTCAATCNGAAGTGATTAATCCAAAAAANGGTGGNCANATGAATATGCAAANGGGNAAAAAGTCATATTCATCNGATGAATTAAAATCTAAAATTNACGATCATCGATTGGATAAAGATTTGTACTATGAAGAAAATGGTGAAACTATTGAGCTTGTAGCTATCGAGAANGCTTTNGGAGAAGAGTGTTACGTAGTTAAAAGAGAAGATGGAAAAGGTAAATCATCAACTGAGTTTTACTCAACCAATAGTGGTTTACTGATTCAAAATATTTCTCAACAAGNATCAGAAAAAGATAAAGAACCAGCAACATCAACTGTTCAATTTTCAGATTATAAGGATATTGATGGCTTTAAATATCCATCCAAATTANCTATGGATATTAATGGAAATCCAATGGAAATAAATGTGTCCAAAATGGAGCTTAATTGTAAGTTAAAGAAAAGTGAATTTAGCTGGGAAGACTAATTACCTTTTTCTTTTTACTCTTTTATTGTCTCTTTGGTTTCTTTTTTTTGAAGTAGGTTTTCTATTGCTATTTCCTTTACTTCTCTTTCCGTCTTTTGAAGCAATTTCAACAACAAAATCTTTCCCATCATATTGTTTATCCTGGAGATCTCCAATTACTTTTTCAGCCAGTGATTTTTCCATTTCAAAAAAGGAAAAGTCATTGTATAAATCTAATTCACCTACTGATTCAGAGGGTAGGTTAGTGTTGCTGCAAATTAACCTNAGCAATCCTCCCTTATTGAGCCCTTTATTGTANCCTAAATTGATAAAAAATCGTTCGTGGTTGTTGTCTTTTGCCCATCCTTTTTGTCCTTTATTTTTGGCACTTCCAACTCCTTTTGACTTTTCATAGTANTCAAGTAATTGNTTAAANTCTATGCTNATGATTCGNTTTATNAGATCTTCNTTTGAAAAGGANGACAAATCATTTTGAATGGATGGTAGCAACTTTGCTAATTCATTCTCATTTATTTTTACTCTTTTGATTTTATCAGCATAGCGAAGAATTTGTTGTTCGCATATTTCTTTTCCAGATGGAAGTTCAAGNGCATCAAACTGAATTTTGATTTTTTTCTCAATTTGTTTTATTCGATGAATATCTTTATTTGACACAATTGCAATAGACTCTCCTTTTTTACCTGCTCGTGCTGTTCTTCCNCTTCGGTGAGTGTAGCTTTCAATGTCATCAGGTAAATGATAGTTGATAACATGAGAAATATTGTCTACGTCTATTCCTCTTGCAGCTACATCTGTAGCAACTAAAATTTGTAATGTTTTTTCCCTAAACTTTTGCATGGCTTTATCTCTTTGCATTTGAGATAAGTCTCCATGTAATGGAGCAGCATTATAACCATCTTTAAGTAGTTTGTCAGCAATATCCTGTGTAGTCCTTCTNGTTCTGCAAAAAATCAATCCATAAATGTTTGGGTGAAAATCCAAAATTCTCTTTACAGCATGGTATCGCTCTCTTTCATTNACATTATAATAAATNTGATGAATNTTTTCAGCACCTATATTTTTNTGGCCNATNGTAATTTCTANAGGATTTTCCATNTATGAATTGGCAATTTTNGCAACTGTTTTTGGCATAGTAGCTGAAAAAAGCCAAGTGCATTTATCCTGAGGGGTGTGTTCAAGTATTCCATCAATATCTTCTTTGAAGCCCATGTTTAACATTTCATCTGCTTCATCAAGTACCGTATAATTAACCTGATTTATTTTCACCATTTTTCGCCTCATCATATCCATTAACCTTCCAGGTGTAGCCACAATAATTTGAGCTCCTGATCTGATTTCTTTAGCTTGTTTATCCATGCTAGCACCCCCATATATTGTAGCAATATTGAGCTTAGGAATATATTTTGAAAATGCTTTAAAATCATTTGATATTTGAACGCACAATTCTCTTGTTGGTGCAATAACTAATCCTTGAACGTTTTTACTTTTTACATCAATTTTTTCAATCATAGGAAGACCAAAAGCAGCTGTTTTCCCAGTACCCGTCTGAGCAAGACCAATTAAATCTCTTTCTTCTTNAATTAATTTTCCGATAGTTGCCTCTTGAACAGGTGTTGGTTTTTCAAACCCTAATTCAGCAATTCCTTTNAGAATGTTCGGATTTAATGGTAAGTCAGTNAATAACATTAANTATAATTTTTGGCGAAGGTAAACTAATAAATTGAGTAAAAGGAAAAAAAAGCCAAACCTGTAAGCCGGATTCTGTCGAGGTTCATCATTTATCTAGGTTATTTATCACTAAATAACTCAATCAACCTACCCTCCAGGTTGAGCGAGCAACTCTTCAGTTTTACCTACCCTGGTTTATTTGGTCTTTCAGCGCATGAGGTTTACCTTGCTACCAATGTCACCATTGATACGGTGAGCTCTTACCTCACCTTTTCACCTTTGCCAAATGGCCGTATTTTTTCTGTGGCACTAGCTGTATTCACCTTTGTGAACCCTTCCNGTTAGGAAGCATGCTGCTCTATGCTGTCCGGACTTTCCTCTTGTAAACAAGCGATGAACCGGTTTGGCTTTTGCAAAATTAGGAAACCATTAGTAATTGGNCAAATAACTACATTACTGAAAATAATTAAAATTTAATCCTTGATGAATTAAAGCTAGTCAATTATGGTATTATTATTTCAGCACTAATNGCTTTGTGATCTGAAAGGTTTTCATCATATACAACAAANTTTGATGAGCCTAATTTTTTGTCATGCCAAATATAATCTATTCTTAAAGCTGGTATATTACCAATGTATGTGCCTCCAAATCCAAAACCAGAGTTTGTAAATGCATCATTTAAATATTTATCCATTTGATGATAGCTGTATGAAATAGGTGTGTCATTCATGTCCATGCATACAATAGTTTTTAGAGNACTAGAATTAATATGTTTAGTNAAAGATTTAACTTGTGTCGATCTCTTTTTGAACCCTTTTTTTAGTTTAGATAATATATTTCTTTTTGGTGGTTTTTGATGTGGCCAAATAGGATTTCCCTTTCCGCCCATAACTTTATAATCAGTATGGTTAAATCTAATTGATCCTACATGAGAATTGTAAATTCTTATCGTGTCATTTCCTTTTTTTACATCCGTAAATATGAACTGATTTGAAATGTCATTTAAAAATTGTTTACTTCCTGAATTTAATATGGGACATTTGCTAAATGTAGCCATTCCAAAGTAGTTTTCATTTTTACTTTCTTCAGAAAAATTTTCATAATAATATTTGAATCCAAGACTATCAATAATATAGTTTCTGGTGTTAAAAGCTAGTTTTTTATCTTCAGTAAAGTAATATTCTTGAATACAAAGAACATCAGGATTAACCTCATTAATCAATGACATGATTTGGGCTTTACTTTCTTTGTTTTCGTTCCAATTGTATAAGTCAAATAACCTAACATTATAACTCATTACTTTTAATTTATTGATGTTATCATCAATATTGTCAATAGCATAAAATTGAAAAAATCTGCTATGATGGTACATTCCTAGAATGATAATAATAAGTGTAGGAAGAAAAAATAGTTTTCGTTTTAANATCCAAANAATNAATAGNAAAATATTGAANANNAATATNATAGGATAAAACAATCCAGTAAANGAAATCCATGTGCTTCTAAGAGGGTCNGACAGGTAAGCTAAATAAGAGAAGAAGAGAAGNAAATTAAATACAACAGTGATGTAAGCCAATGTTTTGCCTTTCCATCCCATATTTTTAAGTCCAAATCTAAATATTCTTGCTTGCATTAAATAGGTAATCTTTTTCGTCCTTAGTTAAACTATCATATCCTGATGCTTTTATTTTATCTAAAATAGCATCTACTTTTTCTTGTCGGATTTTGGTNTCTGANGAAGTNGTTTTGGGTTGTTGTTTTTTCTTNGTGCTTTTGTATACAATTTTAATTTTTTTCTTTTTAAATATACCAATGAATGCGTTTAATGGGNCTGTTATCCAANTAGAAATATCCTTCCCNTTTTTNATNTTTGAAGCATATAANAACCCCCAGACTGCTCCTCCAATATGAGCAAAATGTGCAACACGATCACCTGTGTTAGCAACACCAAGTATATCTAAAATTACAAAACCAATGGCTAAATATTTTAGTTTGATTTTTAAAACTCCAAAGAAATGGGCTTCATAGTTTGGAGTGTATGTTGCAAGTCCAACAAAAATAGCCATTACAGCNCCAGAGGCNCCAATNACAGGNCTTTCGGGTAAATCTCTGTATAATGGAAANATATTGTANGTAATTATATGTAAAAGTCCTGCAACGGAACCACCNATTAAATAAGTTTTTAGNGCAGCCTTTTTNCCAAGAATATCTTCAAAAATTCTACCAGCAAAGAAGTATAAAATCATATTCCAAAAAATGTGTCCAATGGAAAGATGCACAAACATATATGTAAGTAAAGTCCATGGCTTTCTTAGAAAAGTGTAGGGTGATGAACTTAATTCTAGATAAGAAGTTAAATCAATAAAATTCCCAAATTTCATNAATGCAGCGAATACATTTAGAATAAGTAAAAAAAGAAAAACACCAATATTGATGTAGATTATTTTTAAATAGGTACCACCCGATTTAAATTGATATTTTAGTTGTTCAATTAAACTCATTTAAAAGAAGCTATTNCTGCTTTTTTTCCAGTATAAAACTATAAGAATTCCAATTAANGCACCACCTAAATGTGCAAAATGAGCTACGTTGTCACTTGGTGAATTAGCCATNCCCAAATAAAGCTCAATAGCGGCATAACCAATGACAAAGTATTTGGCTTTTATAGGAATAGGGGGGAATAATAACATCAATTCTGTATTAGGAAATGTATATCCGAATGCAACAAGTAAACCAAANATGGCACCGGATGCACCTACCATGGGAGTATTATACAATGCATTTAATTTGCCAAGAATGGGATCTCTATAATTTTTACCTTCCATAAGTAAATTATATCCTTCGTCTTTAACATAATACAAGTAATCTTGTAAAATGATGGNGTCTATGGAAGCTTCAAAACCTTTTAATCTTATGTATCCTACTAACATGTGTATTAAAGCAGCCCCAATTGCACAGGCTAAATAAAAAAATAAAAATTTTTGAGGCCCCCATATTCTTTCTAATTGAGTTCCAAAAATAATNAGGGCAAACATGTTAAAGAAAATATGTGGCAAATTTCCATGCATAAAAAAATAAGTGGCCAATTGCCATGGTCTGAAATGCTCAGAAAAGATAGGAACGAGNTCTAAATTTCGCATGAAATCTTCAAGAGTAAATTGAGCCACAAAAAATATGACATTGACTAAGAGTAAATTCTTAACAATAGGCGGCATATTTTGGAAAATCCTACTAAGATTAAACATTACTTGAACATTTTTGAAATTTCATTTTCATCTATTTCAGAAAGAATTGGCAANCCTTTCACATTAAATTTTGGAGAAGCTAAACTAAATAGAGATTCCATTAAATGATTAATTTCTTCGTTTTTAAGTTTGTTAAGCCTGGAATATGCATAGCTTTCAGCAATTCCCCAAGCAATTTTTTCATATGGATGTTCAAAATGCGTGTTTTCATGCTTGAAACTTTCTAAGCANGATTCTATAAAAGCACGCGCATCGATCGAGGTTGAAGTAGTTGGGAAACTATGAATAACTACACTGTCTTTACCGAATTGATCAATTTCAACTCCAAGTTTGAGAAATTCTTCTTTTAGTTCTACACATAATTGAATATCACCTGAGGATAAATCAACTTCCAAAGGNTGTAATAGCTTTTGCGTAATAATATTCACGTTACTGTAGTTGGCTTTTAATTCTTCAAATTTTATTTGTTGATGCGCTCTGAATAAGTCAATTAAAAGCAATCCATTTTCTTGTGTAGTTACTACATATCTGTTTTTATAGCTAAGAAAATGTGGAGAACTAACGCTGCCAAAAGATGAAAAATTTTCTGCGTAATCATTATGGTTACTATGATCAAATTCTTTTTGGAAATTTTGTTGGATTAAATCTAAGTTTTCTTCCACATATCCTTTTGTTTCCTTGTGAAAAGGATTGTAATTAGGATTTACTTTAATTGAAGGTGGAGTTATCGTTTTACCTTGTTCGATTGGGGGTAAATTAAAACTGGATTCTGTTTCAAAATCTAAGGTAGGAGCAACATTGTACTTCCCCAAAGAATTTCTCACACATGATTTGATCATGGTGTATATAGCCCTTTCATCTTCGAATTTAATTTCAGTTTTTGTTGGATGTATATTAACATCAATTGTATTTGTCGGAACTTCAATAAATAGGAAATAGGAAGGAAAATGTTCTTTGGAAATAAGGTCTTTAAATGAAACATTAATAGCATGATTAATGCTTGAGTTTTTAATAAATCTGTTGTTAACAAATATGAATTGTTCTCCTCGGGTTCTTTTAGCAAATTCAGGTTTTACTACAAATCCATGAATTTTTGAAATTGATGTAGTTTCTTCAATAGGAACTAGTCTTTCGTTGTATTTTTTTCCAAAAATGGATAGAATTCGTTGTTTTCTGTTTGCTGATGGTAAATCAAAAAGGAGATGCTCATTATGGTGCATCGTGAAGTGAATATCGTGGTGTGCCATGGCAACTCGTTGAAATTCATCTATGATATGTTTAGTTTCAACGTTATCAGATTTTAGAAAATTTCTTCTTGCAGGTACATTAAAAAAAAGATTCTTCATAGCAAAACTCGTTCCAATAGGACATGCTATGGTTTCTTTTTTAACAAGCTGATTACCTTCCATGATAACTTGTGTACCTGTATCGTCTTCAGGAGTTCTAGTTTTAAGTTCTACATGAGCAATAGCAGCAATACTAGAAAGCGCTTCACCACGGAACCCTTTTGATGAAATATTAAATAAGTCATCAGCAGATTTGATTTTTGAAGTGGCATGTTTTTTAAAGCATTTTTCTGCATCTGATGCGTTCATGCCAAATCCATTATCAATTACTTGAACTAAAGATTTACCAGCATCTTTTACAATCAATTGAATTTTAGTTGATCTAGCATCAACCGCATTTTCTAAGAGTTCTTTAACAGCAGAAGAAGGTCTTTGTATAACTTCACCTGCGGCAATTTGGTTTGC
>PBXW01000125.1 GCA_002727735.1 Crocinitomicaceae bacterium
GAATTTCAGAAAAAGATGCAGGAAAGATTAATGAGTTAGCAGAAAATAATAAAGAGAATATTGATAAGTTAACAGAAAAAGCTGTTCAATCTGCTAAAAGCACTAAAGAAGATAGTGAGTTGATAGCAAAAGTAGTTTCAGTTGCTAGTGATGAAATTGCAAATAAAGTGGTTGAAGAGGTTAGCAAAACATCGACTGAGGATAAACAAGATTTATCAGCAAAAGTATTAAAAGCAATTGTTGACACAGAGCCATCAAAAATTGAAACATTAGATACTGAAATTAAAGATAAAGTAATTGAACAAGCTATTGATGCGGCTAAAAACCAGCAAGAAAATTTAACTGAGGGACAAACTCTATCTAAAGAGGATGATCTAACTGATGTTGTGGCAGATATTGTTACCAAAGCAGATAATGAAACAGCCGCAAAGCTTCTTGAGACTTTAAATGAGGCCACAACAAATACAGAATCTAAATTAGCTTTAAATGTTGTTAATAATCTAATCAAACAAGAAAACTACGAAGAAAAAATTGAAATATTATCTGTTACATCATCTATTGTAGATCAAAATATTAATAAATTAGTGGAAAAAGCAGTTGAAAGTGCAAAAAGCACGGAGGATCTTGAAATTGTGTCAAATCTTGTTGAAAATAGTAAGGGCGTTTTATCTAATAAAGTATTAGATAGCGCAAATAATAGTGAGGCAAATAAAAAGAAAATTTCAGAGATAATTGTTAAAATAGTTGAAAATAATCCTGAAAAAGCAGTTGAGATTATAGAGAAAAATAAAAATACAAATACCTTAACAGACACAATCAAAACAAAAATCGAAAACAATGAAGCTATAACAACAGAAGATTTTGATGATGTTTTTGAAACAAATTTATCGCCTAATTAATAATGAGAATTTCAAAAAATAAAAAATATCAGTATTTATTCTTTTCAATTTTATCTATTTTTATTATTTTTAATGGTGGAAACTCAAATTTATCTATTCAATTTAATTTTATTTTAATTTGTTTATTTTTTTTATTTTGTTTAAAGGATAAAAATTACAATCTTCATTTTAAAAACTTTTATACAAATAATAGAAAATCAATAATGATTTACATAATTTTTTTAACCTACCTAATTTTTCAAATATTGCCTTTGCCTATAAGTTTTTTGAAATTTTTTTCACCAGAAAAATCAGTATTAATAAATTTACTTGATAATATATCATTTTCTTCCATTAGTTTATCTCCATCAAGTACTTTCTTCCAATTTTTAAACTTTGCTTCTTTATTGCTATTAGTTCTTATATGTAAAATGATTTTTTATACAGAAAGGCATAAGTACAGATTTTATTTTTATTTATCTTTGATTGGATTTTTAACATCAGCCATTGCATTATTATTCTATTTAAATGAGAATCCAGATTTTCTAATTTTTAAAAACTCTTATTATAAAAATGCTTCGACTGGTTTTTTTATAAACAGGACTGTTTATTCAGTATTTTCAATTTTTTCTTTAATTTCATGCCTTGAACTACTTAAAAAGTATGAGGAAATTGAAAATATTAAAAAAAGCGATAATTTCTTTCAAAAGATTTATATAAGACTTTTTACAATATTTATTACTATTGGAATTGTAACTTCTTTTTCTAGAATAGGAAATTTTTTACTCCTTATTACAATGCTTTTCTATTTATTAAATGAGATTATTTTTGTTAAGAGAAAAAATTATACTTTTAGAATTATTCTCCTATTAGTCATATTTTTTGATATATTAATTTTAGGTATTTATTTTGGCACATCTGAAATAATAAATAGATTTTACTTTTTAAAAGAGGAATTTAATTCAATTCCTGGAGATATTAGCGGTGCTACCAGATTTGACTTAATTAAATTTGGAATCAATGAATTTAGCAATTTTATTTTTTTTGGTTATGGGGCAGGAGGATTTGAAAATTTATTTAAAATAAAATACATAAACACCACAAATCAATTTGCAAATCATTCTCACGCTGATTTATTTGAATTTCTTGGAGAATTTGGCTTAATTGGTTTTTTGTTAATTGTCTCTAGTTTTATAAAATTTTTTTTTAACAAAAAAAATTATAGTTTTGTAAATATTTTAATAATTACATACTCAATTATAATTCTCTCTTTTGATTTTTCTTTGCACGTACCAATTATACAAATATTTTTTGTTATTTTTTATTTTCTAAATTCTAGTCAATTTAAAAACTAATTAGCACCACCATAAGTATTCTCAAAACCATCATAGTATACAGGTCCGTATGATTTAAATAAGTCCGTTTGAGGTAATAATAAACTTATAGTTCTATTCCATTTGACTATCTCTGTTGGTGGAACGAATATTATATCTTTAGACTGAAGCATAAATTTTCTCCCAGCAATTAAATTTATGGGATTTCGTATATCTAATTGAAAAATATCAACCTCTAAAAATGAGCTAAGCTTTTCTCTTATAACATAGACTTTTTTTGCATTTGCAGTTAATTGATTTAAACCACCAGTTGAAATTAGCTCAGTGAGTGAATATCCAATATTTGGAAAATAAACACCTGTTTTTTTTATCTCCCCAAAAACATGTATTGCATCTGAATTTTTATCAATAAATATTACATCATCTTTTTTTAAATAAAAATTTTCTTTTTCATCAGTCCCGCTAAATGCATTTGCTAAATTTATTTTATATACTTTATCATCTCTTCTTAAGAAACCTTTTGTTCCAAAGAGTTTATCATTTGAACTTGGATTAAAATTTGCTTCAATTGCAGCCTCGATAAGTTTGATTGGTTTTTGATCTAATTTAATTGTTTTTTGATTTCTTACGGCTCCTACAATATAAACTTTGCTACTATTAAACTCGTCAATATTTATTTGAAGATCTGGATTTTTGTAAAAGCCTTTAATTACTTCAACTAAAATATTTTGTGCTTGGTTTAAAGTTAGACCATCTAATTTTACTTTACCTATAAAAGGAAGATCTATCATTCCTTCTTGATCTATAATATAAGAATTATCTAGATCATCTGTATCAGTTAAATTAATTGAAATGGAGTCTGCAGGTCCTAAAATGTACTCATAATTATAATTATAAATGTCTGAAAATTTTTTAACTTTATAATCAGCCTCTTCGACTTTGCTTTTATTATAAAAGTCAATTTCCATATCCGATAAAGAGTTAATATTAATAATATTAATACCAACATCCTCAATTGAATATTCACTCTCAATGATTTTTGTATTTGGTTTTTTTTTGCTAGGAGACTTATTTATACCTGGCAGAGATACACAACTATTTAATAAGAATAAAAGAACAAAGAAGTATTTTGATAAATTTTTAACACCATCCATAATGATAGTAATATAATAAACAACTAAACCTTCAAATAATTTGAATAAAAAAAAAGAGTCTAATTATGGGCATTTTTACACAAAATTTATCAAATTATTGAATTTATTAGTTAAAAGAAATAAAAATCAACAAATCATGATTGATAAAATTAACTCTTTAATTAACATTTTTGATGTTGGAGACTTAAAATTTTTCTTCTTAGTTGTTAAGAAAAATATTAAAAATCTTATGACTTTATCTTTAATATTTTCACTATTAGTTTTTTTAATTTCATCAAANCAAGAAAANAAATTCCTNAGTAAAGCNACAATAGTNATAGAGCCNGATGATAATAAAATTGTNAATATNGANGANGTTTANTCNATAGAGGCTTTAAGTAACAGAATNAATAATCAAATNGCAATATTAAAAAGCGATGANGTGCTAGAGTACATCGTCAAAGATAANAAAANNTCNATGAAATTNAAAAANTTATANTCNGAAAACAAANANAATTTNNTCCNAAGGATNTTTTCAAAAAAAANAAATATNGATGANNATTTTTTAAAATCAATTCTTACAGNAAANTTTTCAGTTAGAAANATACCAAGAAGTGATGTNCTTGAATTATCTTTTNTATCAACAAATCCAAAAATTTCACAACTTGCNTTGATGTCAATAATAGANTCATATCAAAGGTATGAAATTGATAGCAAAATTCAAATAACTAATTATGCAAATAAAAAAATTACTGAAAGATTAAAAGAACTTGTTGCACAAATGGATATAGCACAAAAAAAACTATCTAATTACAAAAAAGATAACAATCTTGTTGATACAGGAAATGTAAAAGAACTTAAAATTAAAGAAATACAATCTATATCTTCAAGAATAGTAGATGCAAAAAAAAATTATCAAGAACAACAAAATGATTTACTCTCTATTAAAGTTGCAGATGGNGATATGGATGCTTTATTAGCAATTAAAGATTTAAGATCNAGAGAGGAAATATCTAATATAAAAGCAAGCCTTAATGCTAATGAAAGTAATATTCAATCTTTATCTTTAATTTATACAGATAAACATCCAAAAATAATCCAAGCAAATGACTTAAATGATAATTTGAAAGAACAACTNAAAGATATATTAGACGAAAATATTCAGCAAAAAGCATTTGAATTAAGTAACCTTGATAATTTTATAAAATTATCTGATGAAGAGCTTCAAAAAGCTACAGACGAACTGAGAATAATTGAGGAAAAAGAAGCAGGAATGCTAAAATACTCAAGAGAGGTTGAAAGTAGCCGAAAACTTTATGAGTCATTTTTACAAAGAGTTAAAGAAACTAATGAGGCTCAAAATTTACAGGTTTCAAGACTAAAGGTTATAGAAACACCAATTTTACCATCTAGTCATTTTTCGCCACAGCCAACAAAAAATTTTTTATTAGCTTTTCTGATTTCATTTTTTGGAATTTATGGTTTGTTATATTTCAGAGAAATGAATTCCTCTGTAATAAAAAGCCCTGAAGCAATTGAATCGCTTAATATTCCACAAGTTGGAATACTGCCAAGGGTTGAAAATCTAAAAAGAGGATACCATATCTTGCAAATGTTCGTTGAAGACGGTGGCTCATCATTTGCAGAGGCAATTAGATCTTCTAGAGCTACTATTGAATCAAAATTTACTAAAAATAAAAGTTACATGGTTACTTCGTCAAATCCTTCAGAGGGAAAAACAACATTTGCTTTCAATCTTGCACTTTCTTTGGAAAAAGCAAACAAAGTATTATTTATCGAAGCAGATATACGAAGACCATCTGTTCTTAATGGATTTTATCAATTTGACAGAGAAATTTTAGGTTTAGGTGAAATAATTACAGGTAGTGCACAATTAAATGAAGCCATCTTTAAGGTTCCAGGAACAGAATTAGATATTATTACCTCTGGTGAAAAAAGATTTGATATGTCTGATATCGTAAATAAAGAGCAAATTAAAAAATTTTTAGATGTTTTAAAAATGGAATACGACTTTGTAATTGTTGATTCTCCACCAGTCCAACCAGTTTCTGATACTTTGATTTTAACCCAAGCATCAGATTATAATTTATTTGTTATAAGATCTGATGAAACAAGAACAGCTTCATTTATGTCATCAATTAAAAAAATTCAAAATGTTGGTGCTAAAATTAACGGAATAGTTATTAACGATCTAGATACATCAAAAGATAGTTATTATAGTTATTATTACAGTTATTCACCAGACTATTACACTAAAAGCTAATAATGTTTCGGCTTGAAAAAGTTTTTCAAAATGACGATTCTGGTTATATTTTATTTTCAAATTTTATAAAATCTATATTACTTTTACTGACATCTTACACATTTGTAATATTAAGTGGTCATTCAATCTATGAATTAACTGATTATAAAATTTACAAAAATTCAAATTTTTTTTTCTATTCTATTTTTTTATCAATTGTTTATTTTATTATCTCTTTTTTTTTGAAAAATAAAAAAATTTACAAAAAAAATTTTTTATCATTTTTAAAAGAAGATATTTTAAATATTTTTATTTCAGTTTTATTTACATTTGCAATAATTTTCGTTTTTAGGATTAATTTTATATTAGAAATAAAATTTATTTATTTATTAACCACTCAAATAATAGTTTTGTATTTAGTAAAACTATATTTCAACAATCTTTATAATAAATTAATAGATCAAAATATTATACAAAAAAATGTTATGCTTGTTGGTACTTATGAAGATATTAAAAAAATACTATCAGAAAAGTTTGAAAAAATTTTAATTTTTAAATGCTGCATGATTACTGATATTAATAATTTAAATATTAAACTTATAAAAAGTGAAATTAGATTTCCAATATTTAATGAAAACGAGGATATAAGATCTATATTAGAATATCATTCTTTGGGACAAATTTGGATTCTTAACGGAAATAAAAATAAATCTGAAGTTTTGTCAAAAATTTTTAAATATTCGGTAGATACGCTTAATATTAAATTAGAAGAGTTTCCAAATATTAAAGGTACAAATCTCTTAGCAAATAAATACGATTTTGAATTTTATGAAAAGTCAAGATTTTATGGAGTAAATTTATTTCTTAAAATTTTATTAGACAAATTGCTTTCACTAATTTTTTTATTGATTGCCTCACCACTGTTAATTCTTTCAGCAATTGCAATTTACTTTGAAGATGGTTTTCCTATCTTGTTTACTCAAAATAGAACTGGTTGGGATGGTAGAAGGTTTAAAATTTATAAACTAAGATCATTAAAAAAACTATCTTTTGATAAAACTTTACAAGTCACAAAAGATGATAATAGACTTTTAAAAATCGGTAGATTAATTAGAAAATATAGTATTGATGAACTTCCTCAATTTTTTAATGTATTAAATGGAGATATGTCAATAGTAGGTCCTAGACCTCATATGGTTGAACATGATATTCACTATTCATCCTTATTTGATAACTTTTTAAAAAGACATAAATGTAACCCTGGATTGACTGGATGGGCACAGGTCAATGGATTGAGAGGAGCTACACCAAATTCTGAGATTATGAAACGTAGAATGGAATTTGATTTATGGTATTTGAATAATTGGACAATTTTTTTAGATATTTACATAATAGTTAAAACTTTTTATGCTTTATTTAAATATAAAGGAGATTAGTTATTCGTTTATCTATTCTGAAAATTAATTGATAATTCTGAATTGTATAAATCATCAATTTTTTTCACCATCAATTCAATTGACCATTTTGATAAATCAGTATTTTTTGCACCATTAGTTAGATTACTGAGAATCTTACTATCATTTAACAAATTCGAAATTGCATTGTACAATCCATCTTTATCTCCGATTTCATAGAGAAATCCATTAATGTTATTTTTAATAACTTCATCTACCCCATATATGTTAGAACAAACAACTGGCTTTCCTGAAGCTAAATATTGCAACATTGCACGAGATAATCCTTCTCTTTCTGAATTCATTACGCAAATATCGCTTAAAGCAATAATTTTTTCTGGACATTCTACAAAACCAGTAAAAATTATTTTATTTTCTAGATTAAGTTTTTTACATAATTTTTTATTTTCCTCAAGTAGTTCACCATCTCCAACCAAAATCAATATAGTATTTGGAAACTTCTCTAATATTTTATTAAAAGTTTCAATGAGCTCTTTGTATCTTTTTAATTTTTCAAATCTTCCTACTCTAACAATTACCTTAGAAGAAATTAATTTTATATTAGTATTTAAGTAATTTTCGCCTTCATGCTTTTTAGCATTTTTAAACTTATCAACATCAAAACCTGAAAAAATGACATGATGATTTGAAAATGTTCCAATTTTATATTTTAGATAAATATTTTTTGTGCCCTCACTTACATTAATAAATTTATTTGTTATTAAAGACGTAATTTTTTCTATAAATATATATAATTTTTTCTTCATAAAATTTTCATTAACAAAAGGTAAACTATGTATAGTATGAATTATCAACTTTATGTTACATAACCAGGCAGCAAATCTTCCTATAACACCTGCTTTACTGCTATGGGTATGAACCACATCAGGAGATATCTTTTTAATTTTTCTTTTCATTTCAACCAAAGCTAAAAAATCTTTGACTGGATGTATTTCATTAATTAAATTTTTTATGACAATTAAATTTACTTTCTTATCTATTTTGTCCAGAATTTCTTTGTCTTGTTCTCTTCCAGTGAATAACGTTACATCATCACCATTTTGAACTGAATAATTACATGAAAAAACTGTATTTTCATCAGCACCTCCATTCATTAATCTAGTAATAATATGAATAATTTTTTTTTTTTTCATAAAGCATATTAATTTTTTTTATTTATTTTCCAAAACTATACGTTTTAAAGATTCAGTATAAGAATTTACATTTTGATATAAAAATTTTTTCGCATTCTTAAAGTTTTTATCTAAAGGTCCATTTTCATTAATATATTTATAATCTAAGTTATAATTATTGCTTTTATTTAAAATTAATCTTCGGTTCTGATCTAAATAATACTGTTGTTCACCCACATTTGTTGTGATTAAAAAACAACCTGATAATAAAGCTTCTACTATTGTAATACCAAATCCTTCATAACGGCTTAAACAAAAATATATTTTTGAATTAGTCATCATTTTAAGAACTGCTTCATTTGTGAGATTTAGCTCATAATTAACATCACAAATTAAATGAAGTTTTTTTTTTAATTTTTCAAGATCAATAATCTTATTTGAATTATTGGTAATTACCATTATTTTGGGTCTCGAGAAGTATTTTTCAGAAATACATCTGCAGAATTTTTCTAATTCTAAAAAACCTTTTTGCTTAGTATTTGTGCCGACAGTGATAAAATCAAATTCTCTGTTTGACCAATCTTTAATATCAAATTTTTTTAAATTATATTTATTAAAAAAATAATTAATTATTCTTTCATTATTTACTGATTTTGCATTATATGCTTTAGCTGTAGAGTAGCTATCAAATACCTGTTTGTCAGCTAAGCGTGTTATTTTTGTATTAATTAAATAACTAATTATATTTGTATATCTTGTATTATGTAAAAAAGAAATCCAAGTAACATTTTTTGATAAATATTTTACTATCAATGAAATAATATGTGACATCCATAAAGAAGATAAAATAATGTAATTTTTTTCAGCTTTGTTTTCATTTATTATTATTTTAATAGTTTTAAAAAATTTTATAATTTTAATTATAAAATTGTCGTGTGGACGAAAAATAAATTTGATTTTGTAATCTAATTTACCATCAAGTTCTTTCTGTGCTAGTTTTGCTCCTATTTCAACACCACCAACAGTGTCCGCGTAGATTAAATGAATAATTTTAATATCTTGCATTATTTATTTTATATTAAATTTAAAGATTATATAAACTTGAACAATCAAATCCTTGATTTTCTAATGAGCATAAAAAAACGAGCAAACAAGCGAAAAAAATGTCCAATTATTCTAACTTTTTTCGTATACCAGTACCAAGCATAAAAATTGAAAATTGAGCTCATGTAAGAATGATTTTGGATTAAATATTTTTTATGTTTCTTAATTAATTGTTTTCTTGATAAAAAATCTTTTTTAAGGGTTTTATGACTACCATATGTAATGTATTGGGTCATAAGAGACTCGTTGACACTTATAAAATGATAACCCTTCATAGCAGCTCTTATCCATAGATCTATTTCTGCACCTCTTTTAAATTCTTTATCAAAACCATTTAAGTTTTTTAGATATGAAACTTTTGTGAACATAGTACCAGAACCTAGGAGACCCCAACAAAATTTATCAGACTCTTTTTTAATTTTTAGGAGATGGTGTGCTACTACCAGTCCAAACGGTTCTGGAGACTTTCTTCCAATTCCATAATTGACAAATTTTTTATTTACACCTTCTATTGAATTAACATTACGATTTGAAAAGACAAAAAACTTACTTTCAGGATACTTTGATTTATACTCTTGAAATCTTTGATATTGTTTAGTGATCCTATTTGTTTGACTTTCATCGTCTCCGTCAAAATAGACAAGAAATTCTCCCTTAGATTTCTCGATTATTAAATTTTCGTTAAACGCTAAACCTTTATTCTCATTATTAAAAATTATATTAATTTGAGGATACTGAGATTTTAATTTCGATAAAACATTTTTTGAATCATCGGTTGAATAATCATCTATTAAAATTATTTCTTTGTTTTTCCATTCCTGATTAATAGCACTAATTAATGCTCTTTCTATCGTTTTCTCACAGTTAAAACATGTTAGACCTATAGTTACTAGAGGAGGATTTTTCATATTTTTAATTTAACAGGATACATATTTATTATACATAGTGAGTATATAATGTTATTCAAACAAAAATGGATAAAAATCAATCACCTATAAACATATTAAAAAGAGTATATTTTCATTTAGAAAATAAAAGAAAGAAGCACCTATCAGCTTTGTTTATTTTGTCAATTTTATCTTCACTAACTGAATCAATTTCAATAGCTATTTTAATTCCATTTATAAATATATTTGTTAATCCAGATACATTTATGACCAATATCTCTTTAAAATATTTGTTTAACACCTTTAATGTAAAAAATGATGAATTGCTGGGTGCCATATCTATTTTATTTATATTAATTGTAATTTTTAGTGCAATAATTAAGATAAGTTTTATTCATTTTTCTAACAGATTAACAAATACTATTACAAGTGATTTTAGAATTAAAGTATTTGATTTTTTTATTAATCAAAATTTTAGCTACTTTACATCACATGGTTCTAATGAAATTATGATTTCTTTACTTAAAAAATCTAAATTTACATCTCAGCTTATCATGAGTTCGATAAATATTTTGAATTCAATTTTTATCTCAATTGCGGTATTAAGTATCTTAGTTCTCTTTGATCCATTTAACACTATCATTATTATTTTAAGTACAGCTTTATTTTTTTATGCAATATTTAAGATTCAAGCAATTAAGGCTTTTAAAGTAGGAGAAGAATTAAACAGTAAACTTCGTTTTTTAGTCGACATATTTACAAATGCTGTAGGTTATTTACCTGAAATAATCATTTACAATTTAAGAAATTTTTACTCAAAAATATATAGAAATTATTCCAAAAAAAATGCACAATTAAACTCTGATCTTGCTTCTATTCCACAGTATGCAAAACCATATTTTGAAACTTTTATAATTGTTTTTGTTGTTGCTTTAATATATTTTGGAAATTTAAGTGAAAAATCAATTGTTACAAATATTTCTTATTTTGCAATATTAGCTTTTGCTGCCCAGAAGTGTCTTCCTTTAATAAATGGTATTTATAAATCATCTATTGTCTTTAAAGGCTCTATTCCAATAGTTATAGATACATTAAATATCTTGGATAACGCAAAACATAATTCAAGAATATTAAATAACTCAGTTGAAAACAAAAAAATATTACCTTTCCAAGATAAAATCAAAGCTGAAAATATAAAATTTCAATACAAAAGAGGCTTACCTTATATTCTTAATGGCATTAGTTTTGAAATCAACAAAGGTGATAATGTGATAATTAAAGGCAAGACAGGAACTGGAAAAAGCACATTAATTAATATTTTATTGGGACTTATTAGTCCTTCAGATGGGAAATTAATTATAGATGATGTTGAAATTAATGAAAATAATCAAATGGCGTGGCAAAAAAATATAGCACTAGTGCCACAAAGTATTTTTTTAAATGATGCATCAATATTAGAAAATATTGCATTAACAGAAAATCCCAATGAAATAGATATGGATAAAATTATACAAAGTACAAAGATAGCCCAAATTGATAACTATATAGATACTCTTCCAAAAAAATATAATGAAAATTTAGGAGAAAGAGGTGTAAAATTATCAGGAGGACAAAGACAAAGATTGGCTATTGCAAGAGCGTTATATAGAAATGCGAACTTAATAGTTTTAGACGAACCAACAAATGCCCTAGATAGAGAGACTGAAAAAAAAGTAGTAGACTCAATAACTAAATCAAAAGCAACAATTATAATGATTTCTCATAGTGATTATTTATTTGATAAATTTAACAAAGTAATTGACCTTAATAAATTTAAGTAAGTTTTTTAATGAGTTTTTACTTAATTATTTAAATTTTTTCTTATGATATCAATAGCATAATCACTTGTAAGATAATTATCGCAATGATTTTTGTGGTTATCGCAGTCAAAAGAAAAACAAGGATAGCAACTTAATTCTAAATTTTTTTCAATTAAAACGTTATTAGAGTATCTAAAAGCGTCCATTGTCAAAAAACCAATATGTATCAAGAAATTTTTTTTTTCAAAAGCAGAGGCCATATGATTATACATTCCTTCCATACATACTAAAAAGTTAGAACTATATATTATATAAGCCAATTCTCTTAAAGAGGTATTAAAATATTTTTTATAAATATTTTCTAATTCATACTCACCTGGCATACCAACTTGTATCCAATTTATTTTGTCAAATTTATTTATTATNTTTTGTATTCTTTCATGNCCCCAATTTTTACTTTTGGTATAAGTTTTTTTAGCNTCTGAATGTATNACTGCAAAATTATTTGGTAAATCTAATTTTTTTCTNAATTTTAATATCTCATCTCTTGAAAAAAATATTTCGTTTTTAAAGTTATCGAATTTTAAATTCATTTCAAAATGAAAGCATGCGGCATGTGCAATATGAATATTTCTTGGATAAAATTTCATATATGAATACTTTTCTGAGTCATCTATTTGATTCCTGAAAGATTTTATGCTTTCTCCTTGCAAAAAGTTTAGCATACTTAATAAAATATTCTTATTAATAAATTTATTTAAATCGAACAATTTATAAATTTTTGGGTTATTCAAAAATAATTCAGGATAATTTGAAAATACAATAATCTTAAATTTCTTTTCATAAATTTTTGAAATTACGCCAGTCATATATAAATGATCACCAATAGCGTTTCCGTATCTATAAATTATTAAATAATTGAATTTTTTTAGTACATTATTAACTTTCTTAATGAAAAAATTATAAAACTTTTTGGAAAAAGTTTTTAATTTAAGCATTTGTACTAATTTTTTTTTCAATTAATTTTGAAGTACTATAATCTTTTAGTTTTTTTATGATTTTTACTTTACCACGATTTTTTGTAACAAAATCATACCCCACAACCTCCTCGAGTTTATAATCTGAACCTTTAAATAAAATATTGGGTATAATTTTCTTTATCGTGTTAATTGGTGTTTTTTCATCAAAAGAGATAATATCATCCACACAGGATATTAATTTAATTAATTCTATTCTCTTTGATAGCTTAATTCGTGGTCTATTATTTCCTTTTAATTTTCTAACAGAATTATCTGAATTTATTAATACTAAAAGTTTATCACACTGTTCTTTCGCTAACTTAAACAAGTGCAAATGTCCTGAATGAAGAATGTCAAAACATCCGTTAGTAATTCCAATTTTGAATTTAGCTAATTTCCATAATTTTATTTTCAAATTTAGTGTGGTTTTATTTTCAATACAAAATTTACCTAAAATATTTTGAAATTCTTTAAAACTTAAAATCGCTGTATGTTTTTTCTGTACAATCTTGATGCAAGCGTAAGATGAAATTTTTAAAGATGAAATGACATCAATTTTATTAGAAATTAAAAATGAAAATAATGCTATAAAAGTATCACCAGCTCCAGTAACATCGTATACATTCACACTTTCTTGAGAAATATTAATGTTTTTTTTACTTTTAGAATAGATAGTGATACCCTTAGATCCTTTGGTAACTATAAAAGCATCACACTTAGTTTTTTTAATTAATTTTAAAATAGATTTTTTATTTAATTTTAATTTTTCATAATCAAAAAAATTATTAAACTCTGTTTGGTTAGGACATATAAAATTTGAACCCTTATATACTTTAATGTTTTTATTTTTTGGATCTGTAAATATAATTTTATTATTATTTCTGAAAATTTTAATTACATTTTCAATTAAAGTTGGTGTCAAAAACCCTTTAAAATAATCTGATATTATTAGAGATTGAAATTTATTTATATTTTTTTTTATAAACTTTAAAATTTGTAATTCGTCTTTTTTTTTTTAATTTAGAATAAGTTTCATCGTCTAATCTGCAAAATTGATGATCATTTTGCACTATTCTTTTTTTAATTGGTGATGAATAGTCTTTATCTAATATAATTTTAAATCTAATTTTATTTTTTTTTAATAATTTTCTAATTTTTTTTGATGCTGAATCATTTGATAGTTTAGAAATTAAAAAAGGTGAACCTCCGACAGACTTAATATTATTAGCCACATTTGCTGCGCCACCTAATAAATCCATAGACTTTATAGGCTTTAATACAGGCACAGGTCTTTCTGGTGAAATTTTTAAAACATCAGTTGTTTGGAAAATATCTAAAAAGATATCTCCTAAAATAAGTATGTCTTTATTAAAATTTAATTTATAATTTGTCATCATTGGTGTTTATAATAATATACAAAAGTCACTAAATATAAAAAAATAAATTATAAAATGAAAAGAATATATTATTTAATTTTAACATTATATAGAATCCTTAAATATTTATTATCTGATACAAAAAGATATGCAAATATTCTATTTTTCGTTTTGATGTACCAGCCGAAAAAAATACTTGAAATTGGTGTTTATACAGGGAGGAGAGCAAAGGAAATGATAGATGCTGCAAAAGTATTTAATAATAAGATTGAATATTTTGGTTTTGATTTATTTGAAATGATGAATAAAAAAATATTAAAAGAGGAAATGAGCAAAATACCCAATTCAAAAAAAAATATTTATTCAAAACTGAGGAAAAGTGCCAAAATTAGATTATTCAAAGGTTACACCGATAATACTCTTCCGAAATTAAAGAATACAAAAGTAGATTTTATATTTATCGATGGAGGTCACGCAGTTAAAACAATAAATAGTGATTGGATTAAGTGTCAAAAATTTATTAAAAAAAATACTATTGTTGTTTTTGATGATTATTATTTGAATGATAGTCGTATAATAAAAAAATTTGGTTGTAATATTGTTGTAAATAAAATTTCAAAAAAATTATTTGAAAAAAGATTATGTAAATTAACAGATAGCTTCTATTCTAATTACAATAATAAAGTATTGCAGTACAAAATGTATTATGTAAGAAAAAAATAAATTTACATTGAATTTTTAAACATAAATTTTGACATTAGAGCTTTAATATCAAGTTTAAATAGATGTTTTTGAAATGAATTATAGCTTGATTTTGCCATATACCTCTCTCCTGATAAAAGTGAAAATGATCTATCTTTAATTTTATTATTCAATGGAAGTAAATTAATCTTATTTTCTGAATAAAGAAATGCCTCGTAGTTATATTTTTTAAGCAATTCAATGGTATCTTTATTGAAATCACTTGCTGAACCAAAAGGTATAGAAAAAACTTTTGAGTTTTTAATATTTAATTGATTAATGAGTTTTTCGTTTTCAATTATTTCTATTTCTTGTTCTTCTTTTGAAAGTGAGGACATTACATAATGATTATATGTATGATTACCATAGGATATCAAAGGATGACTTTTTAGTTTGCTAGCATCCCTTAACGTAAATCTCATTCTTTCAGGAGATATTTTCTTCCATTGAAAATATTTGTCTAAAACAGTATCTATTTCTTTACTATTACACTCAAAGCTTTTTGTCTGTGTATAAAAATTGCTTGTAATTATTTTTTTTTCATTGAAAAATTTTTCATCAAATTTTAAAAAATCTTCAACTAAATCAGAATTTATTATATACCTGATTTTGTCTCGCCAAAGAGGTTTTTCAGTAATGGTCACTCCATTTAAATAAATTGTACATGGTACATTTAACGTTTCTAGGACTGGCAAGGCTTCTAGAAAAACACTATCATAGGCATCATCAAATGTAACAGCTAATTTACCAACTTTGTTTGATTTAGTGTTAAATAAAGTATCAACACTGACTATATCAAAATAGTTTTTAAACCAATGAATTTGTTTATAAAGAGTTTCAGGATCTACATTGTGTAAGCCTTTTTCCATATTTATTGGAATATTTCTGTACGTTGCGTGATATAGTAAAATATGTGAAGAAAACAAAGGTTGAAATCTATTAAATAATTTATACATCAATTTTTTTTCCGTTGTTTACTAAATATATTTCTGACTGAGAATTGTTTTCAATATTTTCAATCGATTTAAATATTACATGCTTCTTATTTTTAAAATACTTGTAGGCAATATAATTATTCCAATCACTATTAAAAAAAAGATTTCCTTTCATCCATTGTTCGATGGAGTTTAAAGAATTCTTCTCAATATATCCTATACTTTCGATAACTTTTTTTGCTCCCAATTGGATACATTTACAATTTATTGTTCCATAGTTATCGTTTTCATTTAATTCAGGTTGACAAGTAAAAAAAATATTTCCTGAATCTATACCTTCAGATAATTCGTGAACAGTGACACCAAACATATTGTATTTTTTTTTGACGATAGGCCACAAATTTGAATAGCCACCTCTAAAATATGGAGATAACCCAGTGTGTAGATTAATAACATGTTTTGCAGAATTTATAATTTCTTTTCCTATTAAACACGTCCCCATCACCAATATTATATCAGGTTTTAGTTCTCTAATTAATGACACATAGTAGGGATTGTTTATATTGGAGTATTCAGGTTTAACAGAAGTAATTAATAGATTGCTATATTGCTTAAGAAATTTTTTTTTAGATCCGTTAAAAAATAAATATTCTGCTTCATCTTTCTCTTTGATAAATTCGTTTCCATAATTTCTAAAATAAATATTTAATAATTTATTTTTAAGATAATTTATAAATTTTTTTTTTTTTAAGATTTTAAAGAACTTCTTTTTTTTGTTTAAATTGTTGTATATATTTTTCCCCCCAGTAAATACTCCTACAACATTATTTGTGTTCTTAATTACTTGATTGCAGAAATAAAAATGACGATCTTTATCGTGAGTTAAAATAATGATCCTCATATTATTTTGATCATATAACAGATATCATTTAACAACTCTATAATAAGAAAAGTATCAATCAACAAATTTTTTTGATAATTTGCTTCAAAAATATAAAATTAAAGACTTATTTGTAATAAATAATTAATCTAATGATAACGAATTTATCAAACCAAAAAAATTATAACTTTATATTTGTAATTTTAATATTAAGTTTATTTTTACATGTTAGATTTTATACACCGCTAGTAATTATTAGGCCATTTGATCTTTTAACCGTGATTATTTTTCTATTTTTTTTTTTTAAAGAAAATAAGGGTGAGCAAAATTTAAGTTCTGGATTCTATAATTTATTTCCTTATTTAATTATACATGCTTTGTTAGCTACTTTTATTAGTATTGAAAATTTCTTAAGGGAAACAATTCAAGTATTATTAGTTTTGATGTTTGCATACATTGCATCAAAGATGAAATATAAAATTGAATTTAAAAGAATTATTTTTTATTTATTAATCGGCTCAGCTGTAATAATGGGATATGTTATTGTTTGGCATTTATCAAATAATGTTTGGACAGGCTGGAAAAGATTGCCTGATTCAAGAATTCTATACACTGTTTTTTCAGTTTTTTTGTTTGGCTATTTAAATATAGTTAAAGAAAATGAAATAAATAAAGCTAAGATATATTTTATTTTTTCACTTTTTTTTATAATTCTATTGTTCTCTGGTGAGAGAAAAGCCTTATTGGTTTTTTTATTTTTATTCTTAATGCATTATGCTTATGGCTCTCCATTTAAAATAATTATTGGATTAATTTTAAGTTATTTTTTTATTTTATTTTTATCAAATAATATTGAAAATAATTATATATCCAGAATGCTTCAAAGCATTTTACAAATTGCTAAGCCTGGTGACGTTGATTCAATTATTCAAGGAGCAATACCACAGGATATAATCTCATATAGCAATTTACAAAGAGCATATGTATTTGATTTTTCAAAAAAATTAATTTTAGAAAATCCATTTTTAGGTATTGGAACTAATAATTTTGTGCCAATATTAAAAGATGAATTTTATTATCTCCCAAATTCATGGATACAGGGAATTCACAATGAATTTTTAAGAGTATGTGTTGAAAATGGATTATTTGGATTAGTATTGTATTTAATAATATGGATTAAAAGCTGGTCAAATACTAGAAAGATTTTAAAAAAAGCTAAAAAAGATGGATTTATAAATAAAAGACAATTTGTTTTCATTTTATATTCAATCTACGTGACAATGGCAACTTATGTAGGAACAGAAGCTTCAGCTAACAGATCATTTATAATTTTGGTTTTTATATCTATCTTGCCCGATTATCTTAATCACTATTTTACTTCAAAAAAAAATAATAACATTCATTCATCTATTAAGGTACTTTAATTGATAACTTTTTTATATTATGTCTAAAGTTTCAGTTGTAATTCCTACATATAATAATGCTACTTTTATAGAGAAGTGCTTTAAAAGCGTAGTATCTCAATCATATTATAGACATATTAAAGAAATTTTTATCATTGATGATGGATCAACGGATAATACATCTAAAATTTTAAAAAGATTAAAAATAGATTGTGATAAATTGGANGTTATTACTACAAAAGGAATAGGTTTATCTGCATCGAGAAATATAGGAATAAAGTCATCCTCTAGTGAATTTATTGCTTTTCTAGATGGAGATGATTATTGGACAAAAAACAAATTAGAAAATCAATTGCAAGCTTTTGATATAAATAAATTAATTGGTCTAGTATATGGTGATTATTTTGAATTTGAAAATCAAGATGCTTCAGATAGTCATGCAGTTTATGTGAGATCTTTAAATAATTTTAATGAAAATCAATTAGTTGAATATTTTTTAAAAGACGCTCCAATTGTTCCTTCTACAACTATTATAAGAAAAAAAGTTTTTGATAATGTTGGCTTGTTTAATGAAAATATAAAAACAGGAGAGGATACAGAAATGTTTCTTCGAATTGCAGAAAAATGGAAATTTTTCTATGTCAAAGGCACTGATCTTTATAAAAGAAAAAGAAAAGGCCAGATGTCAGAAAAACTAGAGAACCTTTTTAATGATCAAAAAAAAATTACTAATGATGCAGTTTTGCGAAATCCATGTTTAAAAAAATTTTCAAAAAAAAGAGAATCTTTTAGAGCATTAAAAGTGAGCATTGATCTCCTTTTTAGACATAAAGATAAAAAAAGATCATTTATTTATTCTATAAAATCAATATCATTAAATATTCTAAACTTAAGGGCGTTAACAATATTATTTTTATTACTTTTACCAAAAAAAATTTCAAAATATTTATATGACTTAGCAAAAGAAAAAATTTATCAAAGAAGAAAAAAAAGTGATTAATAATATTATATGATAAAAAATAATGAAATATCTACTGTTTTTATCCTTCATAGATTTTTACCTGAAAGTTTTGGCGGTGCAGAAAAATCATCTTTGAGATTAGCTTGTGATTTAAAAAAAAAGAATGTTAATACTATAATACTTGCTCCAAAGTTAAAAAAAAAAACA
Source organism: Crocinitomicaceae bacterium (assembly GCA_002727735.1). Classification (GTDB taxonomy): domain Bacteria; phylum Bacteroidota; class Bacteroidia; order Flavobacteriales_D; family Parvicellaceae. Next base: position 19,508 of record PBXW01000125.1, read on the forward strand.
CCTTCTGAAAATTTTGAAAATAATATTTTNGTNAAAAGATTTAAAGTTAAGCATGAACCTAATTTAGGTGGAAAAAAAATTTTTTCATTTATTTTTTGGTCTTTAAAATTAATTTACTGGTTATTTAAAAACTCAAAAAAGTATGATATTGTTCATATTATTCATGGTAGATTACATGCCATACCTGCGATATTTGCTGCGAAAGTTTTAAATAAACCAATAATATTAAAACTTGGAAGAGGTGGTTCAAAATATTTTGATTTAAATGTTGTTAGAAAAAAAAAAATATTCGGCTTTTTTTATTATAGATATATTAAAAAAAATGTTACTGCATGGATTGCTAATAGTAAAATAATCGTTGATGATCTTAAAAAACATAATATTCGAGATGAAAATATTTACAAAATTTATAATGGAATTGATATCAAAAAAATAAGAGTTAATAAATTTAGAAGCAATAAAAATTTTATTGTAGTAGGAAGACTTGATGAAGAAAAATGTTGCGATCAAATTATAAATGTTTTTTCTAAGATTCCAGAGAATTTTAATGTTAAATTACATTTCTTGGGCGATGGCTCACAAGAAGAATATTTAAAAAAATTATCAAAAAAATTGAAACAATCTCATAGAATTTTTTTTAAAGGTCCTATAACAGATGTTGATAAAGAAATTATAAAAGCAGATTATTATATATCAGCATCTAGTTCTGAGGGAATGTCCAATTCACTTTTAGAAAGCATGTCTTTAGGTGTACCAGGTTTGGTTTCAAATGTAAGTGGTATAGATGAAATTGTAATAAATAATAAAAATGGTTTTATATTCGAAATGGGTGATGAAAAATCACTCTATAAGCAGATAATTAATTCAATTAACTTTTCAGAAGCAGATTACATTAACTTATCAAGATCTGCATCTGAACATATTATTAAAAATTTTTCTATCGATCAAATATCNGCAAAGTATACTGACCTTTATTCTAGCTTGTTAAGAAGAAATTAAATTTTCGAAGCTTCAACAGTTAAACTTTCTAATTGTAAAAAATTTTCTGGAAGTCGTGTATCATTTTCAATATTTTTTAATTCTTTGTCATTACTCTCATTAATTTTGAAAAATTCTATCTTTTCAAATCCTGCCTCTTTTAGAGAATTCTCTATTGTTTGTTTATCATAAATAAATTGATGACCCCAACTTTGAAAATAATTATTAATTATTTCTGTTACATTCCCCCCTTTTAAATTGTATGTCTTATAAGACCATTCTATATAATCTTTTTGTGTTTGGTCGTACCGGTTTGAGTTTAAATAAAGATTGATTAAAAATTGTAAGTCAGGAGTTGAAATTCTTATTTTACCACTTGATTTTAACACACGATAACTTTCATTTAACATTTTTAAACCATCAACGTAATTAATATGCTCAATCATATGCTCACTAAAAATGTAGTCAAAAGTGTTATCATTAAAAGGAAATTTTTTTGTCACATCTACGACAGGCATGATAGTTTTATTACCAATATCGGTATTAAGCCAATTTTTTATTTTTCTATTCCCCGCACCAATATGCAATTTTTTTATTTTATTATTTTTAAAGTATTGATTAATCATTAATCGATTAAGTACTAAAGATATAACCTTTATAATTAATATATAAATTTTTACTAAATAAAATCGCATAGAATTTAATTAATATAACAACAATAGCTGTGTAAACATATAAACAAATTTATCAAATTAATCTTATTTTTTGATCATAAAAAACAATTTTTATTTTTAAATAATCTCATAA
>PBXW01000126.1 GCA_002727735.1 Crocinitomicaceae bacterium
CAAAGTAGTCAGCGGCGGGGTTAAATATGCCCAAATTTAATTGAAACTTAGTGCCATTCTACCACAGCAATTTTTTGTAGCTTCGGAAGGCTAAATTATTGAAATTTTTAGAGCCTTGCCATAGGTATCAAGTGGCCGGTTGTAGCGGGGGCTTTATGGGCATAAATCGCTGAGATTGACTGCGCTGCAGTGGACTTGCTGCGGGGGCCATAGCCTGCCGGTTATGAGCTGTGTTTTGCTGAGATCGACTGCAGTGCAATGGATCTGACACGCTGGTCTTGCTGGCCGGTTATCACTCCAATCAGGTTTGCAACAAGGGCTACAAATCCTGGCCGTTTGTCCTAGAACAGGGTCAGAGACAAGGAGGAAAAAATGCTCAACGAAATGCTTCTCACCACCACCCTTTGCATTGCCATCGTTGGCGTTATGGCTCTCTTCTATGGAGAGCTTGAACTGCTACAAAACCACCACTAGTCAGTCAGCTCCCGCTTGAAGCCTGTCTGCTGAACTGTCTTGATAAAGCCCTAAATGAGTAAGAAGCGGTTCTTGATCATTAATGGTTCAACGTCTCGGTCTGTCTCTACATCGAAGCAGAATTAGACAGTGACAGTAATAATCAAGAGAATTTAAATCAAGATGGATAACGAAAGACCCGAACACTGGATTCATCTGCTCGCCATAACAGACGAACGGAACTAGCTCAGTTGCGTGCTCTTGAGGAGTTACCGGCTGATGAACTCTGTTTCAGGCATATCTTCATGGGAAAAAGCTCGCGCAGAGTCAAAGGAGTATTGGTAAACGTGGCGGGCTCATCGTAATGTTCGATAATTTCGAGAACTTGCAGCAGATTGGACGCGCTGGAGGAGTTCTCAAGAATGTCAATGGCATCAGATTTGTTCATTCTGTCTCCGGACTATTGCTTAAATACTAAGTCGAAAAATCCTGTCTTGTCGAGATCGACTTAAAACAACAGAGATCGACTTATAACAACATGATCGGCATCTATAGATGTATTCCAGTGTATTCAAAGAATGCCTAGTTGGTAGCCATTGGTATCCCTGGGTGGCTTCTGCGGGGATTTGTTGAACATAGAACTAAAATTGAAGGTCTACTAAATATCAAATGTCCAACACGATCGCCGGACCTCTAACGACAACAGGCCAACATGGGCCATTTACTCAGTCAATTGATGTATATGGCTTAGAAATACTTGGGCTTGGCGCGATAGGAGGCCAGCCAATGGTACAAGGCGAATTTCTTAAAAAGGTTGCGCAAACATATAAATTACTCCTTGACGAAAATGCTATTGGAATTGACAAATCCGCACGCACAAGAGCTTTAGATGGAATAAACTCCTACAATGTTATTCAAAGAGTAGGCGTAGAATCATATGATTCCTATTATCCAATATTGGATAGCGGTGCTTATCCAGGGTGGGACTACATAAATGACAACAATAATGCCACAGACTTTATATGGCATCTCAGAGATATTGATGGCAGCTACAGCCCCTCCGGCAGCGAACAAGCCACTGAAGTTCTAGAGCATGCATTACATACTTTGTCTCAATATGCTTTACCAGCTGCTTTCCCAGAAGAACTAAACGTTTACTCACAAAATGGAACTTATGACGGAATCACAGGTGAATTGATAAATGCTTATGAGGAGGCTGTATTAAATGGGGTCTACGATCCATCCGACTATGCAGAGAGAAATGATGGTAGCGACAGCTATGGACAGCTGTTGCTGAGAGAATATCTGTATTGCCTGATATATGCGGAATGGGGATTTATTAAGGTTCTAACCAAAGATGAAAGCTTGTCGCCCGAGTGGTCTGATGCACATTTAACACCAGAATCCATAGCAAGAGACAATCCCAGGGGGCACAGACTCTATAAAGAAAACATCTCAAAGGTGATTTCCAAGCCTTCTTTAGATGATATAAGTTCCATCTATCAGGACGGAGATATAGGATTCTCTGGATACACTTCAGAAACCAATTTGGCTAATGCTTCTGACCCAGACAGCGTTGCTGGAACCGNATCAGAAGTTGATACAGCTAACCCTTCTAACCTAGACAGCGTTACNGGGATCGGATCAGAAGTTTCAGGCGCAATGAATGAAATTCATATCAAAGCGCCAAAGAAGTATAAAAACAAATATGCAAATAAAATTAGAAATTTNAATCCTTCAGCGGATACCTTGGAAATCGATNGCAATAATTTCAAAATTGATGACTCACCAACCTTTACGAGTGGAAAAAACAAAAAAACAATAAAAAAGCTTGCAAAGAAAGACTTCGACTTTCTGTACGACGAGAAGAAAGGCGGTCTCTACTTCAATGAGAATGGCTCAGACAAAGGTTTTGGAGAAGGAGGTATCATTGCCATCCTCAAGGGGGCTCCTGAGCTTACGTCAGGGAANATCGACTTCATTTAATACTGTATTAAAGTCGGGNAAAGCCTAGGATTGATNNAAAGCAAGAGAAGTAAAAGTAATACTTGATCCACTGGGGCAAANTTGAGGGGCATTGTAGATGTCCCAGTTATAGAGCCAGAGGACGACTTTGATTTCTAGATAACAATATGAATGCACGTTGGAATATTTTTCTGGCGTGCATTTTATTCACGACTCCGCATCTCATTTAAAAAAAGCTGCATTTCTCAGGATGGCCTCNAAACTTACAGTAAGATNTTTNAAGCACTATAAATGCAATGTCTAAAAAATTAAAGTCACTCGGGAAATTATTTGATCGGCGTGAGAAGGTGTTTGGCGTTCATGTCTTTGGTGCCTCCGAGGTTAACGACTATAAGTTTGATCATGCCGTAAATATCCTTCGTGAATATTTGGATAATGACGGTGATGGCAAAGCTGACTCAAAGAAGCTAGTCAAGAGCCTTAAGCGCGAAAAGGCTGTACTGACAATCTTTTCGGATGAGGATCAGCTAGAAGAATTTATAGATAAACATGAGCGAAAGTTTGAGAAGGCTAAGGCAAATTTCCAAGACTTATTGGATTTTGAAATTATCACAGCTTCAGACAACTCAAATCAGTTTGATGCTTCGCTTGAAGAAGTCTTCCATTTAATATCTGATAATGGATATTCGGAGGTTTACCCCAAGCAGTTCGGGAACGAGAAGGATTCAGTGATTGGTGGATTAATGAATAATGCTAGAGGTGGGTATTTTCAGAAAGTCCCCAANAAATACCCCAAGGAAGCTTATTATACCTATGATGACAAAACTTGTGATTATGACTGTCAAATCACAGAGTACTTTTACTGGGGTATGACATCGATTCTTGGAGGGCAGAACGCACCAGGGCGCCTTGAGCAAATACAAGATGAGTGGAGGCTTAANACACCAGCCAAAGTGGAAGAACGAGACCCTGAGCTATTCGAACTTTTAACAAATCCGAAATACAGCTTGCCTACAGTTCTCCCCGACGGTGTGATTTGATTAGACACTGCTTAGCAGGCTCCATTCGTGACAAAGGATCCAAAGGTCATTATCGAGATGACCAACGCTTCGGTCACACCCACCCACGTCACTGATGGTCGTTGCTGCTCCTGCCTCATTTTGCTGATCAAGGTGCTTGAATAAATATTGATATTGAGGTCTAATCTTTGCACATTCACTGATAAAAACTATACGACATGAGGAAGACTTGAGATGTTCCTTGGTTTTTCTCTCNTTGTTAATTGATTGGATGCTTGNTTCACCTACTTGCAAGAAGTAGGCGTCTTAACACCAAGACGANTTACTAGAATTGAACCACTACGAAGTGANCTCACAATCATTGCTAAACACACATATCCGTTAGGACAGCTTTTCATACGACTTATGATTATTAGATGAAACTGTTCACCCAATCTAGTCGCTAGTAGCAACCACGATCTACTAGCAAAGACAACCAATAGGTTNTGCTCTCGTACTTAGTTNNCTTAGAGATTTTTGTGTTGTTCTTGGAGAAGNGGTTGACCTGAAGGGATATTAAGCAGCAATAATTTCAGTTCTGATCTGCATCAATGCAATTATTTTTTTCTCTTCCTCAATGCTCTGCTGTAGTGAAATTAATTTCTTTTCCTCGGCCTCACCTGCTACAGCATAGATAGTTGATCCGTCTTCTAAAGAAACTGCCACTGTGTAAATTTCATCCGGGTGTACCTCCATCTGCATCTTCTGTCCTTGCAAAAGCAGGAAAGTATAAGAGGACATGGGATAGAATCTTATGTCCGCATAGCTTGACCGNGGATAGATCGATGTCAGGAAAGCTACATATAAGTTAGCATATGTATCACCTTGAACTCAATAAATCAGTAGTCATTACTCTGTTCAATCAATGGTTGGTGGTTGTGTTGTTCCTATAGAGGCTAGTTAAACAAATGTAATTGCAAGATGTAANTTCACTCCTTCACTCACTCGCTNCGCTCNTTCGTTCAGTCGTNCACCTTNANATCAAAACANNANAANAAATCNNNATTTNTTCACGGACTCGCTTCGCTCGTCCGTTCACCTANANATCANGNNAACAAGANTNTCTTTTTGAGTTTTTGATAAACGTTTTGCCGTCTCTGAGGGCAACTCAGGAAGCATTGGAAGAACAGCTCTCACTGTATCGAGCATTGCTGGATGAACGACTCGATACAGCCGTTGTCTACTTCCTCTTGAAGATTTCAATACTCCAGCCAATTGAATAAATCCATTGTCAAGTAAGGCATCAATCGATTCAATGACCTTCTTCTTACCCATTCCAAGCTTGTCGGCTATGCCCTTGTGCGTCCAATGAGTAGTCCCGCCACAATCCATACGCAGGACACACTTTTGCTGGTCATAGCGCTGATCTTGATAGGCAGACTGATAAAGCAGGCTATAAACCGCTACAGCTGCATAGCCTAATTCAGCAACTTCGAGAATTGGTGGAACTGTGTCTTTTAAAATCACACTCATAGTTAATAGTATCTTGTGTTCTATGTGGAACACTTATTGAGGGCAGAAACAACAGTTTGTTCTTTCCTGTCAGAAGCGAGAAAATACTTTTCCCCTTGATGATGGCACTTGCCAACGACACAGGTTTTCCCTGTATACATTGGCACTTGCCAGAGATTGAGCTCTTCTCCCCTATACATGTGGGATTGAGCCAATGCTTTTCCCTCTATACATGAGGGATTGCCAGCGCCCCCTAGAAGGCCTTAGAAAAAGCGCAAGGCCGTTGCACGATGGATTGATCATTTAGCGCTTATCAAGAGCCTTACAGAGGCGTACAGCCACTGGTTGCTTCATGTCAGGTGCACTGAAGCACTGTGCGATACCTAAGACATACGACTTAATCAACCAACCATAAGTCGATCTGTTTCCATACAGGCTTCAGCGCGCTTCTTAAGACCTCGGGGTCATATCCCTGTCCATAAACATTGGACATCTGACTGATCGAAAGCCTGTGACCAAGCAGAGCCTCGATGTGAGCAGGATCCACGTGATTGCTTCTACCCAAGTCTGTGATTCCGTGCCGGAAGCTGTGGCTTGTCAGATCAGGATTGAGACTCTTCAGCCTGAGATTGATTTGAGAGGCCGTCCCCCAGCCCTTTTCAAAAGGGAACTGCTTCAGCAGCTCTACAACCCTTTGCGGCAATGGGATGGTCCTGACAGAGGCCTTGTTCTTTGCGGTGCCTAGAGCGACTTGCATCGTGCCGCGCTCCAAATCGAAGTCTTCACGCTTCCGGTTTCTGACCTCACTGATCCGCGTGCCGCAATAGACCTGAATCAAGACAGGGATGAGCTGTCTATCGAGGAGCTTCGGCAAAAGGCCCGACAGATCGCGGTAGTCCTGTTCGAGTGCTGTGTAGATGTGGTCGGCTTCACCAG
>PBXW01000127.1 GCA_002727735.1 Crocinitomicaceae bacterium
AACAAATTACACAAACAAAATGACTCCAGAAGCAGAACGTTTTAATGGTTGGGCAGCAATGCTAGGTTTTGTCGCGGCAGTTGGTGCATATGTAACAACAGGCCAAATTATTCCAGGTTGGTTCTAATGAAAAATACTCAACCAAAAATAGTAGAAAAAGAAAAAATTGTAGCTGAAAAGCTTAACGGAAGATTTGCAATGCTAGGGTTTATTGCACTAGTGGGGGCATATTTAACAACAGGTCAAATCATTCCAGGGTTTATTTAAAACACTAATTAAATTTCCTCAATTGAATCAAGTTAAAGTTTTTAACTTGATTCTTTTTTTTTTAAAGTTTTTACTTTTACAATTAATAATGAATTTTCTGGATTTATTCAGACTAAAATTCACTTATATTTTACAAATAAAAATCGGGATAAATCAGTATAAAAACTCTACCTCAATAGTAAAAATTGAATTAAAGTAGACTATTAATTAGAGGTAAATAGCTATGGCAAATCTAGGATTAGAAATAGTTTTTTGGATTATATTATTAATGTATATAGGCGCAAGGATAACTAAAAATAAAGAAGGATATAAACAACAAATATTAGAATAAGCTAAGAATGATAAATAAATTTAGGCCAAGTAAAAATGGTAAAGTTAAAAATAACAATAAAGACAAAACAATAAATTATTCCTACCTATTCCTTCATAAATAAAAAAATCCTTTAAACAATGTTATTCTAACCAGGATAAATAAAAACTTATATGAGAGTTAAGCTTGAACCTGAAACAGCATTTATTGGTAAAAAATTTGCATATATATTTGTTGGGATAATCTTTAGTCTTAATGCAATTACCTTTATCTGGTTTTTTTTATTTTCAAAATTAAATTAGTTTTCAATAATTAAAGTCGAAGTTACTGCAAACTTATATTAAAAAACTCCAGGTATAATCTGACCTGTTGTAACGTAGGCACCTATTAATGCAATAAAACCAACCATAGCCCATCTACCATTAACTTTTTCTGCATTTTGAGGATACCCATCGTAAGATACAGATTCGTCAATGTATGGTCTAGTTTCGGAAGGGAACATATTTTGTCTTCCGCCTGATTCCGTTGTTACTCCTGAATTTGACATTAAAAAATAAATAATTGTTAACTAAAGTAACACAATTATTAATTTATGTAAACTCAAAAATAAATACTATTGGACGCCCTTGGAAAGCTGCCCAAAAACTTCAAAAATTCAGCCACTTAAGAATCTTTCAATAATTTCTACTCTAATTACTAGCAATAAGCATTTATACTCACACTAAGCAATTTTACTTAGTAATATATAGATATAGCATTTAGGAAGTGCTTAGCTAGTTAGGATCAGAAAATCTGAATTTAACTATGTCGTCATGAGCTTGTGAGGGGATACTTGCAAGCTCTTTAAAATTTTAAGGTCAATTAAAATTTATATTGTCGATAAACTATTAGAGGTATAAATATTTCCAGAATTAATCTAGATAGTGTCAAATATGTGTTTTATTGCTAAATAGAAATAGTACCTAACACCAATATGTCTTTAGATTTTATCCTTATTCCGGGATGTATTCTTATTATTCTTCTTCTTTTAAATAGAGAAAATAGAATCTACAAAAGAAATCAAAGAGTTAAGTAATTGAATAACATTTACCTAAAGATGTAAAAATAAGATTATTGCTTATCTAGAAAAGATTCAAAGAAGCATTATTTGAGAATACATTATAAATTCGAGAAAAATTACTTAAATACTTTGCTCAATTCTTACTTAAAATTAACTTGCCCCAATACGTTCTTGAATTATTAATTTGCTCCAACTTTTGTTGACAATGAATGCACTTACATTCACTTGATAGAGTTTTATTTTTCATTAATTTAATCTTTTTTTTAAAGAAACCAAATTATTTGTTTTAATGCAAGTATTAAAAATTATTTTTTAATTTTATTGAAAAATTAATAATATAAAAATTTTTCCTCATTATAAATCTTATCTTGGTTTCTAAATCATTGATATTTTATAATTCTAGAAAAGATAGTACAAATCAAATAAAATCCTTTTGAAACTTGCAAATCAATCACTTTTTAAAAAAACAATTCACAAAGTAATAACTCCTTGGTACTCAATACCATTAATAGATAGATGGTTGTTAGGGCAAATAATTCCTCCAATGATATTTGCTATTTCAGCTTTCACCGTAATTTCACTCTCAGTGGGGGTAATGTTTGATTTAATAAGAAAAATAGTTGAATATGGCTTACCTGTATTAAAAGCTTTGCAAGCTTTAATTTTTAGTCTTCCAAGTTTTTTGGTTTTATCATTTCCAATGGCTGTTTTATTGTCGACACTATTATCTTATGGAAAACTATCAGCTAATTCTGAATTATTGGCTCTGAGGTCTTTAGGAATTACAATCACACGGATCATAGCTCCAGCTATTGCAATTTCAATATTTATGACAGGATTAACTTTTTATTTCAATGATAATTTAGTTCCAAATAGTAATAAGCTAGCTGAATCTACTTTAAGATCTGGAATAGGAAGTTCTTTCAATCAAGGGAAAAGTAAAAATAATATTATTTTTACTAGAAAAGGATCCAGAATAGATAGCACCAATAAACAAACGAAAATAAATACATTTCTAACTCATATTTTCTACGCTTCTCAATTTGAGAACAATATTATGAAAGAAGTTACAGTTTTAGACTTTTCCAGAGAAAATATCAAACAGATCCTCACTGCAAGTAGTGCCATCTTTGATAAAAATAATTCTTCTTGGATATTTACAGATGGAGGCATTATTTCAACTGACAATAACGGGCAAACAACAAATATAAAGTTCAAACAATATATATACCCTTTCGTTGAAGGGCCATTAGATCTTGCAAAAGTTCCAAAAGATGCAAGCGATATGTCTTTAAAAGAGGCTTTAGAGGCTGAGAGAATATATAAAAAGATTGGTGATGTAAAACAAATTAGAAAAATTCAAGTNCGAATNCAAGAAAAATTNACNTTACCTTGTGCATGTTTAGTTTTTGGATTGATTGGCAGTATTTTAGGATGTAAATCAAATTTAAGATCTTCAAAAAGTCAGGGTTTTGGATTGAGTGTACTTCTAATATTAATTTATTATGTGATGTCATTTATTTCCAGTTCGTTTGGCGTTAAAGGATTACTTCCGCCAATAATTGCAGCTTGGTTTCCGGTGATACTTTCTTTAAGTGGTGGATTTTATTTTTTAAGAAGAAACAATGTATGATTTATTAAAACACCATCAGAATTTTCTTTAAAAGAAAAAAAATATTTGAACATAATCTAAAAGTTACTTTTAAAATTAGAACTTTAGAATACTCTTTGATCTTTCTTTAATGGTTGAAAAATCTTTTACCCTGAAAAATATTTATTAGTAATCTATTAATAAATGCAGAAATTATTAATTAGAGTTCTTTAATAATTTAAAATTATCCCAAAAATGTAAAAAGATCCCGGTAGATAAAAGAAATTCAAAAATTTCTTGATCATTTCTAATATGTGGCACTGTTGAAGCCCAGGAGATATCATAATAAGCAAAAAATAAAGATACCAATAAAAAAAACAAGCTATATTTTCNACTAGGCAACGAACTTAAATTAGGCCATTTTCTCCATCCCACCCAACCTAAAAAAATACATAAAACATGTAATAACGGATCAAGNAGAACATTATGAAAAAAAGGAAGATTATGAAAATTTGTCTCACCTTGGATACTTAAATCTGATATTGAATTCAATGTAAAGCCTGTAATTCTCTCACCCCAACTAATTTCTTCAGCAGAAATTAGGAAACAAAAAATGCTAAAAATTAACCAAATCAAAGAATTCATTGATCTCTTTTTTTTAGACTTATAGAAAATAAAAAGCCCCATGATAGAAGAGATAAAAAATTGAATAAACTGTAACCACTCCAAAGGACCATCTTCTTTTTTCAATAAGTCAAACCAAGTTGAACCAATAAAATTTTTGCCAAAAGGTAATATGTAAACAAACCCATAAATAAATATCAGATAATAAATTGGGAACAAACTAACTTTTGAGAATATTGAACCCCAAGGCGTTCTTATATCAGACATTTATTTACAAGATTAGCTTTAAGACTAAGTTTATACCTCTTGATAAATTAAGTAAAGATCNTTTTATATATAACTTTTTCCTTTTTCGAAGACTTCGAGAATATTCTAAAAAGTAAAAATTAATTAATTATTTGGAGTAAAAATATAAATTTTTAATCCCAAAAAAATAACAAATTTAATTTCATATATTCCTAGATTAGCTTTATTTTTTATTTTTAAACTATTTCAATTTTCCTAAAGTTAATTTAAAATCTCAAAGTAATCAAAACTTAAAAATGAAAATTAAGNAGCAATTAGGGTAAAAATCTTATCCTCAAACAAAATCACGTTAAGTTTAAAGAGATTTTTATTGAAACCAACCTTTTTTCTTAGCTTTAACTTCAGGAGAAGTTTTAATTTTTGGAGATTCGTCAACCCTCCCTTTAATAATCATTAAAGGAACAATCGCCCATAAAGCTAAAAATAAAATCCAGAATAAGTAAATGTTCATAATACAAAATAATTTCTATTTATAATAAAAANGATTAGGTAATATCCGTGAATTTCTTTTTAAAGTTCGAATTCTAATGTAGNATATCTTAGATACTATGAAAAGTTTTAAGTAAATTTTAGAAGTTGATAGATTCAGTATTTAAGATACAAANTTTATACAACAGATAAATAATTTATATATAAAAAAAAAGGTTTGCACTTTACATAACCACTGCTTTGCTTAAGTAGATGTAGAGTGCAACTCTATAATGGCAATATAATAAACTTTTCGTGAATCCTATTAAAATATTCTCATTCTTATATTTTAAATTTCATAATCAAAATCGCAATAAATGAAAAAATGTGATTTATGTAATAAGCCAGATAAAATTCATTTCAGGGTTAAATCTATAATTCATCCCAACTGGATTTTTTGTTGCAAAGAATGTTGGAGTATTATCTCAAAACATAGTAATTATTCTTATGGTGGCACAAGAAAATCAAAATAATTCATTTAATTTAGAAAAATAATTTTAATTTCCTAAAAGGTTTCGTTATTTTCTTATTTTTTAGAATTTATTAATTTTAAAGATTAAAATAACTAAAATAAACTTTATTATTAACAAATATTGTAAAAATTTTTTTTAGTCAATAATTATGCCAAATTCTATTTTTAAAAATAAAAGTGTCAAATCTTTTTTAGATTTTTTTTCAAGAGTATCAATTTCGGCAATATTTATCTCAGCCATACCAGGCAAAATCAACGGATTTGAAAGAACAGTTGAGTATATTTCTCAAAAAGGTATTCCCAGCCCTATTTCATCTATTCTTCTAGTAGGGGCCATAATATGTCTTTGTTTAGGTTCAGGATTTTTCATCTTTGGGAAAAATCAAAAAGCTGGTTCAGTCTTTTTATTACTTTTTCTAATTCCAACAACACTAATTTTTCATGTATTTCCTTTCCATCNAAGAGCTGTACTTATGAATCTCGGATTAATAGGTGGATTAATTATTACTGCATTAAGNGAACCAATATGAATTGCTTAATTGNAAANTTNTAAATAATTTTTAATTTTTCTTTCTTAATTCAGGGAAGNATTTTGCAATATGTATTAATTCNNAAATCTCTNTATTATCATATTTTTTATTAGGNATTCCACTCCCTANCTCTATTCCCAAAGCTTTCATCTTCTTTAAAATTAATGCCTTTCTCTCTGTACTAGACATAGACTTGAAATTTTTTGTTAGTTCTTCTTTATTCACAAGATCTTTACACTATTAATTTTTTATAAGGGTAATAATTTAGCGATTAATTATATAAGTTAGGAAGCCAGTGAAAGTTAATAATTTAAATCCAATAAAGAAAGGCAAATATTTTTTTACCTTTTTACCAGCAGGTAATAACTTGTTTAAAGAATTTACTATAGTTGTTTGCATTACAGTTTTAATAATTTTGCTTATCTTAGCGAATTTATTTTAAATTTATCTTGGTTGAAATTTGTTAATTTGAGACAGAATATCTTTCTTTTAGAGGTTAATTATTTTATTTTTATTTAGTAGTTTAATTCTCAAGTAAAAACATAAACTTTAGAAAGGCTAACACCTATATCTAAAGCTAATAAGGAAATTAGTAACTTACTCATTTTTTAGTACTCGCTACTATTTTTTCGTAAAGCTCTTGTGAAATTGGTTTCATAACATATAAAAATCTAGTTTTAAATTAGTAATTTCTAAAAAAGTTTCTCGTTACAAAATATACGAATAAATAATTGTTTTAATAGAAAAAAAATATATTCATCATAAGTTTCTCTTATAAAGTATCAATAAATACTCATCTAAATTTCTTAAATGAATGTCAAAACTCTTCAGAAAAATTTCATTTCAAATAAATATTTCCTCTATAAGTAAGCTTTGTAACCTTTACTTCTTGTTTTCTACAATATACAAATGATTTTCCATTGAAATACATGTTAACCATGATGCAGCTCCTAAACATGCTCAAGTCCCCGTCCTATGGCTTGAGTCGTACTGCGGTCTATCAGATGGTAGATCGGACGATTTTGTAGCTCTTACTACATACTCTTTTTATAGTATTTATACTTAGCTGTCAACACCTAGATAAAGCTAAACTGTAATTTAAGCTTAGATTCTTTTCTCATAAACTCCTTAAACAGAATAAAAAACATATAACTACGTTGAACTCCTGTTAATACTGAAATAGATGCTAGAAGTACACAAATAAAGCAATGTGGAAATCCCATTATTTATTTTCTAATATAAATTTCAACTGGGTCTCTGCGCCGAGAATATCAATTCTTCTCTTAAGTAATTTAAAGAATTTAGTTATCTTTCTCAAAATAAACCTTTTATACATCAATAATCCTATGATTCCGAGATTAAATATATCAATGAGCAAAAATACCGAATCTATTGATATAACTAGATTCTTGTAACATAATTATACAATGATTAATGCATATATATGTTTAAGTTGATCTATCCAAAATAAGATTTAGATTTTTAAATAGATTACTAATTTATCTATCTTTGCATTATTCAGAGTAAAATTTTTATGGTGTTTCTTTGGAAGAGTTTCACCAAGAGGTGCAATTTTTTTTGCACCTTCTTACCTAAAGTAATTGTTTGATTAGCTAATGAATATTTCACCTCATCTATTAATTGATGCTGTAATACTCAGTGTTGCTTTGACAATAACCCTTGTATTAAGAGCTAAAGGTAATGCTGTAAAAAAAGAAAAAGAAAGTAAATGATTTCTAGAAGTCGATGAAGTGATTTTGAATCCTTAATTTTTACTAATACTGAATGAGAAAAGATAGTCTTAACAACCACAAAGCAATAATACTCGGGTAGAAATACTCTATTAAATTTCAATTAAAAGTAGGATAATTAAGGAGTAGAGACAAAGGAGGTTTTAATGAAGCTCACTACTCCATTCACCGCTCTAAGAAATGCAACTTCAGATATGTGGAGAATGCATGATTTCAATTATCAATTCCCAAAAAAAGAATTAAAAAAATATTGGGATCAAGAATGCCTAGCGCATCCTACGAATAATCATTGCAAAATTTATTGTGATTAATATTGGATATATTTAAGTATTCTTACGCTTGATTTTTATATTTAATCCGTACTAAAGCTCAATTAGTAAAAAAGGAGGAAAAGAAGATGACTAATTTAAGTTTGGAGATTCTCTTTTGGACAATCTTAATTGCATATCTTGGATTAAGGTTAAATCGAACTTGGAATAACTACAAACAACAATATTAATAGGGGGGTAAGATGAAACTGCAAACGCAATTCACCGTTCCAAAAAAAGATTTGCATGATGTTGATTACATCAGAAAAATGGAAACTTTAGAAAAAACTTTAAAACAAAGTTGTATAGATTATCCATCTGAGGAGGAGTGTTTAGTTTGTTGCAACTAAGCATCAATTAATAATTGTTTTTTGTAAATAAATTCTAATCGTATTTGTTAATTCATTAGCAGAGAGGTTGAATTATGGAATTAAAATTCTGCCCTACAACTATTTTTAGAGAAACTCCCAAAGTAACTTTTTTTGATGCAGGCTTAGAGTCAACAAATGGT
>PBXW01000128.1 GCA_002727735.1 Crocinitomicaceae bacterium
TTAAAATAACACTTCTGTAGATATTAAATTGATCAGACACATTACCAAGTTGTTCACCATCACTAAATGTGGCTACTCTTTCAATACTGGCTGCTACAATGATGTTCCCATCACTAGCAATAGCAACATCATCTGCTTTATCAGTGTATAAACCGCCAAACGTATTGGACCATAATAGTTCTCCGTTTTCATCATACTTAGCAATATAACCGTCTCTTCCACCACCTGAATAGGTGGCATTAAGAGTCGTGTAATCTTTAAAATTTGAAAAGTCATAAAAAGATCCCACTGTATAGGTGTTTCCAGAACTATCTTTTGTAGATGATTCAATAATATTACTTGTAGAAGAGTAGTAGGTAGCCCAGTTTAGATTAGGCTCCTTTTCAAATACATTTATGCTTATTTCACCGATATTACTGTCGGCCGTACCATCGTTAGCTTTATAAGAGAAGGTCTCTGTTCCTTCAAATCCAGCATTAGAAGTATATGTTAACACACCACCGCCCTGTGTTTCTGTAATTACAGCTGTTCCGTTAGAAGGAGGATCGACAATTGTATAAGTTAAAGCATCTCCATCCTGATCACTAACATCTAATTGAATGTTAGTACTAACTGAAGTAAAAGCATGATTTGATTGCCCACTGTTACTTTCTCCGTTTCCGATTATTGGAGCAATATTCGAAGGAAATTCGTCTAGATCAATATTGTAACTTATTATTCCGGAGAATTTACCTTGGAAGCTTGGTCCGTTTAGGCGTGGGATATTTGTTACTGTTACCAGTTGTTCGTGGTTGTAATTATACAGGTTATTATTTTCTGATCCAGGCCTGCTTGTGATTATTAAATTATTTCCGTTTAAATAAGTTTGTCTTTGATAGGGTTGATCTTGTTCGTTAAAGAAATATAACCCATCTAGTTCAAGTCCTCCATCTAAGCTATATATAGAGACAAAACTTGAATTATTATTTTGAAACGGATAATTCTGTATCGGATAAAACTGATCATCTGTTACATCTATATCTGGGTATCCTGTTATTGTTCCAGATATAAGGAGTCGATTTTCCATTATCTCTAAGCTCACATAACGGATATTATTCGTAGAGCCATTTGCAAATAAGTGCATAAATTGTAGGATACCATCGGTGTTGTAAGCAGCAAAAAAGTGTCCTTCACTGTCAGAGTAATTAGGAATGTACTCATCCCCAATAGGGTTCATATTAGCTCCAAGTGACTGACCAGATAAGTAAATCAGATTATTTACAGGATCATAAGCTATACTGTAACCATGATCACTTTGTGAACCGTCTATTAATATTTCCCAATCTAGATTAGCATTACTGTCATATTTGCGTAAAGTAGCCGCATAATATCCCTCGTTAAAGACGTATTGATGCCCTGTTATATATAAATTATTGCTAGTATCTGTTGTTATATCATTAGGGGTATAAATTGCAGGATGTGACTGTAGTAAATTTACAGATCCAGTACTATTATTTATTTCGGCTATTTTAATGGTATCCTGATCGTTCCATTCCCAACCATTAACAACAACCACCACGCTACCGTCACTTTTCGTTATTAATCTATTATTTTGTGGTGTATCTCCTTCTCCGACTAAATAATTAGTAAATGTTTTCCATAATATTTCTCCTGAGCTAGCATCCAGTTTTAAAATAACACTTCGGTAGTCATTAAATTCATCAGATGCATTACCAAGTTGTTCACCATCACCAAATGTAGCTACTCTTTCAATACTAGCTGCTACAATAATGTTTCCGTCACTAGCAATAACAACATCGTTTGCTCTATCGGTGTATAGACCACCAAAGGTATTGGACCATAATAATTCCCCGTTTTCATCATACTTAGCAACATAACCGTCTCTTCCACCAACTGAGTAGGTGGCATTTAGGGTAGTATAGTCTTTAAAGTTTGAAAAGTCATAAAAAGATCCAACAGTGTAAGTATTTCCAGAATCATCTTTTGTAGATGACTCAATAATATTTTGGGTAGAAGAGTAGTAGGTAGCCCAGTTTAGATTAGGCTCCTTTTCAAATACATTGATACTGATTTCGCCGATATTACTATCGGTTGTACCATCGTTAGCTTTATAAGAGAAGGTCTCTGTTCCTTCAAAACCAGCATTAGAAGTGTATGTTAACACACCACCGCCCTGTGTTTCTGTGATTACAGCTGTTCCGTTAGAAGGAGGATCGACAATTGTATAAGTTAAAGCATCTCCGTCCTGATCACTAACATCTAATTGAATATTAGTACTAACTGAAGTAAAAGCATGTCCATTTTGATTGATAGCAACTGGTGTTGTATTGTCTGGTACATTACAGTCAATGTTATAACCATTATCTGTGATAGTCCATCCAAAATTATCTATAATACTTTGTCTTTCAACTTCTGCATTACAATAATAAACTTCTTCAGCACCAAGGTTAACACCGTTTTGAAGATTTTGCGATGACCATCCGATAAGAGTAGCATCATAGTTTTCCGATGACATTCCAGATTGACTCAACATATTAACCATACTAAATATGCTAGGAATATTCCATGAACCTAAATCTTGGTTGAAAAGATAGGCACTACTGAACATCCAATTCATAGTGGTCACATTTTCAACATTCCAGTTACCTATATCTTGATTAAAAACAGATGCATTACTAAACATGTATGTCATATTTGTAACACTGCTTACGTCCCAACTGCCTATATCTTGATTGAAACTATGTGCTTGATAAAATAATTGCGACATGTCAGTTACACTACTTACGTCCCAATTTCCAATCTCTTGATTAAATTCATGTGCATTGTGAAACATCTCTTTAAGAGTTGTTACATTTGATGTATCCCAATTATTCAACTGATTATTGAAAACATAAGCCCACCCAAACATTAAACTCATGTCTGTTACACTTGCAGTATTCCATGTAGATATGTTTCCATTAAAATTGCCTGCAAAAGCAAACATTCCAGACATATTTGTAACGTTTGATGTATCCCAATTATCTAAATCGCCAATAGATCCACTATCCATTGTAGCTCTGAACATATTTTGCATGTCAGTAACATTACTAACATCCCAAGAGTTTAGATCTTGTCCTTCACCAAATTGATGTGCATTGTAAAACATGTTTGACATATCAGTTACACTTGACACATTCCACGACTGAAGATTTTGATTAAATGCATGTGCATTGTAAAACATTTCTGACATATTGGTAACATTGCTTACATCCCAATTTCCAATGTCATCATTAAAATTTGCTAGTCCCTTGAAAAGTTCAGACATATTAGTTACACAAGAAGTGTCCCAATCAGAGATGTTACCATATGTAGCTTCAGCATTCGTTGGATCTGAAATCCAAAGATTTACAGCACTTTGTATGTTTGAATCATCAATAGTACAATCTTGATTTAGAAAAGTTGTTTTAAGATTTGCAAAATTTGAGCTGTAACTAGCGTATGAGCAAGCAATTAAAAAAAATAATAATATTTTAATATGTTTCTTGATCAATGGTTAGTTTATTTTGTGGGACTTCAAATATATCATTTTGAATTAATTATATCTATAATTTCCCTTCCAAATTCAGCAAAAAAGGGTATCGCAATTTCTTCATATTCATAATTATTATCGTTATATATCTGATTTTCATTTACTTTCATTACAATTGAAATTATTATTGATGATTTCGGAGTTTCAATAAAAGCTGTTTCAGAAACATATCCGTAGGCAAATCCAATTTTATTATAAATTTCGATTTTTTTTATAGTTTTTTTTCTGTCACCTAAAACCAAAAAATTACTGTACGTATCAGGATATTTTTTTCTATTATAACCAATATCTGACGGGGATAAATTCATTGATTTTTTTAGAAATAAATACTGATCTTGGGTAAGTTTTAATTTTTTTTCATTTTGAGGGTAAAATAGCATTTTAGATAGTTTATGTAGCTCATCAAGCGGTATATAATTTTTTTCAGAAAAATTCATTGGCTTATTAACTAAATTTCCTTTATTATCAATATATCCGACTCCTTTGTTTAATTTTTCAATATTTAAAGGTTTAATCTTCATATTCTGTTTTTGATCAAATATCATTAGAGAATCATTTATAAAAAAAGAGATTTTTTTACTGAAAATATTTTTTGAATTGGAAGTACTGAGTCTATGATAAATTTTAGAGTTATTCATTCCTTTTTCTCTTAATTTTGAATTAATATAATCTTGTCCTAAAAATTCAAATAATCTATTGTAAGCTTCATTACTACTCATTACCATTATTTCGTTTATATCATTTCTGATATTATAAAATGTAGTATCATTCTGAATTCGATACGGAGTGTCAATATTAATTAAGGGAAATTCATTTATTTTTTCTAACGTAAATAAGGCAATAGGAAATTTAACGGTACTTGCAGGGTAGTAATAGTTTTTAGCATTTAAATTAAAATCATAATCATAACTATTATTTTTTTCATCTATATACGAAATCATTATTTGAAGTTCATGCTGATCAATTTTTTCTGTTACTTTTTTAATTTTCGGATGATCTGATTTTAAAGCCCTAATAATTGCATTTTCTAATTTATTTTGATTTGAAATAAATAATACGAACGAAATAAAAATTAAAAACCTCATATCATAAATTTATTAATAAAATTTTTGATAAATAATTTTAATTTTTCACCTGCAACATCTTATGTTTGTTAAATTTGTCAACAAATAAATTAATATGAACTTACACGAGTACCAAGCAAAAGAGATTTTAAGTGGTTTTGGGGTTAGAATACAAAGAGGATACGTTGCCTCATCCCCTAATAAAGCAGTTGAGAAAGCAAAAAAATTAAATGAAGAAACGGGTACTGATTTTTTTGTTATTAAGGCTCAAGTTCATGCTGGGGGTAGAGGAAAAGGTGGTGGTGTTAAACTTGCAAAATCTATCGATGAAGTATATTCTGTTTCAGATAAAATTATTGGCATGAATCTGGTCACTCCCCAGACATCAAAAGAGGGAAAAAAAGTTCATCAAGTTTTAATTGCTGAAGACGTTTATTACCCTGGAGATTCTGAAGTTGAAGAGTATTATATATCGGTTTTATTAAACAGATCAACAGCTAAAAACATGATTATGTATTCTACTGAAGGTGGAATGGACATTGAAGAAGTAGCAGAAAAAACTCCAGAATTAATTCACACCCTAGATGTTTCCCCTAAAAATGGATTAACTGACGCTGATGCCGATCAAATTGCTACTAATTTAAACCTTAGTGGTAATGCAAAAAATGAAATGATAGATTTTGTTAAAGCTCTTTATGATGCTTATGATAATTCTGATTCCTCTCTTTTTGAAATAAATCCTGTAATTAAAACGAGTGATGATAAAATCTTAGCTGTTGATGCAAAAGTTTCAATTGACGATAATGCTCTGTTTAGACATAAAGATTACCTTGAAATGAGGGATATTAGAGAAGAAAATCCTATAGAGGTTGAAGCCAAAGAAGTTGGATTAAATTATGTTGATTTAGATGGAAATGTAGGATGTATGGTAAATGGTGCTGGACTAGCAATGGCTACAATGGATTTAATAAAGCAAGCAGGTGGAGAGCCCGCTAATTTTTTGGATGTCGGAGGTACTGCTGACAGTGAAAGAGTTGAAACAGCTTTTAGAATCATTATTAAAGATCCTAATGTCAAAGCAATTCTTGTGAATATATTTGGAGGAATTGTCAGATGCGATAGAGTTGCAAAAGGGATTGTTGATGCTTGTAAAAACATGAAAGATGAAATTTCTGTACCAATAATAGTAAGGCTAGAGGGAACAAACTCAAAGATTGCTAAAGATATAATTGACTCTTCGGGACTAAATTTCTACAGTGCAGTTGAATTTAAAGAAGCAGCTGATAAGGTTCAAGAAGTTCTAAATGTTGCTTGATTTTATTTCTTTCATTTTTTTTATTTGATCTCTGTACAAAGCAGCTGATTTAAAATCTAATTCTTTAGCACTTTTTTCCATTTCTTTCCTTAGCTCTCTTATTTTCTTATCAAAATCTTTATTTTTTGTCGGGATTTTAAAATCNATNATATCTTCGCTTGTTTCTTCAAAATTATTTTTTAGTAATCTTTTGGTAAGTGCATTGTCAATACTTTTTACTATTGGTTTTGGTTCAATTCCGTTTTTTTNATTGTATTTAACCTGTTTATTTCTTCTATAATTTGTCTCATCTATAGTTTTTTTAATGCTCTTTGTTATTTTATCAGCGTATAAGATTGCCGTTCCATTCACATGTCTAGCAGCTCTTCCGATGGTTTGTGTCAGAGATCTATGAGATCTTAAGAATCCTTCCTTGTCGGCATCAAGTATTGCAACTAAAGAAACCTCCGGTAAATCCAACCCTTCTCTCAATAGATTTACACCTATTAGAACATCAAACTTATTTTCCCTTAACCCTTGCATTATTTCTACTCTTTCAATTGTNTCAACGTCTGAGTGTATATATTTAGATCTTATTTCAATTTTGGTTAAAAAAGATGTTAGTTCCTCAGCCATTTTTTTTGTTAAAGTTGTAACTAAAANTTTCTCTTTTTTAANAACTCTTTTTTGAATTTCGNCAATCAAATCGTCGATCTGATGTTTTGTAGGTTTAATTTCTATTATTGGNTCCAGGAGACCAGTTGGTCTAATTATTTGTTCTGTTATAATNCCTTCACTCATCTCTAACTCATAATCGGCAGGTGTAGCACTAACATAAATTACCTCATTTTGAAGTAATTCAAATTCTTCAAATTTTAATGGTCTATTATCCATCGCTGCAGGTAATCTAAAACCATATTCAACTAGATTTTCCTTTCGGCTTCTATCACCCCCATACATTGCTCNTACTTGAGGAATAGTTACATGGCTTTCNTCAATAATTGTTAAATANTTATCTGGAAAATAGTCTAACAGACAAAAGGGTCTTGTTCCTGGTTTTCTGCCGTCAAAGTATCTTGAATAGTTCTCTATACCGGAGCAATATCCTAATTCTTTAATCATTTCCATATCAAACTCTGTTCTNTCTTTTATNCTATTTGCTTCCAGACTGCTACCTATCTCATTGAAATAATCATATTGTTTTACGAGGTCATCCTGTATTAATTTTATCACTTCGTGAATTTTATTTGGAGATGTGACAAAAATATTTGCTGGATAAATTATCACTTCTTTTTGCTTAGATAAAATTTCATTGGTTGTTGGATCAAATTTTTCAATTTCTTCTATTTCATCTCCAAAAAAATGGATCTTATAAGCAAAATCAGTATGAGCTGGGAATATATCAATTGTGTCTCCTATAATTCTAAATTTACCTTGTTTAAATTCATCTGAAATACTTCTCGAATATAAACTTTGAACCAATTTNTTTAATAATTCTGTTCTTGAGTAGTTTGAATTTTCNCTAATTTCAATTGTATTGTCTTTAAATTCTTGTGGGTTCCCCATCCCATAAATACAAGATAC
Source organism: Crocinitomicaceae bacterium (assembly GCA_002727735.1). GTDB lineage: Bacteria > Bacteroidota > Bacteroidia > Flavobacteriales_D > Parvicellaceae. Next base: position 7,511 of record PBXW01000128.1, read on the forward strand.
CGATGCAACTATTATTATGTCATTTCTTCCGGAAAGAAGTGCTGAAGTTGCACTTAATCTTAGTTTTTCTATTTCTTCGTTTATTGAAAGATCTTTTTCAATGTAAATTCCAGTTGTTGGAATGTATGCTTCAGGTTGATAATAATCATAATAAGAAACAAAATACTCAACAAGATTTTTTGGAAAAAAACTTTTAAATTCTGAGTAAAGTTGAGCCGCTAATGTCTTATTATGAGCTAAAACCAGTGTTGGCTTATTTAATTTTTGAATAACATTTGCAACAGTGAAGGTTTTTCCGGAGCCAGTTACTCCAAGTAATGTTTGATATTTTTCATTATTTTCAACTCCTCTTATGAGGGATTCAATTGCATTAGGTTGATCGCCTGTGGGAGTAAAATTTGTAATAAGTTTAAAATCCATTTTTGAATTTCATTAATAAAGAAAATCATCCTCTTCGTTTTCCTCACTGTTATTTTTTTCGAATAATTTTTTTGGTGCCTCACTAGGTTTATCACCATTAGAAAATATAATTCTTGGATATTTTTTACCAATTATCGAATTACCTTCTTCTATTAACTCTACATAGAAAGTCCACATACTCATAAAATCATATACGTATAAAAGTTTTTTATTAGCATCGTTTAATAGATCAGATAAAACTACAGAATCCATTGTTTCAGTTGAATCATCAAAGCTGAAGAGACTAATTTCATTAATTTGGTTCCACTCATCATCAACTGTAAAAAAAGACGACATTTCTATACCATTAAATTTAAAAGCTAATAGAATGAGCTCATTAAGGTCTTTTAAAGTTGAGTCTTTAGTAATTTCCAAATCTCTAAAAATATCGTCTTTAGTATCGTTGTCTAAAATAACTCTAAATCTATATATCATTTGGTATCTTTTTAGTTAAAAAATTGTTCAGTAATATATAAAATTGAAGACCAAATATTAAACTTGCAAAAACAAGATGTATTGTTTGTGTTCCAAAGGGAAAATCAAAATAAAACATTAGAANNCCTGAAAAAACTTCAACTGCTAATAATATCATTAAGTAATTCAAATATTTGTTTCCTAGTGAAAGCTTAAGGTTTAAATAAAATAATGAGAAATTAATCAGAACTACTGCTATTGAAAAAGTNCTNTGATATTTGTATATAGAGGGGATTTCNCTGAACCATTTTGATTTATCATATAAAAAAACCTGTGCTTGTTCGTCGACAAACTGTCTTACCTGTGTACCTAAAATAATTTGAACTAATGATAATACGATTGCAATGAGAAGTAAAAATTTAAATTGATTATTTTTTACAATCTTCGATTTTTCAATTCCTGAGTAGACCAAATAAATTAACAGGCAGACAATGAACAGAGCCATTAGCATATGTATTGTAATCTTAAAACCTTCTAAATTTGAATCCACAACAGTTTTACCTAACCATGCTTGAAAGCCCATAGCAATTAAAGTAATAATTGAAATAATTGTTAAATGGCGGAATTTTTTAAAATATAAAATTGAAATAAACGTAAAAATTAAAATTGGGATCCCTGAAATTGCTCCAATTAGCCTATTTATATATTCTATCCATGTGTGAACTGGATTGAAAATTGTATAATCATGTTTTTCATAAACATCCCAATTACTCATTTCAATTTTCGATTTGCTTTTAAAATCAGATTTTGCAACCAATAATTCTTCCTCATTAAACAAAATCATTTGACCTTTAGTNTAATCGTTGTTTGGCTTGAACAATATTTGAGACTTTTCTGTTGGAGGAATATAAAAACCAAAACATTTAGGCCAGTCAGGACATCCCATGCCTGAACCTGTCATTCTAACAAATGCGCCAGCTATTATCACTATGTAAACAAGTAATAATGACAATTTTGCGAAAAAATGAAATTTATTTTCCATTAGTCAATCCTAACTTTTCTCCCTCCTTGATCATTAAGTCGTATGCTTCCTCGTAATTATTTGCAATAATTCCATCAAGAATTGCATCCTTTATGTTTTCTTTGATTATACCAATTTTTTTTGATGGTTTAAGATTGAAAGTACTCATGATTTCAGCTCCAGAAATTGGTGGTTGAAAATTTCTGATGTTATCTTTTTCTTCAACTTTAACTATTTTTTCTCTTACAATCCTGAAATTATCATGATATTTTTGATAGCGATTTTTATTTTTTGTAGTTATATCAGCTTCACACAATGTCATTAAATCATCTACTGAATCTCCTGCNTCAAAAATTAGTCTTCTGACAGCTGAATCAGTCACATTATCAAGAGCCAGAACTATTGGTCTAGAACTCATTAATACCAGTTTTTGAACATATTTCATTTTTTCATTTAACGGCATTCTTAGTCTTTTAAACAATTTATATACCATTTTACTTCCTTCAAATTCGTGTCCATGAAATGTCCATCCAATTTTTTTATTAAATTTTTTTGTAGGGGCTTTGCCTATATCATGTAATAATGCAGCCCATCTTAACCATAAACTATCAGTTTTTGAACAAATGTTATCAAGCACCTCCAGTGTATGATAAAAATTATCTTTATGTTTTTGTCCTTCAATTTCATCAATTCCTTTGAGATCGGTAATTTCTGGAAGAATTATACTCAGTATTCCGACTTCTTCCAAAATTTTAAATCCTTTCGATGGNCTATTAGATAANATTATTTTATTTATTTCATCTACAATCCTTTCATTTGTGATTATACTGATNCTATCATTNAGTTTTTTCATTGTTTCAAGNAGATCGGAGTGAATTTTGAAATCTAACTGNCATGCAAACCTTACGGCCCGTAACATTCTCAAAGGATCATCTGAGAAAGTAATATTAGAATCTAATGGTGTATTTATTATTTTATTTTTAATATCATTTAATCCATTGTGCAAATCGATCAATTGACCAAAATTTTCTTTATTTAATGAAATAACTAATGAATTAATCTTAAAATCCCTTCTGTTAATATCATCAATAAAAGTTCCTGATTCTATTTTAGGATTTCTGCTATTTCTTGAATATGATTCCTTTCTAGCTCCAACAAATTCTATTTCGTAGCCCTTATAGTTAAAGTAGGCAGTCCCAAAATTTTTAAATACGGTAACCGAAATTCTAGGATCTAATTTTTTTGCTATTTCCTTTGCAACNCTAATTCCATCACCTATNACGAGCAAATCGGCATCTTTACATTCTCTTTTTAAAATAAAATCTCTGACAAATCCGCCAACAACATAACACTCAATATTATTGACTGAACAATGATCTGATATTTCNTTAAAAATATTANTATTAATAGCTTTTTGAAATGTCATTTTTTATCTGATTTTACAAAGATTTCCAAGCTTATCAAGCTTTAATACTTTTGAAGCTTTAGTAGACCAATTATCATTTGGTAAATTTACGATATAGTCTACTTGTTTTAAAATATCATTATTTATTTCTTTAAAAGATCCCGGGAATGGCTCTTTATGAATATTTGCTGACGNGGAAACAAGTGGTGTATTCATGAAAGAAATAAGTTTTAAACAAAATTTATTTTCAGGNATTCNTAATCCAACTGATTTATCTTTTGAAAAAATAAATTCACATAAATTTTTACCACCCGGATAAATTACTGTAGTTGCATCATTAATTGTACTTAATGTTTCTTCGACAATTTCTCTTGAAATATTGGTATATTTTAATATCATATTCACATCTTTTACAAGAGAAAGCAACGGCGTGTTGACACTTCTTTTCTTAATATTATAAATTCTTTCAANAGCCTCGCAATTGGTTGCATCACACCCCAATCCCCATATTGTATCAGTTGGATATAATATTACTCCACCATTCTGAATAAATTCAAATGCTTTATAAGCCTCCTTATTTATAATATTCCTCATTAATAAATATATTTACATCAAAAATATAAATACCTTTTTTAGATTTTAGTTTTATGACAAAGTTTTTAGCTATTGATTATGGTTTATCNAGAACTGGTCTTTCGATTTCAGATCCTGAGAAAATTTTTGCTTTCCCANTGGAGACAGTCGAAACAAATCAATTNNTCAATCGCTTAACAGATTTGATAGAAAGCGAGAATATCTCNAGAATCATAATAGGNAAACCNAAAAGGTTTTCAGGTCAGGATTCAGANATTGAATCTCAAATATTGAAATTTATAAACTCTATTTCAANTATTTTTGATAAAAAACAAATNTTTCGATATGATGAAAGATTTACATCTAAAATAGCCAAAAATGCTATTATTTCATCTGGTATTAAAAAGAAGTCAAGATCTGACAAATCANTTGTAGATAAAATTAGTGCNACTATAATTTTACAAGATTATTTGCAAGCTCATAATTCTAATTCATAAGTTTAATATTGTAATTTTGAAAAAACTTTTTTCATGATACTACCAATTATTGGATATGGTGCCCCTATTTTAAAGAAAAGAGCTCAGAAAATAGAAAAAAACTATCCTGATTTAAAAAAGCTAATTAGCGACATGTTTGAAACAATGTATCATGCTAGTGGGGTAGGNTTAGCTGCTCCACAAATTGGAAAAAGTATAAGACTGTTTATAATTGACACCTCTGCTTTTGATAACGAGGATTTTGAGGTAACTTCAGGATTTAAGACTGCTACTTTAAAAAAAGTATTTATAAATCCTGAAATAATTGATGAATCCGGAGAAACCAAGCGATTTGAAGAGGGTTGTTTGAGTATACCCAATGTAAGGGAAATCATTAACAGAAAATCTGAAATTACGTTAAGTTATTTTGATGAGAACTTCGTTCGTCATCAAGATAGTTTTAGTGGTATCATTGCAAGAGTAATACAACACGAATATGATCACATTGAAGGTGTTTTATTTACTGATAAAGTTTCCCCATTTAAAAAGAAATTACTTAAGGGTAAACTAAACAACATACTGACTGGAAAAGTTTCTGTTGATTATTCTATGAATTTTTACAAAAAGTAGTCTTGATTTTAAATAATTATACCAAGGAAATTTCTTACAATTTAAAACTTTCATACCCAATTATTTTGGGTTTATTAGGACACACTCTAGTTGGAATGATTGATAATATAATGGTTGGAAAATTAGATCCAACAAATCTTGCCGCGGTTTCATTGGGAAATAGTTTTATTTTTATTGCAATGTCAATTGGAATTGGTTTTTCAGCAGCGATAACTCCAGTTGTAGCTGAAGCTCATAGTAAAAATCATACCATTGATTTAAAAAAGTCATTTGTAAATGGGTTTTTAATGTGCTTAATTCTTGGAGTTTTTTTATTTCTAGCAATTATATTATGTAAACCTTTACTTTTTATGCTTGATCAGCCAAAAAATGTTGTAAATCTTGCTATTCCATACTTAGAAATAGTTGCTGCTTCATTGATTCCACTACTAATGTTTCAGGCTTTAAAACAGTATAGTGATGGATTGTCTTTAACTTCAAATCCTATGTACGCAACTGTCTTAGCAAATATTATTAATGTTGTGGTCAACTACATATTAATTTTTGGTAAGTTTGGTTTTCCAGCAATGGGGATAATTGGTGCGGCCATTGGCACATTAGTATCTAGAATCATTATGTTTTCTTTTTTATTCTTTTTACTGTATAAGAAGGACATAATTAAGAATTATATTAAAGATATTTTTAGATTTATCATTGATAAATCAATGATAGAGAAAATTCTATCACTAGGTTTTCCAACATCATTACAAATGCTATTCGAGGTTGGAATCTTTACTTCTGCTATTTGGTTAAGCGGATTGCTTGGTGAGATAACTCAGTCTGCAAATCAAATTGTATTAAACATATCTTCTATGACTTTTATGATTGCAAGCGGATTAGGTGTTAGTGCTGCAATAAGATCAGGAAATCAGAAAGGTTTAGAAAACTACAAAGAACTCAAAAGGATATCATTATCTATTTTATTACTTGGAATCTTTTTTGCACTAATTTTTACATTATTAATAATTATTTTTAGAGAATATCTACCTTATATATATATCGATATTTCGGATGTTTATAACTATGAAAAAAATATTATAATAGTTCAAAAATCTGCAAAACTATTTATTATTGTTGCCTTATTCCAGTTGTTTGATAGTGCTCAGGTAATCATTTTAGGAGCATTAAGAGGTATGCAAGATGTAAAAATACCTACAGTTATTGTGTTTATAGCTTACTGGGTAATAGGCTTCCCTATTAGTTTTTATTTTGGTGATATTAATATGCTACAAGAGATTGGGATTTGGATTGGGTTGCTGTGTGGTCTTTTATTTTCTGCTGTTTTTCTATATTTAAGATTTAATTATTTAGCTAATAGCAAGATACATAATGCTTGATAGAATAAAACAAATAGATACTGAACTGCTTATTTTCCTCAATAACCTTGGAAATAAATCTTGGGATCCCTTATGGGTTTCAATCACAGATAAGTTTACTTTTCTTCCTTTATTTATTTTAATTATATTTTTTCTTTTTAAGAAAAACGGAACAAAAGGACTGTTAGTAATTTTATTATTTATTTCTGTTTTAATATTATTTACAGATCAATTTACTAATGTAGTTAAAGACTTTACACAAAGGCTAAGACCATGTAGATTAGATGAATTACAAGGTTTATTAAGAGATATTGATATAAGATGTGGAAAATATGGTTTTTTCTCGGCACATGCTGCAAATTCCATTTCAGTGACCATATTTATAATTAATTGTGTTGATGAATCAGTAAAAAAATTTTTGAAACCAGTACTTATTTTATGGGTAATGATTTTTTCTTACTCAAGAATTTATTTAGGAGTACACTATCCTCTTGATACTATATTCGGTCTCTCATTTGGGATATTTTCTGGATTTTTATTCAAGTATATATATAATTATTTTATATCTGTGAAAGTATTTTCTGACTAGCTTCAAATACTGTGATTTTTTGTTGTTCTATTTCCTTGAATAATTTATCTAAATTAATATCAACAGATTTCTTATTGAAAAATGATATTCTTAAAGATTCATTAATAATATTTAGTAAGTTAGTTTTATTCTGATTAATTCTATTTTCAAAAAAATAATTATTCTTTTTTGTTAGTAAAACGTATTCATTAATACAATCCCAAATATTTTCTAATCCTTCTTTTTTTATACTACTACATGTTACAACCTTTGGTTTCCAATTAGAACTTTTAATTGGAAACAGCTGCAATGCAAGTTTGAATTCATTTTTTGCTTTTATCGACTCTTCAATATTATTTCCATCACATTTGTTAATGACTATTAGGTCAGACATTTCAATAATTCCCCTTTTTATTCCTTGCAGTTCATCTCCTGACCCGGTTATTTTTAGTAAAAGAAAAAAATCTACCATATCAGAAACACTAATTTCATTTTGACCAACACCAACCGTTTCAACCAATATTATCTCGTACCCAGCAGACTCACATAAAAAAATTGACTCAGGCGTATTTTTTCCAACCCCACCCTTAAAGTTTGAAGCTGGACTAGGTCTTATAAACACATTATTCTTTGTAGAAAGTGTTTCCATTCGAGTTTTGTCACCTAAAATACTTCCCTTGGTAGCTCTACTTGATGGGTCAATTGTAAGAACCGCTATTTTAATCCCTTGATTACTTAAAAAGTTCCCGAAGGCCTCTATAAATGTACTTTTTCCTGCTCCAGGAACTCCTGTTATACCTATCCTGATTGTATTTTTATTTTTAGGTTTGAGATTAGCAAGAATTTGACTTGATATTTCTCTGTCAGAATCATTATTGCTTTCACAAAGGGTTATAGCCTTAGATAAGGCGCTAATGTTTCCTTCTCTAATTTTATTACAAATTTCTTGTGGATTAATATTTCTTTTTACTTCCAAGACC
>PBXW01000129.1 GCA_002727735.1 Crocinitomicaceae bacterium
AACCCTAAAACCTCACTAGTTGAAATCACTGATTCTCGAACAAGAGGTAAAGCCTTGCCCATGCAAGTTGCTGCAAATCGTATTGATAGAAGGAGAAGTCTTGTTCTTGATCATTTGATGAATGTAAGCTTAATTAAGAAATCAGTAACTCAATTCTTGGGATAATTAATCGTGCATTGCTGGTTTTTGAAGTAGCGTTAATAAATGAGTCTCATACATTTTTTGGCAGCAAAAAATATATTCATCCTTAAATCCATATCTTGACCCCCCTGGCTTTCCCTGACGTGAAGGGAGCCATTTATTAGGTCGCCTGCAAAAGTATTCCGGAAAAGTAAGATCGGTAATAATATTTAGGTGTGTTGGATCTTGAAATGCGGCTGGACTTGGAAAAGCAGGTGTGTGAGAAAAGAGATACCCGCCTGGTTTTAAAACTCGTAAAATATCACTCATTAGCTCGATAAATCGGAATGAGGTTTTTTTATTACTACAAATGACGCGCGGCACATGCTCAAAAAAATCAAAGGCAGTAACAAAGTCGACCGACTCATCGTCAAGAGGAAGATTATCATGAAATAAATCTACAGTAATTATATTTTTGCCTGAAAGAATATCAACTCCCTTCACATTTGACGCATTAAATGGATTGGCGACCTGAAATCCGCTGCCAAGGTCGATACTTGAAGTCTCATTATCTGACTCCAAATATATGCCTTCTGATGGAATAATGCTTTCGAAAAAGTGCTCGCTATACTTGCTCATTTTTTTGAATTAGATCCTATTCATCATACTTTCGACCAGGCCCTTTTGATTATTAAGAATTTTTTAAAATTGAATCTTTAATGTTTAGGCCTCTTTTTATTCATTGTTGCTCATCAGCATTTATTCTATTTAATCTCGATGATCCGTATTTTGTTTGCAGCTTATTTCATTTGAAATATTACTTTCTAATAAGAAATCAGGGCTTTTGCTCTTATTGAGCTGCCAGAATATTTATTCCTTCTTTAATGTGGATTGAAAAATTTCTTCTAATATAGTTTCGATTTAGAACTTTCCTATGCACTATTGACTAGTTAATATTCTATTTAAATGGTCTGCAATCATGTCTAGACCTTTATAAGCACACTCAGAATCTAGAGTATTGCTTGAATCTAGTATTGCATTCGAAAATTTAAGTGCATCCTTAGATTTTACTTTAAAGTCTTCGAAAGAGTTATAGGTAAATACGTATTCTTTTTCGTGGTCTGTTAAATCGCTTTCTATATCTCTTGCATAGTCTGTCAATATAGGTTTATCAATAGATAGACAATCGTATATTCTGTTACTAACAAATCCATATCTTTTCATATCATCCCAGTGATCACACAACACAACGCGTCCAAGTGTATACGCAGAACCTAATTCGCTGTTGCTAACAAGATTTTTGAGAATGTATTTTTCGCTAATATATTTCTCCCATCCAGAACCGATAACCTTTATATCAAGCCCCGACTCAATAGCATATTTAACCGATTCTCGGTATATATTCCTTGTGTTTCCAATGAATATAAAATCACATAGTATTTTAGGAGAGATTTCTGGCGATTTAATGGTGCTAAATTGTGGTATATACAATGGCTTATTGCTATTGAATTCAGACCTGAGATTTTCGATTTTTTTCTTAAATATTTTACTAGATATCGCAATATTGTCAGTCTCTACTAACTCTGCAATGTCGTAAGATTCGGGGTGACTTATAAACCAAGTGAAAAAACTTTGCTTATTTTTTCTCTTTACACTCTCAATCCCTCTCAAATTTAAGGCTAAGTCTTCTCGCGACGAGAAACGTCTCTCTTCACTCTCTCCTACCGAAATATTGCAGCGTAAATTTTTCTTTTGTAGTTCATATCTAATAGACCTCGCTAAATATAGATCTCCCCATTGTAAGGAATGGCTAGGTTTAGGTATGGACGTATGAATTCGAACATGTTTCGATGATATTAATTCATTAACATCATTCCAGATTTGTTCCGCTCGATTCTCATAAGTGTGATTGNTTAAAACAATGTCTTGAAGCAACTTAGTAGATTTTGANTCATCNTTTTCTAGTGATTTAATTATGTTTTTAGTAAGTGATTCTTGCGAGTCATAGGTTTTTAGATGATCACCAAATAGTTCAGCCGCACCAACTATACCATTTGTAATAACATCAATNCCTAAAGCTAAACTATCAAACACTCGACAATTAACGGAGCCCCATTTTTTTGTGGCGATATTTGCATCATCAATAACTAAGTTTGTTTCTAAATATTTCTCGACTGTATCAAAATAATTAATGGGACCTANAGTNTAGGCTGAAAATTTGCCATGCTTCTCCCAGTTATGNCCATATAATTTAAACGGATATGGAATACTTGCGGGATCCAATAACCTNGTAATTTCGCGGGGTGAATTAAAATAGCTCCCAATAAATGTATAGTTTATTNTCTTGTTATTTTTTATCTTGTTNAATTTTCTCTCNCTACCAAGTTTTACTGCATCAGCACCAGCNGCCAGAGGTAAATATTTGACAGTAAATTTAATCTGATCTTCTATGTATGAGCATGCATGCTTAGAAGAGCAGTAGATAATGTCGTACATATCTATGTCTGGCAGCTGAGACCATTTGTCGAACCAGTTCCTCATCCATCCGATGATGATCGTATCGCTTCTTAAGTTGTCAAGGATATCAATTCGAGCAGAATGAATAAAGTTAATTATAATGTCAAATTTATTGCAATCAATTTTCTTGTTAGGCATCAAGAAATAGCACTCACTATTATATTTTTTGTTAAGTGCATTGGCAAGCTCAAATGCAGTAAATACATCTCCTTTCGATGTATTTATGCTTAGGTCGCTAACAATAAACGCAATTCTTTTGCAATTTGCGCTGATNGGATTAGCAATGTCTAGGAAATTNTTGTCTTTAAGTNGTTTCCTGANTGCTTTGTCAAAGTAATCATTTAGTATTTGCCTGTTGTTAATTAGATTCGCCCCTTTAGTTCTATATTTTGAGTTTTGTCTCAAGCGTGTAAAACCATGGTAATGAAGAGCTTTAAAATTATTGCAAATGGCAATTTTTGCATTATGCTCAAACGAAGCTCTTAAGCAAATATCTACATCTTCTTGGCCATAGATATATTTTTCGCTAAAACCACCTATGTTCAAGAAAAATTCTTTTCTGATTGCCATTAAGGCTCCTGTTGTGGCCACTACCTGTAAGTAATCACTGTCTCTCTCCTGAGGCGTGTGCTTTGCACTAATATCGTAGGCTTGTATAAAGTTATTACCACCAATATTTAAGCCAATTCCTCTGTGTTGCAGGCATCGAGGGAATGAATTCTTATATTTAATTGAGAATTCTTCAATTGGTGCATCATAAAGAAGGCCTCCTNCTATTTCAATTTTTTCCTCGCCTAAAATATTGCTTAGATCATCAAAATCACCATCTTCCAGAACAATATCATTGTTNATGAAGACTATGATTTCGTTTTTCGCCCTTTCAACAGCACTATTGTTGCTTTCAGAGAATGTATAGTTTTTACCTCTTTCCCAGGTAATGATGTTGTTTTCTTTTTTACTTAATTGTTTTATTTGTTCGATGCTTCCGTCATCACTNCCATGGTCGACAACTATTAGCTCATCAAATGGTCTCATCTTATCAACTATAGATTGAATTGAATGAACTACCATGTCGCCTCCATTCAGATTCAAAAGGATGATTGAGACGGCTCTACTTTTTTTTAGNTTGATTTTGCTTAAATCTAGGTCTCTAAAGCTGTTCGTGATTTGTTTAGCTTCNACTATAGGAAAAATCTTGGACTCAGNTTCTTGACCAAAATGAATTACCTCTGAAGCGGTTTGCTCTTCAAAACTCTCTCCATAGGGACTTCTAATCTCAATTCTTAATTTCCCTTCTTCGTTAGCCATATTCAATACTTCAGAAGGAAGTTTGAATTCGTAACCCCAAAAACCACTTATTCTAAATTTGACTGAAACATCCTTTCTCAATATTGAGGTCCGAAATATCCTGTAAGGCTGATCTTCAATGAGAACNAAGAAAGAGGCTTCTTCTGAGCCATCTATGCCAGATACACACCAGCCATTGAATTTTAAGTCCTCGCTAATTGTTTCTATTTTTGAATAAAATCGATGTTCTTTTATTGATGATGTACCTAAACGAAGAAGCTCTAAATCGGTTTCAAAGCCGTAGGCAGTTGGGTTGTCGTTGATTAATGCATAGGATCTTTTGATCCGTTGCAATGATGCCTCGAGCAGTGCTTGTGGATACTTCCTAGCTTGCATCCTTGTATATATGTTATAAGCTCTCTTTAAGTTCTTGGATCTTAGAGAGCGATTGAGTTCTTCTACAAGTTGCATGGTCTGTCACGTCAATTAAATAATTATACCTCTAAGAGGTAATTAAATGCCTCTGCTCAACATGATCAATGTTCTTGAATGCTTTGCTTGATTAAAGCTATATCTTTACTTTAATCGCCGGACCTTCTAGGTATGCGCTGAAGAAAGTTTTATTCTGAGAGGAATTCGAGCTGACTATTTGTTTTATTCTTTCATTTCTTCTTCGGCATAATGATTTTTTAGNCTTATGTGGTTCCGATAATTATTTGCCAGCTGTATCGCATATGACAGCTCAGCCGGCGTAATGCTTTGCTCTGTTGATTTCAGCAGGTTTAGATTTAGCAGGCTGTAATTTAGCTTTACCAGAATCTCGTCAAACNGTGAATCAATTGATTTTTGAATTTTTTTATGGTCTAATTTCTCGGAGAAATTGTNTTCNTCAATTGCGCTTTTGGTTTCAGATATTTGAATATNAAGTAGNCGNAGTTCTTGTATGGTCTTGCAGTAAACGTCATTGATGGTCGCATCTCGCCATTNTCTTATGGTTTTGATTTTTACCTCCGCTGCCCGACTTTCGTTTTTGGCGTCAGTTTTCAACTGACTCGATTGAGTTTCAGTTTCAACTATCGTATAATCAAACGCTTCAAAGTCGTGCTTGTAGAACTGATTGATTTTTGTAATTGCACTGGGATTCAGCTCCTGCTTTTTGATCGAGTTTGCAAAGCTCTGTGCTTTTTTTTCGTTGGGTATATCTATTTTCTTTGTCGAGCCTTGTTCGCGAACGAAATATTCGACTATATATTCAATCCCATCCTCAAGCTTAAAAATTTTGCAGGGTTGGCCTGAGTCAATAAAGTCAATACTGGGTCGAAAATGGTTGTCTGAGTAGCTCAAGTCGTTTGATGCATTTTTGAGTGATTCAATTACCCATGCATTAATGTCAGGTGTATTGCATGGCTTTGAATCCCTAAACTGCCAGTTAAATTCGGATATTATTCTTTCGTAGGGATTCCGTACTAAAGTGAATATATTATTTAGTTCTTTCATGTTTACTATTGATTTTAAATTCTGACTTGTTAGATGCTGAGGAGATGCGACTAAGCAATCTTGTGGCGGAAGTCCTCGTAATTCAAGCGTTGCGGTATAGCCATTGTCTTTGAATAGCCTGTCAATCGATGAGCCGCCGCATTTGGGTACGTGCAAAAATAAAATTGATTGCTTGTCTTTAATGAATAACGTCACTGCATACTTTTATTTGTTTGAAATTATAGCATTTTGCTTATTTTGATTTTGCTTTTTTCGCTCTTCTAAGCCTCGCTTGCTTACTACTGCTGGCAAGAGCCTTTTCAATTTCTAGAGGCTGATGCCTTGCTCGCAATCTCGTGTATGATTGGAAGATTGGTTTTATTTCATTTTGGGTGATTTAAGCTCTTTTAATCAAGGCTTGGTGCCATCTACTTTATCTGAATTGACACAAGTTGTCGGCTGCCTTGTTGATGATATTGAGGCTGCTAAAAACTTTTCTGCTAGTCAAGTTGAATCTTTGGCTGTAAATTTTAATTCCATGATTAGTGAAAGGGATGAGGCGCTAATGTCTTTGTCTTTATTGAAAGAGCAGCAAGAAGTTGATCTTCAGGAGAAGGATGAGTTGCGCCTTCAATGTTCTGTTTTGCAGAATGAGTTGAACCTTCTAAATCGTGAGGTTTCGATCAAGTCTGCTGAGCTTGAGCGTGCAAAAACAGAAATAAGTCGTGGTCAGCAGGAAATAAGAATTATTCTTCGCCAATTGCATCAATTGCAATCAGAGTTAGAGCGTTATTTTCTCCTTAGCCGTGATCAGTCCAAGTTGCTAGAGGCTAGTGCTCAGCTTCAGTCAAGAAGCACTGCATTGCTGTTGAAAGCAAACATTTAATTCACGCCAATGGGTGCAGGTAACACGTTGTCATCCCAATCAAAGCGTAAAAACGATCCACAAAAAAACCGGCCGGAGGCCGGTTTGCTTTGAATTCCGTCGTGATTAACGGCTGTTCTCAAGCGGAACCAACACCCGTGTAGGAGCCATAGAAGAAGAGACCCACGACGAATAGGACGGCCATTCCACCTGCAGTGGCCACTAACCAGAGGGGAAGGACGCCTTCTGTCCAGCGGCTTCTCCAGGGCACAGCAGGTGTGCCGTCAGGATTGCGATCGGGAATTCGACCGTCGGGATAGGGAGATTTTTTTCCGCTCATCGAATAATCCTCAGTTGAAGAAGTAGCTGGACATGAGCACGCC
>PBXW01000130.1 GCA_002727735.1 Crocinitomicaceae bacterium
ATAAACTAACCTTAGTTTCATTTGATTGAGTAGCTAATCCTTCAATAGTGATGTAGCTAGCATCTATTTCTTTGTAAGCATTCAACATACTTGTTGATACTTCTCCGTTACTCATCGTGTCTGCAGTCATGTGGATAAAGAACCTTCCAACACCACTTAAATCACTCGCAGGAGTCAATACATAGTCTCCATCAAGTAAATTAGTCATTGTACCTTCTTCAGTATCCTCTAAATAAATATTAAGATCTGCAGGGGTAGTTCTGTGAGAAATACTAATAGTCATTTCTTCACCACCTAAAGCATTAATTCCAAGAGGAATCACTTTATCCCACATTTCTGAGTAAGCTAAAGACTGAATACTTAAATCAACACCTTGATCACCTTCAACTAATCTTGTGAAGACTGAAGTAGCATTATCATTCATAGGAAAAGTTCTTGTATCATATCCGCTATCTAAATTATCGTAAGCATCTTCTAAGAAATAAACCTGTGTTCTTCTTTCAAAATCATTTTGATTTAGGCTAATAAATAGTTCTCCTCGATTATCTTCCATCATATCTCCAGAAATAAAATCATCACCTGTCCCACTACCACCACTAACAATTGAAGCCTGAGTGGTTAAATTTCCTGGTCTAAAACTAAAAGTACTTCCCCCCACCGGTGAGGAAACAAAAAAAGCTTGACCAGGTGCCGCCCATAGTGCAGTTGATCCATTGTTAGCAGTTTCATAACTATCTCCATCCCAATACCATATTCCCTCTTCAGAATCAGTATAACCAAGAACATCTACTGAAACAGCATTATACCAAAGCAAAGAGCCTGTGGCACTGGAAGCTTCTTTTGCAGCATTATTTAAAGCGATATAAGCTGGATATGGATTTGCGATTAAATTCCATCTATCGCCACTACCACCTTCACTCATATTTTCAGTTAGAGCAATATTAAATTCCCCTTTATGATTTGGCACTCCGGTAAAGCCAACTGTACCTGCAGTTGTTTTTGCCATTGAATAACCGACACCAGTTGTTGTTGTAAATGTTCCGCCGTCAGTTGTAGCATTCCATGTGTTGTCAGTATTATCATAAGGTTGAATAGCATAGTTTGTTCCATCTGTTGCTAAATTTGAAGCTGTAAGGGTTCCGTTAGTCATTGGTGACCCAACCAAATCCCAACCAGGGTCAGATGAACTTGGAGACGCGCTGGAAACTCCATTAATCCATCTATTGTATGTGATACTACCAGTATTACTGCCTCCTGAAATGATAAGTGATGAGAATTCATTGCTGTCAGATTCCATAGTTGCACTTCCATAATTTTTGAAATTTCCACCTGTAATGGTCATTGACGATGCTTTATCTATGGTTAGTTGACCACCTTCAATTATTTCAAAATTAGCTGAGCTAGCGTCAACGTTTGAATTTGTTGATGATAATGCAACCTTTGCATACTTCCCACCAACAGTAGGATCTGTTGATGATCCAAGAATTGGCGTATTAGCATTTGACCACATTGTTGCCCCCGAAGAAAGAAGTCCAATTCCTCCATAATATCCTAAAATTGTAGAACCTGAAATTGAAATAGCATAACCTGCATTATCAGCACCAAAAAAACCACCAGAACCACCCGACCCCCAACTCATATAAGCAACAAAGTATATTGCATCTGGATTACCAAGATCAGCTATTGGAATCCTTATGAATAAGTTATTATCATTAACCCATTCTGTATAATCAACACTTTGATCCACCCATGAACTTCCGTCATAATGATGTAGCCAACTTTCAGAATTATTTCTTCTTATGGCAACTCTGTAGTCAGCTTTTATTGGTAAAGTAGGTGTATTATTGTCCCAGTTAAGCCCGCTGGTTGAACCATTTCCGCTTGTAGTTACATCAGATTGAGGGTCTGTATCAAAGTATATAGTAAAATGATCATGTGTTCCAAAAGCTGAACTATTTCTATTTGCTAAGGCATAGATGTAATTTTCATCATAGGTTATGAAATATCTTGTACCATTACCAACCCATTTTCTTTCAGCATCATTAAACACACTTACATCTCCATTAAATGTTACTGTGTTGTAGGATTGAGAGTGATTAAGTTGAAAAGAAAAAAATAAAACAAAAACAAATAAACATTTCCACATATCATTCAAGTTTTGATTAACTATACCTAAAATAAGAAAATTATAAATAAACTACAACGATTTCGTTTTTAATAACTGGACATTATACTATCTTGAATATTATTGCTGATTAGGAATCAATAATTATTTTTAAATCTTTTGTGTAGATATAATAATTATTGTCAACATTAATGTAAAGATTTTTAATTGGAATATTTTTAAATTCGGTAGTTGGATTTAATACTTTATTTTCTCCATCAATGATTACCTCAACTGGCATATCAAAACCATCAATCACATTATTCCATCTATAAAATAATTCTCCTTTTATTATTTTATATTCAAAAACAGGAACCCTAACATCTCTTAAATATTGATCAAAGAATTTATCTAAATTAATATTCAGTGTATTACTTATATAATTTTCTATTTGCTTAGAAGAAACAGTTTGATGATAGAAATCTTTATTTATTCCTCTGAGTGTTTGTCTCCAAATCTCATCATTATCAACTATTTGTCTGAGTGTGTGAAGAACATTTGCTCCTTTAGCATAAATATCACCAGAGCTTTCTCGGTTGATTCCATATTCACCGGTTATCATGGGTTTTCTGTTGGAAATTCCAGACCGTGAACTAATTACGTACTCCGATCCTGCTTCTTTTCCAAAGTAATATTCAACATATAAGTTTTCAGAATAAGTTGTAAATCCCTCGTGAAGCCACATATCAGCTATATCAATGTAAGTAATATTGTTAGCAAACCACTCATGTCCACCTTCATGAATTATTATGTAATCAAATTCAAGACCCCATTTTGAGTTAGAGGGATAACTACTCCCTTTATATCCATTTTGATAACCGTTTCCATATGTGATTGAGCTCTGATGCTCCATTCCTAAATAAGGGACTTCAACAATCTTAAAGCTATCTTCGTAAAAAGGGTAGGGTCCAAACCAGTGTTCAAACGCTTCAATCATCATAGGCACTTGTTTAAAATGTTCTTTGGCTTTTTCTAAATTATAACTTAGAACATAGTTGTCTATATCTAAATCTCCTTTTTCTCCTTTGTATACATCTGAAAAACTAACGTAATCTCCTATATTAATATTAACTCCGTAGTTATTTATTGGATTAGCAACAAACCAATCAAAAGTTTTAGTGTCATTTTTATGTTCTGTTACTTTTCTTAATCTTCCGTTTGACACATTAGTTAGGTTTTTGGGAACATTTACGCTGATTAGCATCGAATCAACTTCATCATACATATGATCTTTATTTGGCCACCAAACACTAGCACCCAGTCCTTGACAGGAAGTTGCAATGAAATGATTTCCATTCTCGTCCTTCGCCCATGAAAGACCTCCATCCCATGGTGCTCTTATAGCTTCTTTTGGAAATCCTTCATAATTAATCTTGATATAATTAATATCATTTTTCTTTTGTTTCTGATTTAGCTCAATTAAATATGCATTTCCTTCACGATTAAACTTTAATGATTTTCCGTTGGCTTCAACTGATGTGATTTTCATTGGTTCTTGAAGGTCAATTTGCATCATTTTATTTGAATCCAAAACCCTATAACCAACTGTGTTTGAACCACTTATAAACTTATTATCAGGTTCTACTTTAATATCTAAATGATAATAAGTTAGATCCCACCACTCACGTTCCGGTGTAATACTTCCTCTCAGAGTATCTTGTCGTGTTGGAAGTAATTTATCTTCCATTAATCCCTGAGAAAATATATTTAGATTTAATAATGAAATCAAAATTATTAGTCTAATGTTCATTGAATATGATTTTTAGAAAATCAATTTAATCATTTAATATTTATTTTATTTCTTGATAAGCATAAAAAAAGCCTCTTCAAGAGGCTTTTTTTATAAATCAAAAAAATTGATATCTATCTAAGAGTTATAAAATTCCAATGAGTATCACTGTATACATGTTTTCTGAGTTTTTGAATTTTATCATATTCTTGTGCGAATTCTTCAGACATTTTCCAGGTTGGAGCTCTCTCAAGCATAATTTCAGACATTTTGTTATAAAAATCAACTGTAACATAATTATATCCTAAATTACTACCAACTCTGTCTACTCTTTTGTGAACAGCCCAACCAGCTTTTGGTGAATCTTCTACATTCGATTTGTATTCTTTTTCCATGCTCTCATATTCAAATTCATCTCCGGGAGCTACCTTCATATAATTAATTACAGCAATATTAGGAACTGAATCTTGTTTAAAGTAATCATCTACAACTCTAAAAATCGTAGAATTTACAATTTTTCTAGATTCCCTATTTTTTTTCCTAAATGCAGTAACCTCATCTTCAGTCATTTCTGGGAAAACTTGTAATATTCCTTGTCCTGCATTAAGACTATCAATATCTCTAAGTAAAGTTACAAGCATTATATCGTGATTAGACTCGTCAGTAGAGTTCATATTCCACCATGCATCCCATCCAACAATGGTTCCATCTTTGATTCTTTTTTCTGCTAGTTTTTTCCATTTAGTATTTAAAATTTCACCATAATTTTTTCCTGGAACAGTTTTGATATAATCAACGGCTATATAAGTGGCACCATTTCCCACACTTTCTTCCTGAGCTTGGGTGAAGTTAAATGTAAAAAGTATAATTAGTGTGTATAAAAAGTTTTTCATTTTAATTTAATTTATAATTCAGTACTTAGTTTTGAATTGAAATGCTGTCTTTCGGTTGTTCTACTATACATTTCTAACGCATCATTATATGCTTTAGCATCTTTTCTGTAAGACTCCCATCCAAACATTTCATTGTATAACTCTTCTTCTGTTTTGTCAGTATCAGGATAACTTCCAAATTCACCATATTCATCGAAACCTTCACATATAATATATTCGTTGGTATTCCCGCCTGACATTACTCTAAAAACAGCTGTTATACCAGAGTAATTATGTTTCTCATAAACCCTTTTAAGTCTTCCTAAAAAATGATTAACATCTTGATCCATTCCAGGTTTAATAACTCTGGTGTGTTTAAGCATGTAATTAAATGTTGTTTCTGGAGTCCAATTATGTGATGCCCATTTAACTCTTCTCCAAACTTTCCATCCGGTTGAGGATTCTACATATTGATTAACATTATCTCTCCAATATTTTAATTCCTCTGATCTATCTTCGTTAGAATTCATAAAATCCCAATCCTTCCAACCTATTACTCTTGAGTACATTCCCTGGTTTTCACCATCCATAATGTTAAATGTGAAAATACCATTTTCAGCAGTATTGTTATATTTTTTGGTTTTTTTGCCTGCAGCTTTTTCAAATTGTTCAGACATACCGTCTTTTGCTTTAAGCTCATAACTCATCCAAATTTCTGGACTATTCTGAGCGATTAACGACAATGAAAACAACATTGTCAAAGTAAAAATTAAGTTTCTCATTTTAATTAAATTTTAGTTGTTGGTTTTATTTTTTAAGTATAATCTTTAATAATAATAATTTTTTTTAAAAAAAACTATACAGACATTATTATGTCTTATTTATTTTAATGTAAAGTGATAACTTGTCTTAGAATAGTAATTTCTATTTGCTTTAAGAATTGATGATGGAAATGATTTCACATTAGGTGCATTAGGAAAGTTTTGGGTTTCTAAGCATAATCCTTGATTTTTTTTAAATTTTCCTCCTAGATGATTTCCCGTATAAAGTTGAATCCCTGGTTGATCGGTTTTAATTATTAATTTTCTACCAGTTATATTTTCACTTAATTCAGCAGCAATATTCGTTTTATTTTTATCCAAAATAAAACAATGATCATATCCCTCAGAATTTAATATTTGATCATCATTTTTATTTATATCAACTTTTATTTTTTTTGATTTATTAAAATCAAAAGCAGTATCAACAATCCCTTTTAAATCATTTTTTGGTAGACTTTTTTTGTTTACAGGAATATACTTTTTTGCATTTATTTTTAGTTCATGATCAAGTATTGACATTTTGGATGGATTCAGATTAAAATACGAATGACTAGTTGGATTAAAAATAGTATCCTTGTCTGATATAGCCATAAATTCTATTGTGAATTCATTTTTATCAGTAATTGAATATTTCACATCACAATTCAGATTTCCAGGGTATCCACATTCGAGATGCTTGCTGTAGTATGAAAGTTTAATGAATTTTTCATTAACAGAGTCATAATCAACTACTTTCCAGAAATTTTTGTTAAATCCTTTTTTACCTCCGTGAAGGTGATTGTTACCTTCGTTTTTGTCCAATTGAAAATTTTCATTTCCTAAACTAAAGGTTCCATTTTCAATTCTATTTGCATACCTACCAATAAGTGCTCCAATAAAAAAATTATCTTCTAAATATTCCTCACTTTTTTTATAGTTCAATACAATATTTTCGATTTTTCCATTTCTGTCAGGAACATTTATTTCTTTTATAATTCCACCATAAGGTATAATGATTACAGAAAAACCATTTTTATTTGAAAGTTGATATTGTTCAATCATGAAATTTATTAATATAAATTCATTCTAAATTTAACTATTATACTTTAGTTTTTTCTTAATTTAGGATGCTCAAAAAATTTTATTATGAAAAGATATATTTTACTTACCGCATTATTTGTTTTTTTTAGTAATGCTTATACACAAAAAAAGAAAAAGGAAAAAGACAATTCTTTAGATAAAATCTCTGTTAATTCATTAAAATGGAGATCAGTAGGTCCAGCACTAACCTCTGGTAGAATTTCAGATTTAGCGGTAAACCCAAATAACCCTTTTGAATACTATGTTGCCGTTGCTTCTGGAGGTGTATGGAAAACATCCAACTGGGGTGTAGATTATACACCAATTTTTGATAGTCAATCATCATATTCAATAGGCTGTGTTAGTATTGATCCAAATAATCCTAATATTGTTTGGGTAGGTACTGGTGAAAATAATAATCAAAGATCAGTAGCTTACGGAGATGGTATTTACAAATCTCTTGACGGAGGTAAATCCTGGAAAAATATGGGATTAAAAAATTCAGAGCATATTGGAAATATAATTATACACCCAGAAAACTCAGATGTTGTTTACGTTTCTGCATATGGGCCTCTGTGGAGTAAAGGTGGAGACCGTGGAATTTACAAGTCAGAGGATGGTGGGTCAACGTGGGATAAAATACTATATATCGATGAGCATACAGGTTTTAATGAAATTCATATGGACCCAAGAAATCCTGAAGTTTTATATGCTGCAAGTCACCAAAGAAGAAGACATGTTTATACCTATGTTGGTGGAGGCCCAGGGTCTGGTTTACACAAGTCTTCTGATGGAGGAAAAACTTGGAAAAAAATTAACAAAGGTCTTCCAGGTGTTGAGATTGGTAGAATAGGAATGGATATTTCTGAGGCTAATCCAGAAATTATTTATGCAATTGTTGAAGCATCTGAAAGCAAAGGTGGTTTTTACAAATCAACTAATAGAGGTGAATCATGGGTTAAACAAAGTGGAAAAGTTACAAGTGGTAACTACTATCAAGAAATTTTTGCTGACCCTGTTGATGAGGATATAGTTTATATTATGGATACCTGGATGTCGGTAACTCATGACGGAGGAAAAACCTTTAAATATGTTGGGGAGGATTATAAACACGTAGATAATCATGCAATGTGGATTAATCCAAATAATAATTCTCATTGGCTAGTTGGTTGTGATGGTGGTATATATGAAACTTTTGACTCTGGTAAAAAATGGGATTTTAAAAAGAATTTACCTGTAACCCAATTTTATAAAGTTGCCGTTGATAATGCTGAACCATTTTATAATATTTACGGAGGAACACAGGATAATTTTAGTATAGGTGGTCCATCTAGGGTTAACAACTCTCATGGTATATCAAATCAGGATTGGTTTATAACACATGGTGGAGATGGTTTTGAATCTCAAATTGATCCTGAAAATCCAAATATTGTTTATGCTCAATCTCAATATGGTTGGTTAGTTAGATATGATAAGCTGAGTGGAGAAGAGGTTGGTATAAAACCGATGGCAAGAAAAGGCGAATTAGATTATAAATGGAATTGGGATGCTCCTCTAGCTGTGAGTAAGCACAAATCTGGTCGACTTTATTTTGCAGCTAATAAGGTATTCAGATCAGACGATTATGGAAATAGCTGGAAAGTAATCAGTGATGATTTATCTAGACAAATTGATCGTAATAAGCTGAAGGTTTATGATAGGGTAATAAGTATGGACGCCGTTGAAAAAAACGGTTCAACATCTCCTTACGGAACTATTGTAGCCTTATCTGAGTCACCTTTTGACGAAAATTTAATTGTGATTGGTACAGACGATGGATTGATTCAAATAACAGAAAATTCCGGTAAATCTTGGAAGAAAATTGATAATATTCCTGGTTCTCCTAAACAATCTTACGTTAATTCCGTTTATTTATCTCAGCATGATAAAAATGTTATATATGTTGCATTTAATCATCACAAGTATGGAGATTTTAAGCCTTACATCTTTAAGTCAAATGATAAAGGAAATACTTGGAAATCAATTAGTGGAAACCTTCCAGAAAGAGGAAGTATATACTCAATTGAAGAAGACCATATCGATAGTAATTTAATTTTCTGTGGAACTGAGTTTGGAGTATTCTTTTCACCGGATTCCGGTGGAAGTTGGAAGGAATTATCTGCAGGTCTACCAACAATTGCAGTTCGTGATATTGCCATACAAAGAAGGGAAAATGATTTAGTATTAGGAACTTTTGGAAGAGGGTTTTATGTTATGGATGACTACTCAGTTTTGAGAAATATTGAAAACTCAGATGAAGAAATGTCTGCTCAAATATTTGATATTCGAGATGCATTAATGTGGGAAAAGGCAGCTCCGTTAGGATTACCAGGAAAGGCATTCCAGGGAGATAATTTTTATTTATCTGAAAATTTAGACCCCGTAGCAATTTTTACTTACAATTACAATGAGAATTATGAGAGTATAAAATCTAAAAGACAAAAAGCTGAAAAGGAACTAATTAAAGATAAAATAGATGTATCATATCCATCATATCAAGAGCTTTATAATGAATTAAATGAAGATAAGCCAGAGCTGGTTTTTACAATAAGAAATAGTAATGACAAGGTTGTTAAAAAAATCTACCGTAAACCATCAAAAGGTTTAAGTAGATTTCAATGGAATTTGAGGTATGAAGAAAATAGTCCTATTAACCTTAGCTCCTCCTCATTTTACAACCCATTTGCAGGTGTTTCTGAGGGAACTTTAGTTAACCCAGGCACATATTCAATAGACATGTCAATTTTAAAAGCTGGAGAAGTTACTAGGGTTGTTGATCCAAAGAGTTTTAAAGTAGTTGCATTAAATAACACTGTTATGCCTGCAGATGACAGAGCTGCTAAAGTTGAATTCCAAAGAAAAGTTTCAAAACTTCAAGCAGAGATGGATGAGTATTCAAGAAAGTTTTCTGAAATCAGCAACAAAATACCTTACATAGATGTGGCTATAAAGAAGGTAGAGCAGCCGGTTGATGAAATTTCAAAAATGACTTGGGATGTTAAGGAATTTATTAAGGAAGTAAATATTAAATTTTACGGTGATAATGTTAAGAGCAAACTCGATATTCAATCTTATTTAAGTCCATATTCAAGATTGGGGTCAGTTGCATATTATCAGAAATATTCTACTGCTGCTCCGACCAAAACACATATGGATAGTTATGAAATAGCTAAGGAAGAATTTCAACCAATTAAGCTAATGATTGATGAACTTAAGGTTAAAATGTCTAATCTAGAAAATCAACTAAAGGAGTTAGGTGCCGCATATACACCAGGAAGACCTAAAGCGATTAACTAGTTTTTCTAATTATGATTTAATTTAAGAAAGCGCCTTTCATGAAAGGCGCTTTTTATTTATTGTTTAAATAAATTATCTAACAACTAGTTTAGATACTTTACTTTGTCCATTAATTGTAACTTTCAGCATATAGAAGCCACTATTGAATGAGCTCACATCTAATGTGTTTCCATTAATAGTAGTATCCATTACTTTTCTTCCAGTTACAGTGAATACTTGGATTTCTTTTAATCCCTCTACCGGAGATAGGATAGTAACGTAGTTACCATCTACTGGGTTAGGATAAATCATCATATCAGGTATTTCATTATCAATATTGGATAGCCCTGTATTAATTACAAACGTGATGGTTTCTTCTACTGGTGGATTTAGTGGGTTATGCATATGATCAACAAGCCATATGTATAGCGTATGTTCACCTTCTTGAAGACCGGAAATTACAACATCGTTTATATCGTGAACCGCAACATATTCATCTTCATTTAATATATAATGCCAATGACCGTCTAGTCCAACGGTAAAATTGTTGAATTCAATAATCGATATAGTTATTTCATCACCGTTTACAGAAACATTCCAATCAGCAGAAACCTTATCTTGTGCATATAAATGAAAACAAATACAGCTAAATATTATAATTAATAATTTCTTCATATAATATTTTTTTAAAATTTAAAGATAAAAAAAGCACCTCAGTTATGAGGTGCTTTTATTGTTTATGGTTTTAGTAAATTATCTAACAACTAGTTTTGATACTTTACTTTGTCCATTTATGGTAACTTTCAGCATATAGAACCCTGTATTAAATGAACTCACATCTAATGTGTTTCCGTTAATAGTAGTTTCCATTAATTTTCTTCCAGTCACAGAGTAAACTTGGATTTCTTTTAGCCCTTCAACGGGTGATTGTATAGTTACAAAATCTCCATCTACTGGGTTAGGGTAAATCATCATATCTAGCAGTTCATTTTCGGATGTAGAAAGTGCTGCTTGAACACAAACATCATCTAAAGTTACCCCATATCCATAACCAGANGTGGCTTGGAATCCTACNTAGTAATCTGAACTTGGNTTAGGTAAATCTATTGTTACCTCAGTCCATGCNGGTGTATCATCCAGATATTCTCCAATTTGNACCCAGTCACCATCATANGATGTTCTGTAGAAAACTCTNAGTTGATCNTGATCTCCAGCCCANACNGGTTGAGCNTAATTAAATGTTAATTGAGGATCATCAACAGANCTTAAATCCATTGAAGGTGATATAATACTAGCTGTATCAAAGTCATAATTTCCAGAGAAGAAACCAGCCATTTGAGAACCAGATAATGGTGTAACTGATGCGTTTGCATTTTGATTAACAGTCCACCATTCTGTTGTACCTGAGAATATAGAGCTGTTCCATCCATCAACTCCAGCTGAAATCTCACCAGACTCAAATCCTTCACACCATGGAAACTCTGAAATTACTGTTACTGTAAATTGCATCGTCATTTCAACAGGCGGATCAAGAGGGTTGTGATCATTATCAACTAACCACGCTGTAATTGAGTGATCGCCAGGTGTAAGACCTGAAATAACAACATCATTTGTATCATATACCATTACAGTATTTCCACCATCAACTGAATAATGCCAGTGACCATCAGAACCGACAGCAAATGCATTAAGGTCAACAATTGACAAGATTGCATTTGTACCAAGAACCTCAACTTCCCAGCTTGCAGATGCAACTGAATTATCGAAAACTTGAATATCATCAAGCAACCAATCAGATGCAAAATCACCAGCATATTTAAATGCTACAGTAAGGTTGGCTTCTGAAGGAAGTTCATAAGTTTTTTCACACCATGCATTTCCAGGAACAGATTGAGTGTCATTTGTATTGTCACAAACATCTGTGGTCATTATTGTCCATGTTGCACTAGTTACATCACCAGAAAAGTCTGTTGAATACATTACATGATGCTCATCTGCATAAGATGCCCAGTGTACGTGATCCCAATAATTTAGAGTTGGAGCTCCAGCCGCTGATAAATCAAATGTAGGTAGCAATACCCAGTTTTCTAAAGCGCCTGAATCAGAAAAGTCATCCTGTTGCAGGTAATAAATTCCTCCAGCTGCAGCGTCATCATCATGAACAAAATGTCCACTGTTGATAACCCAATTGTAGTTGGTGCTTCCACTTTGAGCTAGAGTAATATCACCAAACCCGCTTTCAAAACTGTTTTGATAAGGGATTGTGCTGAAAACTCTATTTTGGGTTTCATTAGGTTGAAAATCATTAGAAACTTGATGATGTTCACCTCTAACATGATTACATTCCTCTCCATGTTGGTGTTGTCCAAAGACAAACAAAGGGGTAATCATAAATAATAAAATGTAAAGTTTTTTCATAAATTGATTTGTTAGATTAAAATTTAGTCATTGAATACCATAAAGTTAAATTATTTTGTAAGAAATAAAAAATATAAATATCAGGGAAAACAATGTCAAACATGCGCTGCGCGCATTATATTTTAGATTAATATAAGAAAATCCACTAAAAATCAGAGGATTAAATCGATTGAGCGGATTTGGAGGTTTTAGACCTTTCTACTTTATTCCATTAATAAGAAGTTTTATAATTAATTTAGAATAAAAAATTAATTAGTATATTTAATGAATAATAAACAATTTAAATGAAACGCATTTTTAAATTTTGTGCAATTTTTTTAGGGACTTTTTTTACTTCTGGTCTTGTCTCATGTAGTGATGACGATGATAACTCATGTTGTAGTTCTACATATGTTTATGATGGAATTACTTATTCATATACGTATTGCCCTGATGGTACATATTCTTATTCTATCGATGGTCAGGAGATTGCAAGCGGAACTTGGACCGACTGGGCTACTTGGGAAGAAATTCAGGAGGCTTATTGCAATTAAAAATAAATCACACAAATTAGTTTTCATCTTCTAATCTTTTCATATGAAAAAGGTAGAAAAGAGTGAGTATAATGGGTACGGTGTACTAGCTAATCTATCATTTAAGATTAATAAAATATTAGCAAATTTTGCTCGATACTTTTTTAATTTATCCAACAAATTTAAATTCGAACAATATAAAATTATTTTTGGTGAGCGCGAAGATGATATTTATATCTCTACATACCCAAAATCTGGAACAACATTAATGCAAATGATCTTGTACCATTTAACCACTGATGGAAGAATGAATTTTAAACATATATATGAAGTTTCACCTTGGATTCATAATGCTTCTTTTTTGGGTCAGAAACCACCGGATTTAAAATCTCCAAGAATTATCAAAACTCATGACAACTACAAAGATTTTGGTAAAAAAACTAAAGGAAGGTTTATTTATGTTTACAGAAATGGAATGGATGTAGCTATATCCAACTATAATCAGCAAAAAAATTATAATAACTCTAATTTAAAATTAGATAAATATCTGAATAGTTTTTTTAAACAAAAAAAATGGTTTAAGCACACAAGAGAATGGATGAATAATAAAAATAAACATTCAATTCTTTACATAAGATATGAAGATTTATTAAATAATAAGACAAAGGAAATTGAACGTATTATCAGTTTTTTGGGAATCCCTATGAATAAAAAAGCTATTAATAGAGCGTTAAAGTATTCTAGCTTTGAGTTTATGAAAAAAAATGAAAATTTATTTGGAGAGCAACCTAAAGCATCAGAAAAAATATTTAATCAATTTATCAGAAAAGGTAAGATTGGAGAGGGTAAAAGTCTTTTGACCAAGGAACAAAAAGAAAAATTTATGATGTATTACAAAAAAATGGTTAAGAATGTTGAGGAAAAAACTTTTGGTCAAAATTAAATATCTAGATCCTCTAAACCCGATATAATTCTTGAACTACTTTTTTCGCTAATAACAGACAATCAATTATTTGAAGATTATTAACCTTCTTTTTAAGAAACATCTATTAATTATTGAAGGGGCGGAGCATTGAAAAAAGAAACCTTGTAAATCAAGGATTTACAAGGTTTATTGCGGAGGAAGAGGGATTCGAACCCCCGGAGGTGTGACCCTCAACAGTTTTCAAGACTGCCGCATTCGACCACTCTGCCATTCCTCCAATAACGGATGCA
>PBXW01000131.1 GCA_002727735.1 Crocinitomicaceae bacterium
AAATCAAATTACGGGCACCTACATCGTGACACTGGAGAGCAAAACAGTCAGACAAAGCTTTAAAATTATTAGAGAATAACTTCAATCTAACAATTATGCATGCATAGTTTTTTTATTGCATCATTTATTGGTAATATTCACTCTGTAAATTCATCAAATTTGCACACTATATACCTCATATTTGCGATATCAACAAATTTTTATACTTTTTTTTATCAATTTGCTATGCGCGCATAATAAATTTTTGTAAATTCGTAGTCGAAATTTTAGTTACTCTGTAGCTTTTATAATTTATAAGTGAACAACAATTAAAACTTAAAAAATCTTTATGAAAAGTCATTTTATATATATCCTTTTTGTGTTATGTAGCATTCCGCTTCTTTCACAAAATGGAACGGTAACTGGTTCTGTTTCAGATTCTGAAACTAATGAACCACTACCAGGAGTTAATGTTGTAGTGAAAAATACAACGAAAGGAACAAATACTGATTTTGATGGGAATTTTTCTATTGAGGATGTTTCATCAGGAGATGTGCTTGTTTTTTCTTACATAGGATACAAATCTCAGGAAATATCTGTTGGAGATTCATCTACATTTGATGTATTTCTTGTTGAAGATATTGATGCACTTGACGAAGTTGTAGTCCTTGGTTATGTTAGTCAGAAGGCTGCAAATATTTCAGGTTCAGTTTCAACTGTTTCAGAAGAGCAAGTTCAAAGTTTAAAACCAGTAAGAATGGAGGATGCCCTTCAAGGTTTACCCGGTGTTAATATGTTTTCAAATGGTGCGCCAGGTGCAAAACCTAATGTTATCATTCGAGGAATTACCTCATACACTGGTAATGCTCCATTAGTACTTGTTGATGGTATCACATTGAGTTTGGATGATATGAACGCCTTAGATCCAAACGATATCAAAAGTATCTCTGTACTAAAAGATGCATCTACTACTGCACTTTATGGTGTTAGAGGGGGTAATGGAGTTATCGTTATTAATACAAAATCAGGAACTAGAAATCAGGATGCTAAGTTTTCATTTAACACTTCTTATGGTCAGCAGTCACCTGAAAAGACCATTGGTGTTTTAAATGCAACTGAATATGCTGCAATTCTCAACGAGATGAGTGTGAATTCTGGCGGAGCATTGATTTATCCAGATATCTCAAATCTTGGAAAGGGAACGGATTGGCAGAAAGAAATTTTTAGAACAGATGCCCCTATAGTGTCTCACTCAATTTCAGCGTCTGGTGGATCTGAAAAAACATCATATTATGTTTCAGCTGGTTTTACCGGTCAGGAAGGTTTAATCTATGGAAACGATAAACAATATTTCAACAGGTCAACTTTTAGAGCAAATTTTAATACAGATCTATCTAGTAAGTTGAATTTACAGGTTAATAATCGATTCTCTAACATGAAAGATAGTGGGCTGGGGGATATAATTTTTAATGCGTTAAACATGTCTCCGACTACTCCTGTATTTGCTGATGATGGTTCTTACGCCATAAGCAATACAATTACGCAGGAAATTAAAAACCCAATGGCTCAAATTTCCAATTCATATGGAGAGGGAAATACCAACACNTTATCTGGTAAAATCGAGCTTCAATATGATTTGATGAAAGATTTAAAAATTACATCCAGAATTGGTTACACGTATGTTAATATACATGGAAAAGGCTTTACNCCTTACCAGTTTTATGGGGTTGGTCACAACGCTACCAATGCNAATGCNGATCTTTCACCTATNACAAGTACTGATGCTGATGGTGAAGTCACTCAAACGTGGAATAGTGTGAGTGAGAATAAAGATCATCATTTTAGTTATACTTACGACTTAAATGCTAGCTACAGGTTTTCCATTGACCAACACAATATTAATGTGTTCGCCGGTTTTCAAATTGGTAAAAATTCAGGTGGAAGTGTAAACGGTAGTAAAGTTGGAGTCCCCTTTAATTCATGGGAATATGCTGATTTAGCTTCAGCAACAGGACCNGATGATGAGCAANGATCTGGTTCTTGGCAGTATGTAAGCAGAAGAGTCTCTTATCTTGCAAGAGCTGAGTACGACTATAATGAAAAGTACTTAGCTTCATTTACAATAAGAAGAGATGGTTCGACAAGCTTTGGACAAAATAATAAGTTTGGATTTTTCCCATCAGCTTCATTAGGTTGGGTTGCGACAAGTGAAGATTTTTTCAACTTTGATCAAATCAACTTCTTAAAAATTAGAGCAAGTTATGGTTCAGTTGGTAATGATAATGCNAGTTCACAATTTGGAACAATAACAACTTTCCCAAAATATACATTTGGAGGTCAAATTATTACAGGTTCCGCTTTAGATGGAATACCAAACTTGGATGTCTCTTGGGAAAATCAAGTACAAGCCAATATAGGTTTTGACTTGAGAATGTTTGACTCGAAAGTTTCTTTGACGGTAGATTATTATCAAAAGACAGTGGATGATTTACTTTTTAATCCAACACTTTCTCTGTACTTGGGAACACCTGTTTACCCTTCTGCGAACATTGGTAAAACAGAAACATCAGGTATAGATGTAAATTTTGGATATCAAAATGATTTCTCCGAAAACATATCTTTAAGCACCAATGTATCTTTTACAACNGCAGATAACTTAGTGAAAGAAATTGCCAATGGTGATAAATACATTTGGGGAGCAGGATACGGAATCCCATACAATAATTTAGTTAGATTTCAAGAGGGAGAATCTCCAGGAATATTTTGGGGATATCTAACTGATGGAATTTTTCAAGATCAGTCTGAAATTGATTCTCATGCAAATCAGCCGAACGCNGTACCTGGTGACATAAGATATGTTGATGTCAATGGTGATGGTGTTGTTAATGCTGATGATAGAACAAAAATTGGTGATCCATTTGCGGACTTNTCTATCGGTTGGAACTTAAATTTAAAGGTCTATGACTTTGATTTGAGTGTCACCACCTATGGCACATTTGGAAACGACATTTTTAGAGGTTTTGAAAGAAACTTAAATTATACGAACAAGCCTGCCAGTATTTTGTCAAGATGGACAGGTCCTGGTACAAGTAATACAGAGCCAAGGGCAAGTTTTGTAGATGGTAATAATAACATCAGACCGTCAACGAGATATGTTGAGGATGGAAGTTATTTTAAAATCAAAAACGTACAGTTAGGTTACAACTTTAACCTTGATAGTTCAAGTGTTTTGGATGAATTAAGACTTTATCTTCAAGGTAAAAACCTAATGACATTTACAGATTACTCAGGTTATGATCCAGAAATGTCATACGGGGTTCTAGATACAGGTATTGACAGAGGAAATTACCCAAGTCCTAGNACTGTTTCAGTTGGTTTAAATGTTAAATTTTAATAATAAAAAAATGAAAAAAACTATTAACAAATTTATTTTATCTATATCATTAATATTTCTATTNACAGGATGCGATGATTATGTAGATTANGAAGCTTCAGAGAATTATCAAATTGTTGCNGATGANTACTTTAAAAAANCNGCAGATTNTGAAGCTGCATTAGTNGGTGTNTATGATGTTTTGCAATGGACNCTNTACAACTTTATGATTGGNGAAATTGCATCTGATAACTCATTATGTGGNGGNGAAAGTGCTTCTGATGTTTTGGGACTTCAGCAAATTGATGATATGCTTCACAATCCTGTTAATGATCAGTTGTCAAGAATTTGGCAATACATGTATGAAGGTGTTAACAGAGCCAATTATATGATTGAGAATAAAGATTTGATTGATTTTCCAAGAAAAGATGAAATGTATGGAGAGGTTCATTTTTTAAGAGCATTCTTCTACTTTGAGTTGGTTAAAATTTATGGTGATGTTCCGTTATTTACAAATGGTAGATTAACAGCAGGAGATTCAGGTACATTAACAAGAGTGCCAAAATCTGAAGTTTATGCTGTGATAGAATCAGACTTGAATTCGGCAATTTCTGCTTTGCCAGCTCAAAAGAGCACAGATGGAAGAGCTACTTCATTTACTGCTCATGCTCTTTTAGGAAAAGTATATCTATATCAACAAAAATATGCTGAGGCAGCAAATATTTTAGAACCATTAGTTGGGTTGTATACCCTTCCATCAGACCCTGGAAGTGTTTTTCTAGTTGATGGTGAAAATGGGCCAGAGGCTGTTTTTGAGATTCAGCATTCGAAAGAGTCTAATGGCTGGAATTGGGGTTGGATGCCACAAAGCACAGAAGGAAACTTTGGTGTTATTCACCATGGTATCAGAGGATACAGTGGCCCTACATACTCATCAGGATGGAGTTTTAACGTGCCGACTGATGAATTGCATAAAGCCTACAAGTCAGGAGACAAAAGAAGAGATGCATCAATTCTTGATATTGTAAAATGGGCTGATGATAATCAAGCAGATTACCAAGAAGGATATGAGCACACGGGATACTTTAATAATAAATATATACCAAGAAAAGGTTATTCAAAGAATACAACCGAGTTGAATTATGAAAATAATTACAGGTATATAAGATATGCAGATGTATTGCTTATGGCTGCTGAGGCAAATAACTTGAGTGGTAACGATGTAAAAGCCAGAGATTATTTGAATCGTGTCAGATTCAGAGCGTATGGAAATAATTCTCAAGATAGTAGTGCTTCGGGATCAGCATTGACTCAAGAAATCTGGGATGAAAGAAGATTGGAGTTTGCTGGTGAAGGTCACAGATTTTTTGACCTTGTAAGAACAGGCCAAGCAGCAGATAAGATTTCAGGTTTTGTTGAAGGAAAACATGAGGTTTTTCCGATCCCTCAGACTGAGATTGATGTTTCGAATTTAACTCAAAACCCTGGTTATTAAATTTTTAAATTATACAATTAACATGAAAAATATATATAAATTATTTTGTTCAATTTTTGTTTTACTTCTATTTGTAGGATGTGAAGAGAACTTTAGCGATAGCACAGACTTTGCTAATGTTGCTCCTCCAACCAACGTATCTGCATCTTTTGAAGTAACTCAAGACAATACTGGTTTGGTTACCATAACACCGAGTGGTGAAGGTGCTATCAGTTTCAGCATTGATTATGGGGATGGTTCTAACAGACCCTCACCTACTATAAATAATGGTGGAAACGTTCAGCACATTTATGCAGAAGGTTCTTATACTGTCAAAGTTACTGCAACAGGTTTGAATGGTTTGACTGCTGTTGGTGAAGTTCCTTTAACAGTATCATTCAAAGCACCTGAAAACCTTGTATTTACTATTGAAAATGATGCAACAGTATCAAAGCAAGTTAATGTAACTGCAACAGCAGACTATGCAACAATGTTTGAATTTCATCCTGGAATTGCTGGTGCCGATCCTGCCACTGCTAATATTGGAGAAACACTTTCTTATCAATATGCAGAAGCAGGTACGTATACTGTAAGAGTTGTTGCTAAAGGTGCAGCGATTGAAACTACAGAACTCACGCAAGAGTTTGAAGTTACAGCAATTTTAGCGCCAACAGTATCTGCGCCAACTCCACCAGATAGACCATCTGCTACTGTAATATCAGTTTTCAGTGATGCTTATACTTCAGTTGCTGATGTGAACATGAATCCTGACTGGGGCCAGCAATGGCAAGGTAGTGGTTACGCTGAACTAGATTTAAATGGTGATAAAATCACTCACTATTCTAAAATTAGTTATCAAGGTGTTCAGTATGCCAAGAGTGATATTTCCAAAATGGAGTATTTACACATTGATGCTTGGACAGCTGATTTGAATCAATTAAAAACATTTTTAATCAGAGAGCCTGGTGACGCTAACCCAAGAGAGGTCGCAGTAGCAAAAGAGCTTACTAAGGATCAATGGACAAGTTTTGATATTCCATTAACAGAATGGACAAGTCAAGGAATTACTCTTGGTGATTTATTCCAATTCAAATTTGAAGGTGTTGATCAGTGGGCTCAAGCTGACGTCTTTTTGGATAACATTTATTTTTGGAAAGCAAACTCCGTTGAACTACCAATTAAATTTGATAATGAAGAAAAATTTGAAGGAAAAGGTGGATTTACATTTGCTTTATCAACCAATCCAGATGATTCATCCGATAATACAGGAAAATTAACTACAACTGAAGATTGGTGGGATACAGCTGAAATTGGTCTAGATGTACCGATACAAATTGCAACAGGTGCTGACAATAGAGTTTCAGTTAGGGTTTACTCACCAAATGACGATACTCACAGGGTGATGATGAAACTAGAAAATATTGTAGATCCTGGTGACAATAGCAAAAATGAATATATAGAGATATCTAAAAATATTACTGGCAAAGGTTGGCATGACGTAACTTTTGATATTTCTGAGCTTGAGGGTGGAAATCAAGCATATCCAAATAATAATGATTCTTGGGACGGTAATGGTTCATTCGAAAGATTGATCTTTTTTATAGATCCAGGAGATTGTAACTGGTATGGATTGTGTAACCCAACTTATGGAAAAGTTTTAGACTTTCATATTGATGATATCGTTCTAGGAACTCATGAGTTGCCACTATACCCATTATTTGATGATTTTGAAGGAAATGGCAGTATTACATGGGCAGCTGATGCCGTTGGAATGTCTGTTGTTGATAATCCTCATGGTTCAGGAAAGGTTTTAAAATATGAAGATACAGGTGGTACATACGCGAATGTGAGATTTGATTTGAGAGCAGACCACTCAGCTAAGTTTGACTTAAGCACAAACAATATCTTTAAATTTAAGATATACATCCCATCTGCTGACTTAACAGG
>PBXW01000132.1 GCA_002727735.1 Crocinitomicaceae bacterium
AAAACTCTTCATTCTTCTTACCGTTAAAATATAAAAGATATGCTTCATTAGCAACCTTAAAACCGTTTTTTTTAAATAACCACTGATACATTTCCAATTGTCTCTTATAAGCTTTTGGATATTCATATTTATTAAAAGTATCTGACCAATCAAAATTATTTCTAGATGTTGCTTTTACATCAACAATGATGAGATCCCCATTTTTTTTCTGCCAAATATCATCGATAGCTCCACCAAAATCATAATTATGCTCAATAGATTTATATCTTATTCCTTGAAAATTACTTCTCCAACGTTCTAAATCTTTATGTTTAAAAGGAACAGCATCAATACCATTTTTAATAAATAAAGGGTGTGGCTTCTGAATTCTTCTGTAATGATCAAATTCATTTTTACATAAATTATCTACAGCGATATTTAGAGTGAATGGTAACGATGGCGGTTTTATTTGATACTTTTTGTCGAGAACACAACATCTTGGGCAGCTAAGATATTTTTCGACAGTAGATCTACTTAATTTAATAATTTCGCTCATTATGTTTTAAATCTAGTTTAAAAAAATAAATTGCCTACACTAAATTGTTCAATTACTCTAACCATTACTAAGAAGAAAGTAGTAATTATGCTCAGAAAAAGAAAGTACTAAAAAAAGTATTAATAACATTATTTAAAATAAAAAACTTTTCTAACTAATTGTAGAGAATGAGTTAGAAATTACAATTAAATTCTTCATTATCTACTTAGTAAGCAATTTATAAAAACCTTCCGTTAAGACTATAATCTCTATAAAGAAATTATCCGCATAAAAGGTGAAAGGTTTTGGGAATAAAAAAAAATCAAAAAAAAGGATTATAAAAGAAGTGCAGTCTAAAAATTTAAAATCACAGATTATTAGTAAAGCATTTAATTTTCATGCAAACGGCAATATTTCAGAAGCGATAAAACATTATAAATATTTTATAAATCAAGGTTTCGCAGATACCAAAGTATTTTCTAATTATGGGGTCCTTTTAAAAGAATTAGGAAACATTACTGAAGCAGAATTAATTATTCGAAAAGCAATTGAACTTAATCCTAATTTTGCAATGAGTCATTCAAATTTAGGAGTTATTTTAAAGGATCTTGGGAAATTAGAAGAGGC
Organism: Crocinitomicaceae bacterium; assembly: GCA_002727735.1. Classification (GTDB taxonomy): domain Bacteria; phylum Bacteroidota; class Bacteroidia; order Flavobacteriales_D; family Parvicellaceae. Next base: position 1,142 of record PBXW01000132.1, read on the forward strand.
TGAGATATCTTTAAGAAAAGCAATTGAACTTAATCCCAAGTCCGGAGATGCATATATAAATCTTGGAGGAGTATTAAGAGATCTCGGGAAGTTAGAGGAATCTATTTTTATATCACATTCAATAATTGAAACAAAATCTTTAAATAAAGGATATAAATTACGAGCATTAATAAATATTGCTATTGGAAATTTAATACTAAAAAATTTTTCAGAAACATTTTTAAGTTTAAATAAAACAAACGAATTAATTTATGAAGGCGCACTAAATCTTATTCAAGAAAAGCAAAATAGGAGGCATATATTAGTCTTTTCAAGATTTATTAGTTCTTTATATCCTGTACTTAAAAGAAATAATAATGATGATTCATATTTAAAAAAAATTCCTCATTTTGGTGAAAGTCATTGCCTTTCTTTTGCTCATCAAATGGTACCTATATCTTCTCAATTAAATCAGATTCAACCAGTTTTAATAACAGGTGCTAAGGCGTGGCACTTTGCCGTTTCTAAAATGAACAAGTGGAAAGATTCATTAAATAAACAATTAAAGAAACATACATATAGTGATATAGTGTTTATATCTTTTGGAGAAATAGATTGTAGAAAGGATGAAGGAATAGTACCTTTCACACTAAAAAGTAATAAAGATATTTTTAATGTTTGCAATGACACTATTAATGGGTTTGTGAATTATATGGAGATAATTCTTTCACATCATTACTCGCAGAGATATTACTTTGGTATTCCTGCACCATCAATAAAAAAAGAACTTTCTGATGAATTAGATTTTAAAAGGATAGAGACAATCAGAACATACAATTCTCTTTTAAAAAAGAAAGTTTTATCTAGTGGTTCTTATTTTATAGATGTTTATAAATTAACTTCTAGCGAAAATGGAATAAATAATAATGTTCATATGTGCGATAAAACGCACTTATCTCCAGAATCTCTATCTATTTTATTTGATAGTTATCTTTGTGAACCTTCAAAGTTCTAAAATCATCTAAAAATATCAGAAAATATATTTTTAATTTCGATAAGAGAATTAATCTTCTTATTTGAATTAAATTATTAGATTTTATTTTAATCTTTTTTAAACACTATAATTTTGTTAAACATATTGAAAAAATGAAAGGTTTCGGAGAAAGACATCAAACTCCTAAGAAGAAAGCGAATGATAATGATCAAAAAACCTCTGATGAAAAAATAATTAATACTGCATTGAAGCTTCATTCAAAAGGAAATTTTTTAGAAGCAAAAAAATATTATGAAAGTTTTATAAATCAAGGATTAAAAGATGAAAGGATTTTTTCTAATTATGGCATCCTATTAAAAGATCTTGGGAAATTGCAAGAGGCAGAATTATTTACTCAAAAGGCAATAAAGGTGAATCCTAATTTTGCAATGGCATACTATAATTTGGGATCCATTCAAAAGGCACGTCGAAACTTAAAAGGGGCAGAAATATCAATTCGGAAAGCAATTAAAATTAATCCTAATTTTGCAATAGCCTATTCTAATCTTGGTAATATTTTAAAAGATCTTGGGAAATTGCAAGAGGCAGAGATATTTCATCTTAAAGCAATTGAACTGAACCCTAATCATCCATTAGCACATTTGAATCTTGGATATTTATTAATTGAACTTGGAAAACTGAAAGAGGCCGAAATATCAACTCGTAAAGCAATTGAACTGAACCCTAATTTCGCAGGAAGTCATGCAAACCTTGGTGTCATATTGAGAGAACTAGGGAAATTGCAAGATGCAGAAATATCAACTCGTAAAGCAATTGAATTAAACCCTAATACCCCAAGAGTAAATGAGACTTTAGGTTTAATACTTCTAGAAAAAAAAGAATATGACTTATGCCTAAAGTATTTTTCCAAAAGTGCAGTATTACTCAATCATCGAGAAGAAAAAGAGACTAATAAGAAAAGATTTTCAATAATTAGCAAAGCTAAAATTGAACATGATATTGAACAATTCGAATATTTAGCTTCAAAAAGTGACGATAGTAAAAAGTATATTAACCTTGTTAAACAGTATAAAAAAATAGCTTCTGAAATTAATTGGCCATCCGATAGTGGCCTTATTAATTTAAATAATACTCATCAAAATCTTCTAAAAGACAGTTACAATCGTTTGCTAAATATTATCAAAGCACCAAGATTAAAAGAAGGAGCGATTAATAAATCCTTAGACACTAAACAAATAACAGATGATTACTTTAACCATGAATTTGGATTAACGTATATTGATAATTTTCTAAGCACAAAAGCATTAAATTCTTTAAGAAATTTTCTTTATGAAAGTACTATATGGTTTGATGTAAAAAAAGATGGTTATCTTGGAACATATTTGATTAATGGTTTAGCTAATCCTTTAATTTTTCAAATAGCAGATGAACTTAGGAAAAAATTTCCGAAAATATTTAAGAGCTATTCAATAAATCAAATATGGGCTTACAAGTATGATAGCCGTGCAAAAAATAAAGATTCTTCTCTTAAAGGTATAAATGTTCACGCAGATTACGCAGCAGTAAATGTCAACTTTTGGATTACACCAAAAGAAGCCAATCTGAATCCAAAATCTGGCGGTTTAATCGTTTACGACGTGGAAGCACCTGAAGATTGGGACTTTAATACATACAATAATAATGAGAAAAGAATTCGTGAAGAACTAAAAAAAAGTAAAGGGAAAACAAAAGTTATTAAATATAATGAAAATCGAGCAGTAGTTTTTAATTCAAATTTATTTCATGAAACTGATAGTTATGAATTCAAAGAAGGCTATAAGAATCGAAGAATCAATGTAACCATTTTATTTGGACGCAGAGAGGGTAGTAGAGAGGGAATTGCTTTAAGTAAATCTATGTGAATATTGTTTTTTGTCTCCCCTTTCCCTGCCACTCAATAGTCCTATTCCTATTGATCTAATTCCGCACTTCGAAATGGGTTATTTTGCGTGGCAAACCTATGATAAACCGAAATATTCCTAACATTATGTAAATCGAACTTACNTTTTGAACTAACTCTAGAGAATTCATTAGAAATTACAATTANATTCAATCCTTATTNAAATAGTAAAAATTTTATAAAGACTAAGATTAAGTTAAAATTGGGTTAAGATTAGATTAAAGATTTTATAAATAATGCAAGGTTTTGGCGAAAAAACCCAATCAAATAGAAAAACTATACCAAAAAATAAAAAGAAAATAAGTATCGATCAATTAATTAAAAAAGCTTTCGAACTACATTCACAAGGAAAGAAATTAGAAGCAGGAAAATACTATGCATATCTTATTAAACTAGGAACAAAAGACTGTAGAGTTTTTTCGAATTATGGAGCTTTCCTGAACGAGCTTGGGAAACGTAAAGATTCAGAATTATTATGCCGCAAAGCAATTGAACTGAATCCTAATTACGCAAATGCCTACTGTAATCTTGGCAATGTATTAAGAGATCTTGGNAAATTAAAAGAGGCAGAATTCTATTACCTCAAAACAATTCAATTAAATCCTAATTTAGAAATTGCCTACTCTAATCTTGGAACTATTTACAGAGATCTTGGNAAATTAAAAGAGGCAGAATTCTATTACCTCAAAGCAATTCAATTAAATCCTAATTTATCAATAGCATTTTATTGTTTAACTTCTCTTAAACTAAACAACACAAATACAATATGGCGAAATCAACTTTTNTCTGAAAATCTCTTAAAAAATAAATCGCAAGAAGAGCAAATTAATATTTACTTCGCAAGAGCGAATATTCTTCATCAGGAGCAAAATTACGTAGAAAGTTCTAAATACCTTAAATTGGCAAATAATTTAAAACTTGATCTTAAACCCTCTAAACCTGAAATGATATTTAATAAATCAAAATTATTACTTTCTGAATCCAATAAAAAAGACATCTATCTAGAAAATAATACAAATTTGCATGAGAGCATTTTTATTGTAGGAATGTTTAGAAGTGGTTCAACATTATTAGAATCGGTTCTTAGTATGCGAACTGATGTTTATGATCTTGGCGAAATTGATTTTCTAGAAAAATCATTTTTTGAAAGTAAGAAATCTAGAAAAGAAATAGAACTTTCCGAATTGTATTGGAAAAAATTAAATAATAAAACTAAATTGAATATCACAACTGATAAAAATCTCTTTAACTATCAATTTACAGGCATTATTGCTAAAAAAATCCCAAACGCAAAAATAATTCATTGCTTTAGAAATCCTCTAGATAATATTCTTTCAATTTACCGAGAACATTTTGCCGAAGGAAATGAATATTCCTCCTCCTTAGTTGATATAGCAAAAGTTTATTTAGATCAAGAAGAAGTAATGACTGAGTATAAAAAAAGATTTCGCTCAACAATATATGACTTAAATTATGATTTGTTAGTGAGGAATCCCACCAAAGAAATAAAATCTTTGATCTGTTGGTTAGGTTGGAAATGGGACGATCAATATTACTCACCGCATCTAAATCCGCGTTCAGTTACGACAGCAAGTACCGTTCAGGTGCGTTCACCAATAAATGCAAAATCATTAGGAGGATGGAAAAACTATAAAGAATTGCTTAGACCTGCTATGGAAATCATCTCTCAAAAGGATAAATATAGAGAACTTAAATATTAATCAACAAATAATATATGAAAGTAAAAATGCAATATTAAAGAGCAAATACCACTTTACGATTTCTATACAGAGACGAAGAAACGGTTCTATGTATAACCCACGTAAAACCGCACTATAGTTTATCGCCCAAAAGCACTTCTATAACTTACCCATGATTTTCAATATATCTCACGTAAAACTGGTTAACTCCGTTCTTTATACTTTGCGTTGTAATTAATTGAACTAATTGTAGAGAATACATTTTTATTTGCATTTATGGAAAAACAAATTACCAATTAAAACTCCATTTCTCTGCACCACGAGGCGCTATCTTTTTTTAACCAATTTTCGGTTTCTGTATCTCCTAACGAAATAGATTTTTTATAATCTTTGCATGCAGCACGTTTATCTCCCAAATCAGATCTAATAATTCCCCTGTTTACATATGCTTGATAGTATCTTGGATTTAAATCTATTACCTTTGTATAATCTGCAATACTTCCTTGAATGTCTCCTATTTCTTTTTTGCTCCAAGCACGATTGTAATAAGCTTTAAGATACTGTGGGTCTAATGTGATTGACTTATTGTAGTCTGAAATTGCTGCATA
>PBXW01000133.1 GCA_002727735.1 Crocinitomicaceae bacterium
TAACCACCTAAGTCCAGAATGAGCAGAATTTAAAATCGAAGTCATAAAATATCTATATTTAATAATTACTACGCAATATACATATATTGTATTTTTTACTTAAAAAATACAACTAGAATTAGTAATTTTTTATTTTTTTATTTCCGGTAGATTGCTCCGTAAAAACCCATTCTCCTTTGGGTTTTCCATTTTCAAATCTACCACGATATAGCTCATTTCCGTTGCTATCATAAACAATAATAGGTCCATTTGCAATACCATTGGAAAAATGGCCTATNCTCTGCACTTTTCCATTTTTATGATACGATACTACTTCTCCATCTTTGATNGATAACAAACTATCTTCTTGNTTAAAAGAATTTTCTTTATCAGAATCCTGACCATTCAATTTTGTGTTTTTACTAGAGCAAGCCATTAGTGCAAATAATATCATGGTCACTTGGCATNTTTTTTGAAGTTTTATAAGCATGAAATTAAAATTCATCTTTATTAGTTTAATTATATTTTGTAGCTCTTTNCAAGTGNAGAACAAACCTTTTTTTACATCATCAAATATAAAAACTGATGTAGTGCGTCCTTTTACTTATGGGGAAAAATTATCCTATAAAATTGCATATGGAGTTATTGAAGCTGGTAAAGCAAAGTTAGAAGTAAGTTCAATAGCTAAATACCCAGAATGCTANAGAGTGGTGGGCAGAGGATATACCAATTTTGCATTTGATTGGTTTTTTAAAGTTCGTGATCATTACGAAAGTATAATTGATAGTAATGAGATGAAACCTCTATTTTTTATTAGAAAAGTGCAAGAAGGTAGTACTGAGTTTGAACAATACTATTCATTTAATTACGAAAGTCAAACAGTNAATACTGGTAACAAATTAATTAACGTTCCTGAAAACATTCAGGATATGGTGTCTAGCTACTTTTATGCCCGAACATTAAACCTAAATAACTTAAAAANAGACACTATTTTATCATTTAATAGTATAGTTGATGAAGAAATTTATGATTTAAGAGTAAAGTTTTTAGGTAAAGAAAAAATAAAAATAAGTGCTGGAGAATTTAATGCGCTAAAATTTTGCCCTATTGTTCAACAAGGTAGAATTTTTAAAGCAGAAGAAGATTTAACTGTTTGGATATCAGATGATTACAATAAAATNCCTCTCTTAGCAAAAGCTAAAATATGGGTTGGATCNATAAGAATGGAATTAGAAAAAATGGAGGGTGAATTAAACAAACCTAATCTTCTCGAGTAGTTATCCTGTTAAAATTGTTAATAAAAAAAATGCATTATCTNGGAGTTTTTCAGGGTATAATTGGTTTATTTTAATATATTCACTTTGTTATTAATCAAAAAATTTATAAAAAATGGCATATTCACACACTAATAGTAAGGGAACAACTTACATTTTACATTCTAAAGATGTAACTTTAAGAGGAGGAAGAAATCAAACTATTTATTACTTTTCTAAAAGCGAAGGAGCAAATGCTTGTGACCTTCCATCAGGAAAAAAGGTAATTGAAAATGACAGAACTGGTCTTCCATTCTTGAAAAAAGCCTAATCAATTAAATTGATGATTAAAAAACCACTTCAAATGAAGTGGTTTTTTTTTGCCCTAAACTTATAGTTCATTTCCTATCTTTACCCTAAATGGATTTAATAGTAAATGGCGTTTTATTTGGTATTTTTTTGAGCCTTTTATTTGGCCCTGCCTTTTTTGTNCTAATTGAAACTAGTATTAAAAAAGGCTTTAAATCTGCTGTTTTTTTAGATNTTGGTATTCTTATCAGTGATGCAGTTTATTTATTGGCTTCATTATTTATTGCTGAAAAAATAAATTACTGGTTATATTCTATAAGCTATATCAAATATATTGCTGGAAGTATATTTTTAATTATTGGAGCCTTTTCAATCATTAAAAATTACANTTCACTNAATAAGATNCCTAAAGAAAGAAAAATTAAAGAAATNAANACTTCTAGTGAAAACATNATAATATATCCTTTTCAATTAATAGCCAAAGGTTTTGGAATTAATGCNATTAATCCAGGGGTACTAATTTTTTGGATTGCAGCATGTACATATGCTACAAAAGAACTACATATTCAAGGAACTGGCCTNCTTTATTATTTTGGAATAACAATACTAACTTTATTTTGTGTTGATTTATTGAAAATTTATTACTCAAGTAAACTTAAAAATTACTTAAAACCTCATAATCTATGCTATATAGGTATTGCTGTGGGAGCAGCACTTTTCTTTTTCGGAATTGCAATATATTTTAAAGANTTTAACATTGTAAATGAAATATGATTTCCTCATTGTTGGCCAAGGAATTTCTGGCACTGTATTGGNTTTACTTTTAAAACAGCACAATAAATCNTTTCTAATTATTGATAAAAATGATCTCATTACAAGTTCTAAAGTAGCTGCTGGACTAATGCACCCAATGTCATTTAAGCGTTGTGTCTTAAATTGGGATGGAGATAGGTTTTATGACTATAGTTACCAATTTTATAAGTCATGTAATACACTATTTCGTAAAGATGTTTTTAAAGAGTTAAAATTAACTAGGCTTTTTAGTTCTTATGAAGAACAAAACAATTGGTTAAGTAAAGCTTTTGTTAAACCATACAATACTATATTATCTGCAACAGAAGAAGAATTNCCAAANCTGTTAAANGAGTTTGGAAATGGTTCTTTATTAAAGTCCGCGAAACTTGATGTTAAAAAATTCCTTAGTGAAGCTAAAAANCTATTCAATTCNACAAAATCATTCAAAGAAAAGGCATTTGAATTGGAAGATTTAAGTTATGTTNAAAACGAATTTTACTATGAAAATAATCAATTCAAACACCTTGTTTTGTGTCAAGGCANATCCCTTAATATTTTTAATTATTTGCCTTTGATCCCTAATAAAGGTGAGTTGCTNACTNTANNCTCAAAATTTTTACCAAAACACATTATCAGTAAAGGAGTTTTTACCATGCCCTTATCAAATAATCAATATACAGTTGGAGCAACATATAATCATCGTGATAAGANCCATAANATAACAAAAGAAAGTAAAGACAAGCTACTTGCAAATCTTTCAAAAATAATTCCAATTGAAAATATAAAAGTTAAAAATCAGACTTATGGATTTAGACCTACTACATTAGANAGGAAACCATTTTTAGGTGAGCACCCAGTCATAAAGAACGCATATATTTTCAATGGCATGGGCTCAAAATCAGTATTAATGGCACCTTTACTGGGAAAATATCTATTAAATCATATTCTTTTTAACAAAAAAATTCCAGATTTAGTGGATATTAAAAGNTATGAAAACTACTTTACGGTNCACGAAAAAGAAATATATCATAAATTAGTAACTTAAAATTTGAATTTTCGTAAATCATTTTTTGGCATATTTATTGAACGNATAGAAAAATAACTACAAAAAGAATTAAATTTATCCAAATGAAAAATTATACAATTACAATGAAAACCATATTATCGCTCTTTTTATGTTTCGGTGTAGCTACAGCTATATCAGCTCAATGTGTTAAAGGAAATTGTTTCAAAGGGCATGGAACATACGAATGGGAAAATGGTGATTTTTACGAAGGAATGTGGAAAAATGGTAAACCTGATGGTAATGGAGTTTTTTACTTCGAAAATGGCGATAATTACACTGGAAGATTTTCTGAAGGCCTAAAAAATGGTCATGGAAAATACACTTGGAAAGATGGTAATACTTATGATGGGAATTGGGATGAAGATAAAATGGATGGAAGAGGAAGGTATTACTGGGCAAGAGAAGGTGCAACATTCGATGGCCTATTTAAAGAAGGTCAATTTACTAATATTGAAATAGGCACTCCAGCAGAAAGTCCAAAAGAGTTTCCAAAGTAATTACCTAGTCTACTGTTTTGAAGCTGCAACTGCAGCAATATGTATGTGACTAAACTGATTCTCTAGCGCTTCTATACAACTATGAATTGTTGCNCCTGTTGTTATAACATCATCAACAAGCAATAAANTTGCTTTNTTNGNTAGCTTTTTATTNAGATGGTATTCATTTTTCATGTTTTCCCATCTTTCGAATCGACTGCTTTTAGTTTGAGTAGTCATGGATTTTGCTCTTTTTAATAATGTAGTATTTATGGGTTTTTTAATGATGTGTGCTATTCCTTTAGCAACTTCTTCAGATTGATTATACCCCCTTAACTTCAATTTCTTCTTACTTATTGGTACTGGAACAATTAAGTCTATATCCAATAAGTTCTGCTTTTGAAGTATTAACAATCCTATTTCATTACCCAAAACAAAGGCAGCATCTTTGTTTCCATGATATTTGATTTGGTGTAATATATGTTGAATTACATCGTTTTTAATGAAAAAATATGTAAGAAATTGATGTTTAACGTTAGCGTGAATTTGCAAAGGATTTAGATGAATATGTTTAAATTTTTTCAACTCCATCCAACATCCAACACAAATTCCTTTTTCTGTTTGCACTAATGCTTGACCACACCCTGCACACTGTTGTGGATATATTAAACTAATTAAGTCTTTGAACATTGCTATATGAATTAAAAATGCAAAATAACGTGTAAAAGAACGGATAAGATTTATAAAATTGTAATATAATTTATGGAAGAAAAAAAGAAATCTAAATTACCCCTAATATTTAATATACTATTGGTAATTATTGTCAGTTATTTGGCATATGAAGTAAGTGTACTCAGTCAAAAAAATCACGCTTTTAAACAAGAAATTTCTGAGATGATTAAAGAAAATGAAGAAATGAACCAAATCATTATTAATCAAGACCTAGTTTCTGAAGCAGATGGNGAAAACCTCAAAGAGAACCTTAAGCTTTTACTGTTTTCATATGATAGTTTGGAACAAAATAATAGTGTAGCTATTGACAGTATCAATACGCAAAGGGAAAAAATCAATAATCTCATGCAAGAAGTGGATAAGTTGGATAAAAAATCTAAGAGAGATTGGAGGAAAATTTACAAGCTTAAAAAGGAAGCAGAAACTTTAAGAAACATCATGAAAGGATACATCCACACCATTGACTCACTAAATACACTAAACATAAATTTATCTAATGACTTAACAGAAAAAACCCAGAAACTGTCTAATGTTAGCAAACAGAATAAAAAAATTATAAAGCAAAATGAGGCACTTCAAAAACAAGTAGCCATTGGAGCTGTATTACAAATTAACAATGTCTTATCATCAGGAATAAGAATACGTAGTTCAGGTGCTCAAAGTGAAACAACAAGAGCTTCAAAAACAAACATGATAAAAACATGCTTTAGCATTATAGAAAATAAATTAGCACAAGCAGGGGACAAAGAAATTTATATTAGAATATTAGACAGTGAAGGAACCCTTCTTAACGCACCTACTCCACTAACGATCATAAATCAGCAAAAAGAAGAGTTAAAAATGAGTTCTAAAAGAACAATTAATTATCAAAATCAAAATACAGATTTATGTATTTTTTATGAAATTGAAAATAGTATACCTGCTGGAAATTATAGTGTAGAAGTCTATGCAGAGGGGTTTTTAATTGGTGAAACGAGTATAGCTTTAAGGTAATTTTAAAGAAAGAAAATTAAAGCAATAGTAAAAATCAATATAATTAATAAATACTGCCATACATCTAAAAAGTATGTGTGGTATTCTTGCCAAAATATTTTTAAGTTTTTTACTATTCTTTCCTTCCTTTTATGCATTAATTATCCTTTTTTCACTCAAAACAATGATTCCATTTCTTCTACAAACAAGTTTTCTCTTTCTAAAAAAAACACTGAAGAAGGTATTTGGGATTTTGAAACAGATGATGATTTCAATTTAGCCAAAAATAAGACTAAAGCTATTAAAAATGAAATAGATATTTCCCAATTACACTGCACAAAAAATGTTGTTTTTTCAAAGAATAATATTAAACTCAATATCCCATATAACCATATTAATTCACATGCTGTAAGTGAACGTAATTACTTCAAAACTCTTCAAACTAAAAAAGATATTGTAAGCCTTCAGCTTGGTATTGGATTTTCTCTTTATCAGTTAAATTTAGGTCGGAATAAAGCTATTATAGACGATGATACCATAACTTTTGCTTATTCTTCACAAGAAGTGACTAAAAANTACTTGAGATATAACTATCTAACAATACCTATTAAATTTAATTTCAAACCGTTTCCATTAAAACAAGATAAATTACAACTATCATGGGCAATTCACTACAATTATGCGTTATCAGCTAAATATCAATTTAGCTATAACGAAAATGGATTTACTAAAAAAGAAATTATAACAGGGAAATTACACCAGAAGTCCCAATTTATCACAAGCAGAGGCCAGGTGACTTTTAAAAATTTTGGTGTATTTTTTGAAAGCAGTCTTAATGCTGTATTTTCCATTTTTCAAGAACCTTTCTTTCATCGTTTTGGAATAGTTATATGCAATTATTAATTAGAAATA
>PBXW01000134.1 GCA_002727735.1 Crocinitomicaceae bacterium
AGATTTTCATCATAAATTAATGCAAATCCTTTATTAGAATAATTTTCAAAATTAGAATTATATTTTAAATTTGAATATTTTTGCTCACATGCACTTAATAAAACAATTAATAATAATAAAAAAATTCTATAATTCATCTTTAAATTGATCTTTTAAAGTACAAACAGCTAAAGCAAATCTTAAAGATCTGTTCCACTTTAATATCACCTCATAATTATCGAAAACGATATAAGCAGGATTAAGTGTTTCAGCATCTGGTATTATATCTTTATCAGGTGTTACTATAGCAACGTATTGTTTTTCATTTAAAAAAGTTACTTTTTTTTGAGCAAATGAATAACAAGGAGTTATTACGCAAAATAATATTATAAAACAAGATGTAATATATATGTTAAGAACAGATGGATTCATTAACTTTTCCCTGTACTTCCAAAGCCACCTTCTCCTCTTTCGCTAGAACTTAATTCTTTTAATTGAATAAAATTTGGCACTTCATGTTTAGCTAAAATCATTTGAGCTATTCGCTCTCCATTTTTTATTTCAAATGCTTCATTAGAAAGATTAATTAGCAAAACACCAATTTCACCTCTATAATCAGAATCAATAGTTCCAGGGCTATTTAACACAGTAATACCATGTTTGTAAGCTAATCCACTTCTTGGTCTAATTTGTATTTCATAACCCAAAGGGATTTCAACTTTAAGCCCCGTAGGAATTAATTTTCTTTCTAGTGGGTTAAGGATTACTTTTTCATTAAGATAAGCTCTAATGTCAACACCAGCTGATCCAGCAGTGGCTAATGCTGGTGTAGCATTAGTTGACTCATTAATGATATTAATGTTAATCATCTCTTTAGATTTAATTTGTTTAATATTGGTTTTTCTAAAATGAATACTACACTTAAATATAGAATTATTAGTAAAGTATGATAAGCATAATTATATAAGTTATGACCATCTTCAATTTTAAAATCAATGCTTACATAATATAAGACTGCGCCACAAATCATATAGATAAAAATTTTCCATAATTTATATGGTATGGGGTAAAAGAGTTGCCCCAATAAATAACCAATTACCATCATAGAACCATAACAAAGTAAAGTAGCATATGCAGATGCGACATATCCAAACTTAGGAATAAAAATAAAATTTACAGAGATGGTGATGATTACCCCAATGAATGAAATAATGGCTCCATAAATTGTTTTTTCAGCTAATTTATACCACATCGAAATGCTAGTATACAAGCCTAAACAGATATTAGCAGCAAGTAATATAGGAACAACTTTTAATCCTTCCCAATATGCTTGATTAGGAATAAAATACTTGAATAAATGAAGGTAAAGTGTAATAATTAGGAATATAAATACTAAAATTATAACAAAGTAATTCATGATTTTAGCTAAAGTTTCTTTTGAGTTTTTATTAGACTGATCTTTGAAAAAAAATGGTTCAGAAGCATATCTAAATGCCTGAATAAACATGCTAATTATCATGGTGATTTTATAATTGGCACCGTAAATTCCATTNGCAGATTGAGCTTTTATTAGCGCCTCACTTTGTTCTATTTTAGGAGATTCAATTAAATATTGCTGGTACAATATTTCTTTTAACATAGCCCTATCAAGAGTTTCGTTAATTACATATGCTAATCCAACTAATAGCATGGGGAAAGCATATTTAAGCATATCTTTTATGATGCTTAAGTCAAAATTCCCTCTAAAGGTCATTTCTGGAATTAGCACTCCAAATTTGATTAAACTGGCAATTAAATTAGAAATAAATACATAGCCAACACCAATATCTGGATTGTAAAAATTATCAATAATCCAATTGCTCTCACCACTCTCAAATGCTTGTTTACAATACACTAAAAAGAACATGTTTAATCCGATATTTACACCAACATTAAGAAAATTAACCAAAGCAAATTTTTTGGCTTTTTCCTTTAATCTAAGATTCGCTAATGGAATAGCAGATATTGCATCTANACCTACAATTAAACTAAACCAAATAATGTATTCAGCATGTTCAGGATACTTAAGTAAATTAGCTATGTCTTGAGAAAAAAATGTAGCTAATAATATGAAGATAGATGAAGTTGTAGTTAAAGAAAAAAGAGTATTCGCATAAATGGTATTTTTCTTTTCAGGGTAATTAGTAGAAAATCGAAATAAAGCCGTTTCCATCCCGTAGGTTAAAAAAATGACGAGAAAGGCTACATAGGCATACATTTCAGTAATTATCCCATATTGTTCATTGGAATAGATATGAACATAAAAAGGAGTAAGTAAGTAATTAAGAAACCTCCCAATTATACTACTAGATCCATAAATGGCAGTTTGGCCGATTAATTTTTTGAGGGCGCTCAAAAATTGGGTTTTCTTTTTTCCATAAAGGCGTTTGTTCCTTCAATAAATTCATCACTTCCAAAACAATTACCAAATTCCTCAATTTCTTTTTGATATCCAACACTTTCTGAGCTGTGTCCAGCATTTACAGCTTTTATAGCAGAAGAAATAGCTTGGGGTGAATTGTTTGAAATAGAGGATATGATTTCCATGCATTTAGGCATTATTTCAGTTAGTGATACAACGTAATTTACCAACCTATATTGTAATGCCTCTTGAGCATTCATCATTTTAGCCGTGGTAATTAATTCCATTGCCTTTCCTTTGCCAATCAATTGGGGTAATCTTTGTGTACCACCATANCCTGGTATAACACCAAGACTAACTTCTGGTAATCCCATTCTTGCATTTTCAGAAGCAATTCTAAAATGACATGCCATAGCTAACTCTAAACCTCCACCTAGAGCAAATCCATTTATTGCAGCGATAATTGGTTTATTGAAGTTTTCTATGTAATTAAATAATTTTTCTTGCCCTGACCTTGCTAATTCTTTTCCTTTTTCTATATCAAAATGAGCAAATTCCTTAATGTCAGCTCCGGCAACAAAAGCTTTTTCTCCAGCTCCAGTAATTATGACAGCTCTTAACTGTCTATCGTTTCTTATGTCTTTTAAAGCAAGGTGAATTTCTTCTATTGTTGCTTTATTTAATGCATTAAGTTGTTGAGGTCTATTTATGGTAATAATAGCCGCATTATTTTGAATTTCAACTTTTATATTTTCCATGAAGTTTTAGTTATGAAATTCAAAATTACGTATAAATAACCACTTAGGAATCCCTCTGTTGCATCAACTTTTTTCTCAAATACGATAATGCTAAAATACCACCCCAATAAATAACCAATAGTAAACCAACTTTTTTAAGTATAGTCAAGAATAAACTACCAACGAATCCCTCTATAAAAATGATTTTATAAATTTTTACAATGACTATTACTAAAGAAAAAAGAAGATGAATTATGAGATATTTTTTATTTAATAAAGACATTTAGTATCAATTAGTTTTACATTTAAATGTATGAATTTTGAATTAGAAAAAGCATGGCAAGAATTGATTCAGTCATTTAAACTTGATTATGATGAAACCCCACAAGTTGATGCGGTCCTTTTTGTTATTGGATTGCAGGAACTAAATATGCCTTTTGAAAGATTGACAAAAGATCAAAAGTTAGATGTAATTCACATTGGGTTATGTGCAGTTTTCACTCCACTTGGTTACTATGAGCCCATTGGAAGAGATCAAGATGGTTGGATTCATTTTAAGTCTATCAAAAAATTCCCAAAACTTACTTCTAAAGAACAAGAGGAAGTGATTAAAGAGGCAGTAATAGATTATTATAAATAGACTGTCTTTTCAGTTGTTGTTCTTTCTTCAATTTGAACAACTCCTACAAATGTATTATTCACCTCTATGTCTAATACAGCAAAACCAGCTTGTCCATCTTTGTAATATTCAGAAAAATCAAAGTTGACAATTCCTTCTGAAGTAGTTTCGTTTTGTACGTCAATGATTGAGGTGTTTATTCCTGTTGGATCTTCATAAAAAAGTCGAACTGTAGCTCCACTAACAGGTGAATTGTTGGAGTCATTTAAAACAGTTATCGTGGCAATTGTACTTTTTGGTTTATAACATGACTGAATGCCAATAAATACAAATAGGATAAGTAAATACTTGGCCCAATTTCTGCTATTATATAAATTATTTTCTCTATTCATAGAGTATTTATTTAATTTGCAAGATAATTAATTTAAAATTGATTTTAATGAAGTACGTTTTAAAAAATAAAATTAGTATAACGTTGATATTAGTATTAGGGTTAATTTCCTTTTTTAGTTTCAATACTACCAGTGATAATTCAACGCATGTAATCATGGAAACATCATCAGGTAAAATGGTGATTAAACTATATGATGAAACTCCAATTCATAGAGATAATTTTTTAAAATTAGTCAAATCAGAATTTTACAAAGGTGTTACTTTTCATAGAGTCATAAAAGATTTCATGGCTCAAGCAGGTGATCCTAATTCAAGAAATCCAGAATTTAGTGGTGCACTTGGCCAAAATAGTGAAGGAGAAACACTACCTGCAGAAATAGTAGATGGTTTATTTCACAAAAAAGGGGCGCTTGCTGCAGCGAGAATGGGAGATCAAGTTAATCCTGAAAAACGATCTAGTGGTAGTCAATTTTATATTGTACAAGGTAAAAAATATACCAGAAATCAGTTAACTCAAATGGAAATGAGAATAAATCAGCAGAATGAGAATAACTTAGTGGGGGCATTTTTAAGAGACCCGTCCCATGTAAATTACATGAATAGGGTAAGGGTGTGTCAACAAAAAGGTTGGATGGATAGTTTAAATATTGTAATTGATGAAGTAAAGCAATTGGTTTTAGCTGATGCTACTCCATATTCCTTTAGTGAACAACAGATATCAACATATGAAAAAGAAGGGGGTACTCCTTTTCTAGATAATGGGTATACCGTTTTTGGTGAAGTGGTAAGTGGATTAGAAGTCATTGATGCCATTTGTGCAGTTCCAACTGAATCTGGAGACAAACCTAAAGATCCTGTAACAATTTTATCAGTAAAAATCAAGTAAAAGTATGTTTGATCAAATTGACATTATACAACAAGAAGTCAATCAATTTTCTTCAAAAGAGTTAAGTGAAATTGAGAATTTCAGGATAGCTTATTTGGGTAAAAAAGGAAAAATAACTTTACTTTTTCAATCATTCAGAGAAGTTCCGGTTGAACACAAAAAAGAATTTGGTCAAAAGCTAAACATACTCAAAAATTCAGCTTCTGAAAAAGTAAATACTTTGAAGGCTGAAGCGGTTAAAAGCGCTAATAAAAAAAGTGTAATTGACTATTCTCTCACTGCTCAACCTACAAATCTTGGGACAAGGCACCCAATATCTATAATTAAAGAACAGATTATAAATATATTTTCTCAAATAGGTTTTTCTGTTTCTGAAGGTCCTGAAATTGAGGATGATTGGCACAACTTTACTGCTTTAAATTTCCCAGAGGAACATCCTGCAAGAGATATGCAAGATACTTTTTTCATTAACAAGGAAATGGCTTTGAGGACTCATACTTCTTCAGTACAAGTGAGGGTCATGGAAAATGAAAAGCCTCCTATAAGAACTATTTCACCAGGAAGGGTATATAGAAATGAGGCTATATCAGCTCGAGCTCATTGTTTTTTTCACCAAGTTGAGGGATTATATATTGATAAGGATGTTTCATTTGCAGATATGAAGCAAACATTGTTATTTTTTACTAAAGCAATGTTTGGAGAACATGCTAAAATAAGACTTAGGCCATCTTACTTTCCATTCACAGAGCCATCAGCTGAATTGGATGTGTCATGTACTATATGTAAGGGTAAAGGCTGTAATGTTTGTAAATATTCTGGATGGCTTGAGATTATGGGTTGTGGAATGGTAGATCCTAATGTGCTAGAAAATTGCAATATTGATCCTAAAATTTATTCTGGTTATGCCTTTGGAATGGGAATTGAGCGAATTGCGCAATTAAAGTATGAAGTAAACGATTTGAGATTATACTCTGAAAATGACTTGAGATTTTTAAGGCAATTTAAATCGGCCTATTAATTCATGAGGTTTATTCTATTTACAGGAAAAGGAGGTGTTGGAAAAACAACCATTGCTTCCTCCACTGCTTTATCTATTGCAAAGAATGGATTAAAAACACTGTTGATTTCAACAGACCCTGCCCATAGTTTGTCAGATGCTCTGTCTATAAAATTATCACCAGAACCAGAAGAAGTAGCGAACAACTTATGGTGTATGGAGTTTGACGTGTATTATTCTATGAAAAAATATTGGTCTAACATGAAGGACCTAATGTATAGCGTGTTCAAATTTCAGGGAGTTAAAAATGTAGTTGCAGATGAACTTTCCGTATTGCCTGGTATGGAAGAAGGGGCTGCGTTTTTATGGTTAGAAAAATTCTATGAGGAACAATTTTTTGATGTAGTGGTTATTGATAGTGCGCCCACTGGTGAAACATTAACATTATTAAGTCTACCTCAATCTATTAACTCATG
>PBXW01000135.1 GCA_002727735.1 Crocinitomicaceae bacterium
AGTCATGTCGGAATGTATTTTTGCTGCTTGAATACCACATTCTTTTAGAGCAGAAACCTGATCATCCATAAGTGAAATAAGCGGTGAAATAACTACAGTTTTTTTAGAAGAAATAATTGCTGGTATTTGATAACACAATGATTTACCCGCTCCAGTTGGCATTATTGCTAGAGTATGATTTCCTAACAAAACACTATTAATGATTTTTTCCTGTTCATATCTATACGATGAGTAACCAAAAGTATTATTTAATACATCTAAAGCTTTTTTATTTAACTCAGTAATCGACATCAATAAATTTTAATATCTGTGACAAATAATATTAGAAATATTCATATTAATTTATATTACAATTAATGCGAATTAATTATAAATTTTTATTAAAATTTAATTGATTTTAAGGATAGGGTGTTAGCCAAAGTGTTTTGTAAGCTATTGTTTTGATTTATTAATTTAAGGGTTGATTTAATCTTATCTCATAAATTTCCCAACATAAAAGTAAAATAATATTAACTAAAAATCCTTTCCTAACAACTCCAATCTTTCAAATATATCGAGATAATCAAAATTTTATTTTAAAAAATACTTGATGTAGTATTTTCTTAGAATTACAAGTTTTACTCATTTAAACCTTTCACAAAAACTTCAGAAATTTCTATGAATTTCTCCCTAACTTTTATCCCTAGGCAAAGAAAAAGTAGCTTCATCTTTTTGATTTAATATTTCTTCATAAGACACTTTTAATGCTTTCATAATTGGTCTTATTCCATGTTACATACTTTATCCATTTTCTTACTCAAAAGATATAAATCTTCTCTATTAATGTCTTCATGTACAAAATAATCTCTAAAGAGCGACTTCATTTCATAATCCATGATACTATGGTTTAAGTATTTATTAATATTTTTCTGTTTCCTTATCTGAATTACCTTCAAGAATAAAAATTGATTATGTTTTCAAAAAAGTTTATTTAGATGTTTACTTAATAATTTTGTTTTCGTTTACATAAAAAAGATTAATATTTAAATAAATTTAATACTTGGAGATTAATCCATGAAAGATGGTAAAACCAATTTAGAAAAAAAAAATCCTTTCAATGAACGGTATGAGGATTTTAAAACATTTGAAAAACTACTAAAGAGAAAAACAAATCAAGATGATGTACCCGCTGCTTTAGAAATAAAAAAAAATATTCCAATTTATTCTGGTCAGCTAGTTAGAGATTATGCAAATTCATCCGAAAAAAAACAAAAATTACTAACTGAATGGTCTAATGTTTTCAAAAGTGGTGCAGGAATAATAGCTATTACAAATGCTATTAAAAGTTCTTCCGTGATTGAAACTGCAACAAAAAAATTTGAAGCGATAATAAAATCTGAAAAAATAAATGGAAATTCAGGTGATCATTTTGCTAAACCAGGAGCTAATGATAGAATATGGAATTCTCTTCAAAAGCACTGTATGGAAGACCCACAAAACTTTATAGATTACTACTGTTCAGAGATCATAGCTTTAGCTGCACAATCTTGGCTTGGCCCCAATTATCAAATTACCGCACAAGTAAATAGTGTGAACCCCGGTGGTGAAGCTCAAAAACCTCACAGAGATTACCACTTAGGGTTTATGTCAACAGAACAATCTGCTAATTTTCCTCCAAATGTACATACAATTTCTCAATTCCTAACACTTCAGGGCGCAATTGCGCACTGCGACATAACTATTGATAGTGGTCCAACTCTCTTTCTACCATACTCCCAACAATATAAAAATGGCTATATTGATTTCACCAAAGAGAAATTTCAAAAATACTTTAATGAAAATTCTATTCAGATTGAAATGAATAAGGGGGATGCTATTTTTTTTAATCCTGCTGTGATGCATGGAGCAGGAAATAATAGAACCAGATCTGTAAAGAGAATGGTTAACCTACTGCAAATATCTTCAGCATTTGGCAGAGCTATGGAAACAGTTAATAGGAAAAAAATGACTGAGAAACTTTATCCTCACCTGTTAGAATTAGTGTTGAAAAACAAAATGCCTTTCCGTTTAATTGAAAATGTTGTTGCTGCAAGTTCGGAAGGTTATTCATTTCCAACCAATTTAGACCTAAATCCACCGGTAGAAGGAAAGGCACCTAAAAACCAAGCTATGATAATAATTGAGTCATTAAAGGCCAAGAAGGAACCAACTTTGGTATTGGAAGAGTTAAAATTACTTGATATTAGACAATTTTCGTGAAAAGTATTTTGATTATATGAAAAAAATAAAATTTGCAATTTTGGGACTTGGTAGAATCGGAAGGTTACATGCCGATACAATAATTACCAATCCAAATTCTGAGCTTGTTTCTATTAATGACCCAAAGAATAACGAAATTAACAACCTTAAAAAAAAATATTTATGTCAAGTAATGTCTATTGATGATATTGCTAGTGATGATCAAATTAAAGGACTTCTTATCTGCACTCCTACCGAAACACATGTTGATCTAATTAAAAAATTTCTTCATACCAAAAAAGCTGTGTTTTGTGAAAAACCGCTAGATTTAAATCTAAAAAAAGTTGAAAATATTGTTCAATTGGTAAGAGATACCAAATCTCAAGTAATGGTGGGTTTTAATAGGAGATTTGATCCACATTTCGCTAAATTAAAATTACATTTAATCCAAAAAGAAATTGGAATTATTGAGCAAATTATCATAACATCAAGAGATCCATCACCCCCAACTATTGAATATATAACACAATCCGGTGGCATTTTTAAAGATATGGCAATTCACGATTTCGATATGGCTGTATTCTTAGTAGGTGAGAAAATACATTCTATCAGCGCTTTAGGGTCAAATTTAGTAAGTAAAAAAATAGAACAAGCAGGTGATTACGACACTGCCAATATTTTAATGAAAACTGTTTCAGGAAAACAAATTTCAATAATTAACTCGCGACGGACGACTTATGGTTATGATCAAAGAGTTGAGGTTCATGGATCAAAAGGAATCTTGAAAGTTAACAACCCACCTCTTACAGAGATTGAACTTGCAAACGAGTCAGGAGCAACCAAGGAAAGGTTACATACTTTTTTTATGACGCGATATGCAGATGCGTACAAGAATCAAATAGACTATTTTATTGAATGTATAAAAAAAAAGTCAATGCCTAAACCTGATGTTCAAGATGGTCATTATGCACTGTACTTAGCCGAAAATGCCCTTAAATCTGCCAGAACAGGTAGGACTATTTATTTAAGTTAATAATTGTAACTAGATTTTTATCCACTTTCCACTTAGCGCTGATCTATCTACAGCGTTCATTACTTTTTCTATATCATATCCAGATTCAAAATTGGGCCAAGTCTCTGTATCGTGCTCTATTGCGAACAAAAGCATCTGTAATTCACACATTTTTACATCCATAAATCCTAAACTGTGACCTCCATTAGGTAGAAATGATTTGTAAAAAGGATGATCAGGACCTGTTAAAATAGTTCTGAACCCGTCTGTATTTTTCTTTTTTTGTCGTGTAAATAATTTGATCTCGTTTAGTCTTTCCTGATCGAAGGTTATTGTACCAAGTGTTCCGTGTACTTCCCATGTAAGCCCACATTTTTTACCCCAAGTAACTCTACTGGCGCCTATATGCCCATGGACTCCATTTTTAAAATGAATAAGAGCTGCGATCATATCGTCGTTATCTACAATCTTAGTTTCTTTTTTATTAGCTGGATCTTTCCTTTTGGGATGAACAATGTTTATATCTCCTACAACTTTTGAGATAGTTGATCCAACTAAAAAGTGCGCTACGCTGATAACATGACTTAATATATCCCCATTTGCCCCTGTACCAGAGGCATCTCGTGACATACGCCAAGACCACGGTCTTTTTTTATCCGCCTCATTATCGACATCGTAACGACAAAAAAAACCCACGATGTCACCGATTGTACCACTTTCTATTAACTCTCTTGCATGTAATACTGATGGATTTTTTGTGTAATTGTAACCAATCATGGTTTTGCCTCTACTTTTTTTTGACGCCGAAAGCATTTTCTTACTATCTAGCAGGCTACTTGACATAGGTTTCTCACACCAAACACTTTTTCCTAACTTTAAAGCTGAAATTGCAATTTCAGCGTGGGTATCATTTGGTGTGCAAACAGAAACTAGATCTACTTTTGGGTCGTTTACTACCTCTAGCCAGTTGCTAGTATACCTTGAAAATCCAAGGTCTGTTGCTCTTTGACTAGCTCTCTTGGGACTTAAATCACAAACTATCTCCAGTTTTGGTCTTAACCCTGTACCAAAAACTGAAGCGGAACCACTATAGGCAACTGAGTGAGCTTTACCCATAAACCCTGTACCAATAACTCCTACCCCAATACCTTTCATAAATATCTCCTAAACAAAATGAGTACTATTAATACAAATTTTATAAAAAACTAATGAAGTAGCAAGTTGCCATTCTAATTTTATCTAATTTTTATATGTATATTATCTAGATAACTTTTAATATCTTCTTTACGCAATAAATTATTTTACTTTGAAAGAGACTGATTCTACTATGTTAATATTACTAAATAATTTTAATGTGGAGGAAAATTTATGAAAAAAATACTAACTACGTTAATAGCTTTTTTGTTATCTACCAGTTTTTCTTTTGCTGGAGATCATAAAGCTAATATTATTGTTGTAACTCATGGCTCTGACACAGATGCTTTTTGGGGTGTTGTAAGAAATGGCGTTGAAGCTGCTAAAAAAGACACTGGCGCAGATGTTCAATATAGAAATCCACCAACCGGAGATTTAAACGAAATGGCATCTTTAATTGAAGCTGCTATTGCACAAAAGCCAGATGGTATAGTTGTATCAATACCAGCACCTGACATTTTGGGTGGACCAATTAAAGCAGCTGTTGCAGCTGGGATTCCAGTCATATCTATGAATTCTGGTGCTGGCGTTTCAAAAAGTTTAGGTGCTATAATGCATGTTGGGCAACCCGAATATGAAGCTGGTCTAGGTGGTGGTGAAAAAAGCAAAGGTTTAGGTGGAAAGAACTCGGTTTGCTTTAACCATGAGCCAATGAATACTGCGCTGAAGGACAGGTGTCAGGGATTTGCTGATGGCATGGGTGAGAAGCTCAATATGGTTGAGGTTTCAACTGATTTTGATGATATTAAAAATACTGTCATTGCACATATGACATCTAATCCAAACACAGGTGCCATAATGGCAGTTGGTCCAACAGGTTGTGACCCAACTATAGCCGCTCTAAAAGAAATGGGTAAAGCTGGAAAAGTTGTGTTAGGTTGTTTTGACCTTGGACCAGCAATTGTTGATGGCATAATTGACGGAACAGTTAACTACGCTATAGACCAGCAACAATTTCTTCAAGGTTATGTGCCAGTTGTGGTACTTCACCTAAATCACAGAAATGGTACTCTTCCAGGTAATT
This sequence comes from Crocinitomicaceae bacterium, assembly GCA_002727735.1. Classification (GTDB taxonomy): domain Bacteria; phylum Bacteroidota; class Bacteroidia; order Flavobacteriales_D; family Parvicellaceae. The sequence continues at coordinate 5,448 of PBXW01000135.1, forward strand.
CAATTAACTCAGGCCCAGGTTTTGTTACTAAGGGCAATGTTGAATTAGTAAAGAAACTAGCTGGGAAAGAAAGATAAGCAATAATCTTTTTCCTTTAGTATAGAATCTGGCAAATCCTTTTGATTTGCCAGATTCATCTTAGGTGGACAAATGGAAACTGATGAACGCATACGAGAAATTGGATTAATCAGAAGATCTATATCTAGACCTGAGCTGGGATCTGTTTTTGGACTAATAATAATCGTTATCACTTTTATGACACTTACCTCGATAAGCGGTACATTTGAAGCTATGTGGTTAAATCCAATAGGTATCCAGGCATGGGTAGAACTTGCAGCATTTGTTGGCATTTTAGCTATTGGAGCCTCTCTTCTAATGATAGCAGGAGAATTTGATCTTAGTATGGGAGCTAATATCGCTTTGGCTGGACATAGTTTTGCCATTTTTCTTTTATTTGGAGTGCCAGTAGAGTTGGCGATTATATTAACCTTTTTGGAACTCGCCTTTTTAGGATTTATTATTGGAATAATTGTTGTCAGAACTGGACTTCCTAGTTTCATTGTAACTCTAGCTTTTTGGTTCGCTAGTAGAGGGTTTGCAGTATTTCTTAGTCAGACTTTTTTCAATCAATCTAGATTATCTGTTAAGGCAAATCTTAAACCTCCCCCAGGAGGTGGAGAGGACCCTACACTGATTGATAACATTTTTGCATTCGATAGGGCTTTTGGAGTGCCTTTTGATGCTGAAGTTTATTATTTTATTATTCTTGTTTTTTTAGTTGCTTTCATCACCACCCGAACGCCATATGGAAATTGGATATATGCATCTGGAGGAGATCCTGTGGCCGCAAGAGCTGTAGGAGTTCCAGTGGCAAGGGTAAAAATTAGTCTTTTTATGATATCAACTTCTCTGGCTTGCTTGTTAGGTATTTTAACAGTTATGACCTCTGGTGCATCAGATCCAAAAGCTGGAGATTTTAGGGAGTTACATGCAATTGCAGCAGCTGTTATTGGCGGTTGTGCTTTAACTGGGGGATACGGTTCTGTAGTTGGAGCTGTTCTTGGGGCATTAATTTTTGCAATTGCGAGCAGAGGAATAAATTTTGTACCTTTCATCGATAATAATCTTTTTAGAGTAATGTTAGGGATGCTTATATTGGGATCTGCTCTCTTAAACCAATTTTTAAGAGATAGGATAGTGAAAGGATAATGGATATATGACCCCATCAATTGAGTTTAAAGGTGTATCAAAATTTTTTGGAAACATAATAGCTCTAAAGGACATTTCTTTTAAAGTTTTCAAGGGTGAAATAACGGCTCTTTTAGGAGACAATGGTGCTGGAAAGTCAACACTTATAAAACTATTATCCGGAGTCCATATACCTAGTGAGGGTGAAATACTATTGAATGGCAAGGTGGTAAATTTTAAGTCACCTAGACAAGCTGTTACTGCTGGAATTGGTACCGTCTATCAAGACTTGGCCTTGCAATCTTTAATGAGTGTAACTAGAAATTTTTTTCTAGGCAGAGAAATTACAAAAGGTATTTTTTTAGATATGTCTCTAATGAATGATATTACACGAAAGGAAATGGCTAAACTGGGTATTGATGTTGCGGACCCAACACAACCTATAGGCACAATGTCTGGTGGACAAAGACAGACACTTGCGATAGCTAGAGCTATTTATTTTGGTGCCAATGTACTCATTCTTGATGAGCCCACTTCAGCCCTCGGACAAAAGCAGCAATTAGAAGTTTTAAGAACTATAAAAAAAGTTAAAGATTTAGGAGACATAGCGATCATATTCATAACTCATAACGATATGCATGCTAAACTTTTGGGAGATCGGTTTGCTTTTCTTAATAGAGGAAAAGTTTTAGCTGAGGGATCGAGAGATGAAATTGATATAAATAATCTCAGACCTCTAATGGCGGGGGGTGAAGATTTAGATAAACTTGAAACAGAGTTCTCAGAAAGATACAATTGATCCAATGGAAAAAATTAAGTTTTGAACGATTTTTTAGAAAACGGTTTGGGATTTAAATTAATAATTAATAACAAAGAATGACATTTTTATAATTCCACAGTTAATAAAGTTATACAAGAGGAACAATAAATGATGAAAACAGTTAGATTAACATCTGCGCAAGCCCTAGTGAAGTGGATCATTGCACAAAAGATTGAACAATTTGATGGATCGTATGAAATGGCTTTTAAGGGAGTGTGGGGTATATTTGGACACGGTAATGTTGCCGGCATAGGTGAGGCTTTAGAAAAGTATAAAACAGTTCTTCCAACATATAGAGGACATAACGAACAAGGTATGGCACATGCTGCATTGGCATACACAAAAGAAATGCAAAGAAGAAGGTTTATGGCAGTCACATCCTCTATCGGTCCTGGTGCAACGAATTTAGTGACGGCAGCTGCATTGGCTCACGTTAATAGACTACCAATTCTTTTACTACCAGGTGATGTGTTTGCTGACAGACGGCCTGACCCAGTACTGCAACAGATTGAAGATTTTGAAGATGGGACTGTATCAGCAAATGATTGCTTCAGACCAGTCAGTAGATATTTTGATCGTATAACTAGACCTGAACAGTTACTTAACGCCTTGCCAAAAGCTATGTCAATCCTTACTGATCCTGCCATGACCGGACCCGTAACGCTAGCATTTTGTCAAGATGTTCAAGCTGAAGCTTATAATTACCCCGTGTCTTTTTTTGAACCCTCTTATTGGAATGTAAGGAGAATTCAACCTGACCGAAGAGAAATCGAAAGGTTGGCTAGTACTCTAGAAAAGTCAAAAAAACCTGTTTTAATTGCTGGTGGAGGCGTGAAATATAGTAATGCTCAAGATGAATTAAAGGAATTTTTAGATATTACTAAAGTGCCATTAGTGGTAACTCAAGCAGGAAAATCGGTACTGGTGGAAAAAGATGAACAGAATCTTGGATCTATAGGTGTGACAGGTTCTAGTTCAGCCAATGCAATTATTTCGGACGCTGATTTTATTATTTCAGTTGGTAGTCGATTGCAAGATTTTACAACTGGCTCTAACGGATTAATAAAAGCCCCGGTATACTCTATTAATGTACAAGCACATGATCTAACAAAACACCAATCAAAACCTATATTAGGCGATGCTAAAGTTTCATTGCAATTACTAAAGGCGCTAAGCACAAATTATAAGGTCAGTTCAGGCTATATCTCAAAGTATACCGCAGCTAAAGAAAAATGGTTAAAAGACTTAGAGAAAATAACAGCTCCCAGTTTGATGAATAGTTTGCCTTCCGACAGTCAAGTAATTGGTGCTGTAAACCGAAGTGTTCCTGAAAACACAATCGTTATTGGGGCAGCAGGCTCAATGCCAGGAGAACTGCACAAACTGTGGAAAGTTTTAGATCAAAATACATATCATATGGAGTATGGCTATTCTTGCATGGGATATGAAATCTCAGCTGGTATTGGAGTAAATCTCGCTACACCTAATAGACCTAATGTCGTTTTTTCAGGTGACGGATCTTACCTAATGATGAATTCTGAACTAGCTACAGCTGCTATGATGGGAATTTCAATGACCCTTATTCTTACAAACAATAAAGGGTATGGTTGTATCAATCGTTTGCAAAAGGCAACAGGGGGAGCAGAGTTTAATAATCTGTTTTCTGACTCTAAATTTGATAAGCAGATAGAGATTGATTTCGTTTCTCACGCCAAATCTATGGGAGCTACAGCTGTCTATGTGTCTGAAATAGCTGAACTCGAAGTTGAGGTAAAAAACACAATTAAAAAAAAGGGGGTTAAGGTTATAGTTATTGATACAGATCCAAATATTAGTACTGTAGAAGGAGGTGCTTGGTGGGATGTTGCCATTCCAGAAACTTTTACGGATAGTAATAAGTCAAATCTTAGAAAGGACTATTTAGTTGCTAGAATAAATCAAAACAAAGGATTTAAATGATGATCGGAAAGTTAATCGATAAATTTTCAAAAGAAAAGGCGTGTCTTAGATGGAGGTAAAATTGGGTATGTCACCAATTTCATGGACTAATGATGATTTACCTGAACTAGGAGGTGATACTAGCTTAGAAACATGCTTAAAAGAAACACGCTTAGCTGGGTTTTCAGGAACTGAGTTAGGCGGAAAATTTCCAAACAATCCTAATAGTCTTAAAAAAGTTTTAGAAGCGCACGAATTAAAACTTATTTCCGGTTGGTATTCTGGAACATTGCTTAAAAATAAGTTAAATGACGAAAAAATAAAGTTAGATAAAATGTTGAAACTATTTGTGAAAGTTGGTGCAAGTGTTTTAGTTTATGGAGAAACTTACAATACAGTTCAAAATAATAAAGACAAACCTTTAAATTCGAGACCAAGATTATCAGAATTTGATATTAAGCAATATGGACAAGACTTAAGTAATTTAGCCGATTACTGCTTGGATAAAGGTGTGCCTTTGAGTTTCCATCATCATATGGGTACAGTCGTTGAGACGCAAAATGAGATTGAGCAGTTAATGGATAATACTAGAGAATCTGTTGGTCTTCTTTTAGACACAGGGCATCTTCTATTCGCCAACGGTGATTATGAGAAAATTATTTCTGCCTTTGGAAATAGAATAAATCATGTTCATGCAAAAGATATTAGAGAGAATATTTTAAAAAAAGTGGATAAAACTAAGGATAGTTTTTTAGATTGTGTGTTGAATGGTATATTTACAGTTCCAGGAGACGGTTGCATTAACTACCGAAAATTTATTAAAAGACTTAAAGATATAAAGTATAGTGGTTGGATTGTTGTTGAAGCAGAACAAGATCCTCTTAAAGCAAATCCATTTGAGTATGCAAGAAAAGGTTATAACACATTAGTATCCTGCTTGGAATATAATGATTTTAAGATAATAATCTAATACAAAATCATATTGAGTCATTTTTTTTAAACTTAAATAAGTTAATTAATTTTTAATTCTCAATATCTGTACCACAATTTTCCGTAGGTTGTATCTGGTAGCAATAGAGAATTTAATTAAGTATAAGTTATAAATACCTGTAATTATTATATAATTTATAAAAATTTTAAATTTAAAAAAGGTAAGGAATTTATAGATATGGCGGATGGGGGGTCAGCCAAAGTATTTTGTAAGTTGTTGTTTTGACTCTATAATTTAGACAGCCCAATATCCTGTCCCACAATTTGTCCCACACTTTATAAATTTAAATTAATTTAATTTGTATCTTTAAATCACAATCAAAAGTTTTATATAATTAATTATAGG
>PBXW01000136.1 GCA_002727735.1 Crocinitomicaceae bacterium
AGAACGTTCTTCACTTTGAAAACCAAAAGGAGTTAATGTTCTATTGTACGCTCCGCTTCTGGCTATGCCTGCTGCAAATAAATTGGAGTGCGAAAGTAAATTGGCCACCATAAAAGCCCCATAGCTGTGGCCCCCTATAGCCACTCTGGATTTATCGATGTATCCTAATTCATCCACTGCGTTAATCCCCGCTTCAGCATTGGCCACCAATTGTTTTCTAAATGAATCGTTAGGTTCTTCATCTTCCTCACCAATTATAGGAAAGGCAGCATCATCAAGCACAGCGTAACCTTTAGTTACCCAATAAATTGGTGAACCATAGTAAGGGTAAGTAAATTGATTGGCATTCTGGGTGTTTTGGCCGGCTGTGGATTTATCCTTGTATTCCACAGGATAAGCCCACATAATCAAAGGAACTTTTTCTTTTTTTTCTTGATCATACCCTAAAGGCAAGTATAATGTACCACTGAGTTCTATCCCATCTTCCCGCTTATAGGTTATAACTTCTTTATGTACATCCTCAAGTCCTTTGAATGGATTTTCAAATGAAGTTAAAGCGCTTGGTTTTTTGCTTTTTAACTTTTTGATGTAATAATTAGGGTACTCGTTTGGTGACTCTATTCTGGTTATTAATTGCCCTGTTTTAGGAATAAATCGAATAATATTTTCCAGCTTATCAGCCATTTTGGATTTATATAGTGTTTCTTTTTTACCTGATGATAAATTCATCGAATAAAGCATTGGGAATTGCCCTTCTTTTGTGAATCCATCGGAAATAAGTGAAACTTTACCATCCTTTTGATGAACTATATTTCTGCCAAATTCATTTTTTACCATTACCAAATCTCCCGGGTCGTTGTATTTGTCTTGATAGTTTCTGTCAAAAATAATTTGAGGATCATTGTCTAATTTACTTGGATTGAAGGTGTATGTTTTGGCATTTCTGGTATTCCACCAATAATCATATAAAAAAGCAACCTCATCCGTACTCCAACTTATTCCACTGTATCGATTAATAGTCTTTACCATAGATTTTCCATCTCCTTCAAAAGGATGGTTTAATTCAAAAACTTCATCTCTGAATTCCACTTCCTTGTTAGCATCTCCTCCATCCAATGCTTTTACATATATAAGTGAAGAAGGCTTATCTGCTCTCCACTGAAAAGATCGTTTATGACTTACTGTAGACATAAAACCTTTGGGCATATCTTCCACAAGTGGGTCATCAGCTATGATTTTAACCAAGCTTCCATCTTTATTGTAAATGGTTGTTTTTGAAGCAAACCGATAATAGGGTACGATATAGGAAAAAGGTCTGGCAATTGTCTTTACCATAACAAATTCTCCATCTGGCGAAAAGCTTACATTTCTAAACATATCGTTAGCTAACCATGGCTCCATTTCACCATCTAAATTGACTTTATACAAATCTGATAAAGCGAGTTGTTCAAAGTTGTGTTCATCTATTTTGTTTTTAAGTAAATCCTGGTAGGTTCGATTTTGTGCCTTTTTCCCATTATTTACACTAATAGTTGGACCAGCAGGTATTTCATTCTCACCATCAATAAGCGGTTTTGAATTAGAAGATTTTAATTTAATCAATAGGCTTTGACTATCCTTAAACCAATTGATTACATCCCCTAAATTGGCATTGGCTTTGGCGCTTACTATTTTTTTAACCTGACATTTTTTCACATCCAAAACCCAAACTTCTACCCCATTTTTTACCGTATTGGTAAAAGCCACTTTTTTTTCATCAGGTGACCAACTGAAGTTGGCTAACTTAGGTTGATTAGGTAATCCTGAAACTTGAATAACTTTTGGTTTTTCTTCAATAAAATTTACTTTGACATTATTATAATACCTTGTTCTACTGCCAATAAATGTTTTAGGGTCAATTCTTAATCCACCTAGTCGCATTTCTTTAATAGATAATTCTTCTATGCTTTTATAGGCATCTCTATAAGCCAAAAGCATAACTTCGTTTTTAGAATCTAGAAATGTTCTTGGAGCAAGTTCAACATCAACTAAATCCAAAATTTCTTTTGATGGTTTTTGATATGTTAATTTTTCTTGAGCATTGGCAGTATTAATAAAGCACATTAAGGCTCCTATAGCTGCTACAGTAATTTTAAATTTTTTCATGCTATTTTTTTAACGGTATTGAACATTAAATTACACAGAATTCAAAACTATCTATTTTAAATTTTAGCTGCATTTCTTTATTCAGTATTTCTCTATTTAATTCTGTATACTCTAAAATTAGTAACTTCTCTATGGCTAATTTATCCTGGAAAATCAGGTCTGAAGATTTATATAATATCTCCTTATCTAAAGTAGTAAACAGTTTGATTTTCAATTCAAACACATAGGGAGTAAAAAACCAAATTGGCGTGCCTTTAACTGCAAAAACCTCTACTTTCATAAATTAGCTAACAGCCATTACTAACTAAATATACAAAAACTAAATCTACCATCTTAAGTAGTCTTTACCCATATCTAAAGCCCAGTCTTTTACAGAACTTAAACTATGCTTTTCTTTAAAAAACCTATTCCAATTTTTTTTCCAAATAAAATAGCGCACGTATGATCCATATAATAATTTTATTTCTTCCTTTACTATTTCTACAGGAATAGTTTTCCAAGAAGTTGACGTTAATTCTTCTAAAATTAATTTTGCATATTCTTCAGTTCCTATATATATATTTTTAAACTCCCTGCTTGTCCTTTGAATTCTAAGATATAATTTGGGAGTACTGTTTGTTTTCTTTTTTGTTTTATGTGATCTAAAGCCTATTGAAACAGAAAAGCTAAAATTGATAATCAATTTATTTAGCTCAGTTTTAGCACTTTGCATTTTTAAAATATATCCAGGACGTTCAGTGGTGCCTTCTATTTTGTATTTTATTTTTTTTATCCGCTCTTTTTTTTCTTTTATTTCACTATATAAATCCTGTATTTCACTTTCTGCTTTTTGAATTAACAAGTGATTCTCTCTAAGTTTTCTAAAGTTAATTCTCTGAGGCTCTGTTAAATTAATGAAGAGCTCATCAGGTAAATAATCTAAAAAGAATTTTTCCTCTCTTGCGCGGTAATTAAGTATGTTTTTCAAATGTAAATTATTGTGGTGAATATTTTAAAATTAATTTAAATATACCACAATTAATTGACTATTCTATTACTTTATTTAGAATATGAAACTTTTGCTTTTAAGCTGTTATAAAGCTTATTTGCCCTGTCAACTAGTGCTTGATCAAAGTCTTTTGATACTACTGTTTTGTTATTGAAAGGCTCTCTTTCTAATGAGACTTTTTCTTTTTGCAAATGAGACAAAACTGTGTTCATTATCATATGGGGGGTTTTGCAGTAATCTTCATAACAAATGAGTATAATTTCATCAGATAATGAAGTAGCAACATATTCATAATAATTTACCCAAGAATTAATCCAAAAATTTAGCTCATTTTTATCCGAATCAATTAATGAATTAGAGAATTTAAATTGTTTTTGATGAAGTCCGAATTCATGATGACCTAACCAGTCCATATATTCCAATACAAATGGTTGATTTTCTTGTAGCTGCTTGTACTTAACATGTTGATTTAATAAAGAGGCGGCATGAGTCAATGGTTCTCTAAATAATACTACCACTCTATAATCAGTATTGAATGTTTTTAAACTGTGATGTCTTAACATGAAGTTATTGTTTTTAGCCAAATAGATCTTATCATCACTAGTTCTAATAATTTTTTGATAATTCATATAATCTTCATAGTCCTTTGCACTGATATTGTACGATGTCAAACAATCCTCTTTTATATAATCGTCTTTAGCTAAAATTTTAAAGAAATGTTCTTCTAAAGCTTCCACTGAGTTTAGCCCAATCATAAGACCATCTTTGTGACTTCTCTCTTTAAGTTTTGAGGATTTGGGCTTGTGCCATTTTTTCCATGAGTTAGGAGCCATTAAAAAGGGCATATTTGCATAATCCAAGGAGCAGAAATATTGAGTATTAAATAGGTCAGTCATCAAGCTTGTTGTTCCTGCCCTTGCAAGCCCTGTTACAATTAAAAATTGATTTTTAGCTACTCTATCCTTTGCGTATTTTTTAACCTCTCTTTTAAAAAGCTTTTTACTGATCTCATAGTTATTGAGAATCATTCTGTGCAATAACTTTGACAATTCTGAATAACCATCTTTACTTCTTTTGAAAGGGATGATGAAAGGGATTGTTGCACCAACTGAAATAGCCAAAATAGCCTTAAAACTTGATAAGTCTATGGTATACCATAATGATCCTAAACTAATGAGTCCAAAACTAATTCCTGCAGAAAGAGCTATAACTAAAATCACCAAGCAAAGAGACTTTATTGTTTGAACAGCATGATGCTGTATTTTGGAAATCTTCACGTCATCTTCTTCAGCTGATAACATACTGTTTAAAAGAGTAATGGCATTAAGTGCTAACCCACGAAATACAACAGATAAAAAACGAATTACAGAGAATGCTAAAAGAAAAGAAAAGCCAAGAAACAAGTAATACATGCTACTTTTTCTTTTTAAATATGTTTTTGATTTTAAGCCATATGATATACCCAAAAGCAACCAATACAATTCCACCAATCAAAAAGATTAAAACAATACTTGTAATTCCCATTCCGGGACCTATGTATAACATATTCATTTAATTACTTTAATCCAGTTAGGTAAGTGGTGATATCCTTCATGCTGGGAAGGTAATACATTTTTATAAACTACTTTTTCATTATTAATTACCCATAAAACTCCACTGTTTTGCTCCTCCACAAAGTAAGTTGAATCGTTAAGTTGTTGTACCATACCTTCCGTATTTGTGAAAATTTCATTTGTAATAAAAATATCTTCCTCAATCACATTAAAGGTATTTGAGCTTAAGCTATAGGACATGATATTAGATTGAAAATTATCAAGTTCAATAGGTTCTACAGAGTGTGGGTTAGCCCAATTATTTTGGGCTTCATTAACAAAAGTGTTGTTGTTGAAAAACAATATTGTGCTATCATTTATAATGTCTACATCATGTTGACAATAGAATGGTCCAGAAATGACTTGAATAACTTGATTATTTATTGGTCTGTAATGAATAATAGACGACAAGTTACGAGAGCTTATAAATACATCTCCTTTTTTAAAATAAGGTGAATCATATGTTGCTGGCTCAATGTCGTTAATATGAAAAGGATCATCAATATTGGCTGTTTTAAGTATTAAGTGCTCTAATTGATTCTCTTTAAGCATTTCAGAGATCGATTTATTAAATAATATCTCTCCTGTAATATGATCTAACTTAACAATAACATTATCTACACACCACAATTTTTTATCTCCTAATTGAAATGTTGTTTTATAGAAAATATGTCCATTGGGTTCGCGAACATAAGCACATGCCCAAATATTTTCATCCTCATCAATTTGCATGGAATGATGATGAA
>PBXW01000137.1 GCA_002727735.1 Crocinitomicaceae bacterium
AGGAAGTGTTAGTATGTGTGTTCCATTTCTTGACCCAAATGCAAGCAGAATGGCCGCAATGGGTGTAAGTTTTGCTGCTGTTGTAAGTGGTGGTGATTTAACTGGAAGATACTTTACAGTATATGGATATGAATGGAGTGACCAATTCACGGATTTAAACGATCCAAATGCAATGGTATCTGCATATAATGTTGCAGCTACTGGTGAATTTACTTACCCAAATGATTCAGCATATCAAGAAGTTTATGTTCCTTTTATGCAGCCTATGCAATTAATGGATAATCAACGTTATTTATTTTGTGTTAATACGTTCGATACTGATGTATATATTGGTTTTGATGACAAGTTAGACTACACACAAAATCTTGATAATGTTTACTCTCAACCTGTTAGTGTTGTTGAAAATAGTGGCACATGGTATTTAACAGGATTTGGAGCAGATGTTACATCTGGTGTATCTGTAGAGCTAACTACAAATCTATCTTTAGAAGATAACACAATGAATGACATCAAAGCTTATCCTAACCCTGCTACTACAAACATTAATATCCCATTAAGTGGAGTACAAGGTAATGGAAACATCAACATTTTAGATATAACTGGAAAACTAGTTCAATCATTAAATGTTAATGTTAATAACATGATTACTTTAGATGTTTCTGAACTTTCAAATGGAACATACACATTTAATTTAGTTCTTGAAGATGGTAAATCATCTAAATTCAATGTAGTAATCAATAAATAAAGAAATCTTTATTAAAATTAAAAAGGGGCCTAGAGCCCCTTTTTTTATTTCTTCATTTGTTGTAAAAATTTTGATACATAGATAAAATCATGGAGCTCTTTAACTTTTACATCTAAAATTTCATTTTTGCTCCCAGTCCACTTATTTTCTCCTTGATCAATAAACATGATATTTTCACCAATTTCTAAAACAGAATTCATATCATGAGTAATCACTATAGTGGTCATATTATATTCTTCTGTGATTTCTTGAATTAATTCATCTATAACGATAGCAGTAACAGGATCTAACCCAGAATTAGGTTCATCACAAAATAAATATTTTGGCTGCATAGCAATTGCTCTAGCAATAGCTACTCTTTTCTGCATACCACCACTTAGTTCGGACGGATATAGCTGGTTTTTATTAATTATGTCTACTCTATTCAAACAAAAGTTTACTCTTTCATCAATCTCTTCCTTGCTCATTTTGGTGAACATTTTAATAGGAAATGCTACATTTTCTTCAACCGATAGAGAATCGAATAATGCACTAGCTTGAAATAACATACCAATCTCTCTTCTAAGCTGTTTTCTTTCTTTGGGTTTCAAAGCTGATAACTTTCTATCGTCAAAGAAAATATCGCCATGATCTGGTTCGTATAATCCAACCATACATTTTGTTAAGACTGATTTACCAGAACCACTTTTACCAATAATTAAATTTGTTTTACCTGTTTCAAAAACAAATGATATGTCCTTTAAAATTTGGACATCAGAAAATGACTTAGAAATATGTTTTACGGTAATCAAATCAATATTAATTGCGTAAGTATGTAATTTGCAATTAGAATAAAAACACTACTATATACTACAGCCTTAGTACTTGCCTTACCTACTTCAAGGGCACCACCTTTTAAAAAGTATCCAAAATAACTTGATATGCTTGTGATTAAAAAAGCAAAAACAGAAGTTTTTATTAAAGCATAGCGTACGTATCCGAAATTTTCTTCAGAAAATGATCTAATTCCTTCTATATACTGTTCCACTGGTATAATTTCAGTGAAAAAACATACTAAACCACCTCCAAGAAATCCAAAGAACATACTATACATTATAACTATTGGGAATATAAACAATGATGCAATGATTTTAGGACCAATTAAATATCCTACAGAATTAACTCCCATAACCTCTAACGCATCAATTTGTTCAGTCACGCGCATGGTTCCAAGTTCTGATGCAATATTAGAGCCAACTTTACCAGCTAATATTAACGAAATAATAGTAGGGCAAAATTCTAATAACATTGACTGTTTTACAGTAAAACCAACAGTGTAATCAGGTATCCATGCTGATTCAATTACACTAGCTGTTTGAATAACAAGCACTGCTCCCATAAAACCAGACATCAAAATGACTATAAATAATGATTTTAACCCAAGTTGTATGATTTCATCTACAAATCGTTTCCAGTAAATACTAAATTTCTCTGGTTTTAAAAAAATGCTGTAAAGCATTACCATATATTTACCAAAGGCTTGAATCATAACAATTACAAACCAAAATAAACAATAATAATTGTCTTTACGTACGAGTAATCATTAATTTTGATCAATATAAAGTTAAATGAACGGTAAATTTCATATAGTTCTATACACTTTTTGCTTCTTAATATGCCTAATTAGTAGTTGTACAATTCAACAAAAAAGAAAAAGTAAAAAATGTGATTGCCCAGGGTTTGGACAAAACCATAACCCATATAAAATAAGTAAGGGACAAAACACTATTAATAATATCACTTATAAATCATGAGAAAAGCTATAATAGTTAGTGGTTATTTTAACCCCATTCATAAAGGTCATTTAGAATACTTTAAAAATGCAAAGCAACATGCAGATTATTTATTTGTAATTGTAAACTCAGATTTACAACGAGAATTAAAAGGCAGTAAACCATTTCAGGATGAAAAAGAACGAATGTTTATCGTAAATAGCATAAAAGGTGTTGACAAAGCAATCCTTTCCATTGATAAAGACAGAACTGTTTGTGAAACAATTAAAAAAATTGCTCAAGAATATGGGGAGGAATACAGTTTGGCTTTTGCCAATGGTGGAGATCAAAATAACGACACAATTCCTGAGAAACCAATATGTGAACAATTAGGAGTAAAGCTTATAGATGGTTTAGGCGATAAAATCCAATCTTCAAGTTGGCTTCTAAATAAATAGTTTATTTAAAAATGATATGCTTAAAAGTTGATATCCCGGATGAGATTTGTGAAATAGACGATGAATTGAAAGCTATTTATCATAGTAGTGATACTATTTGTATTTGGGTATTTGATTCCATTGAGGATAGAAATAAGTTTATGCAGGAAACAATTGGGATGTCAAAAAAAGAAAGAGAAAATCACTATAATTTAATTTATTCCACTGCTTAATTTCTCTACTATCTCAGCACTACTTTTCTTTCTGCATCTAATCTCAATAGAATACTAATCATTAAACTAAATGCTAAAACTGCTGAGCCTCCTTTACTGAAAAAAGGTAGTGGGATACCTATGACAGGCGCTAGACCAATAACCATTCCCACATTAATCATAAAATGAAAAAATAAAATACTCGTTACGCAATAACCGTATATCCTTGTGAATTTACTGCGCTGTCTTTCTGCAATCATTATCATTCTTATTAGTATAGAAGCATATAAGCAAACAAAAGCAAAACACCCTAAAAACCCCCATTCTTCAGCTAAAACACAAAAAATGAAATCAGTATTTTGCTCTGGAACATGCTTAAATTTATCATTACTTAATGTTCCATTTAAATACCCTTTACCAAATGTTTCCCCTGATCCAATAGCAGATAAAGCTTGATATATATTGTAGCCATCTCCCTTCCTATCTTCTTTAATACCAAACATGATTTGAAATCTATTTCGATGTCTTTCTTTAAATAGATTATCATATATAAAACTTACTGATAAAGAAATTGATATTCCTACAATACTAACAACAATAAGTCTTATATATTTTTCTCTTCTGTATCTTGGTAAAACAAAATATTTAATAATTAAAAACGCAACAAAAAACCCGATTACCAGAATAATCCCAAAAAATAAATTACCAGAAACGGTCAAGTTTGCAACTTCTATGAATGACCCAGAGGCTTTAAAAAAAACACCTACTACAGCTATTAATACAGCAAATAGTCCAATTAGCAGGAAATTTCCAGATAATCCTTCTCTATATAAAACAAATACAAATCCAATAAAAACTAACATAGTTCCTGGGTCAGGTTGTATCATGATTAATAAAGCGGGAACCATAACTATGGCACCTGCAGTTAATCTATTCTTTAGGTTTTGAGTTCGAGTATTGATTAAACTTAAATATCGAGCAAATGCCAAACTACATCCTAATTTGGCAAACTCAGAAGGTTGTATAGAAAACCCGCCAAATTGAAACCAAGATTTAGCTCCTTTTACAGCTGGCATAAAAAGCACCGTAATTAAGAGAATGACTATAATTAGGTAGAATACATAAGAACTATTTTGTATAAAGCTTCCTTCAATAAGTAAAATTATACTTCCCAAAACAATTGAAATTATAATCCAAACCATTTGTTTTCCATAACTATTATCCCAAAAAGATTCGTTAAGGAGAAAACCAGAGTAACTACTTGAATAAATGGTGAAATAACCAAACGTCATTAACATTAAGTATAACACCAATAGGTATTTATCAATATTGTTCCATATAGATAAATTTCTGTAAATCAAAAGGTGAAATCAGATTTGGGGTTTAAAATAATGGCTTCTTTGATTAAATCCATTTTTAGTTTTGCTTTTTCACTTAACTCCTTTTTAAGATAATATTCCATCATTACACTTGAAATTGGAGCAGCCCATTTACTTCCCCATGTCCCATATTCTACGTATACTGAGATAGCTATTTTCGGATTTTCCTTAGGAGCAAAAGCAATAAAAACAGAGTGGTCATTAAATGTCTTATTTTCCACAGTTCCTGTTTTACCACAAACATTTATACTATCAATTTGTGCACTCCTACCTGTTCCACTTTCTACAACCAAATGCATCGCGTCTATTACAGCTTGAAAATGAGAGGAATCAACACAAGTCTTATTCCTGATCAAATTTGATGTGTTATCCTCACCTACTCTTCTTACCAAATGAGGTGTGTAATAATACCCTTTATTGGCAATTATAGCAGCTAAATTAGCCATCTGAATTGGGGAGACACCAATTTCTCCTTCTCCAATAGAATTGGAATAAATTGTACTAAAGGCCCATCTTTTTTTGCCATACCATTTATCATAAAAGGGTACATTAGGAATAAACCCTCCCTTTTCTTCTGGAACATCAACACCTAATGGTTGACCAAAGCCAAATGTTCTAACCATCTCTTCCCATTTCTTTAAACCTTTTCTACTTTCTTCAAAGTAATTATCAAAGCTTTTTGATAGAATTAATCTTTTATACACCTCTAAAAA
>PBXW01000138.1 GCA_002727735.1 Crocinitomicaceae bacterium
AAAAAGAAATATGGTGCCTTGATTAACTTTGCAACAACAATCAGTAAAACAGCGTGAATTGACATCCAGATCAAGCCTATTAGAATAAGTTTTGGTTCATCAAGAATAGACCCTAAATCCATTTTCATTCCAATTGTTGCTACAAGTATGTAAATAAAAATACTTCCAATTTTACTAGCACCTACTCCTTCAAAATTTTTAGCCTTTGTAAATGATAATCCAATTCCGATAAATGTTGCTATAGATATCATCCAAAAAAACTTTGATGCAAAGGAGGAAAGACCAGAACTTTTATCAGCTACAGCCTCAAAATTTGATGTTAGAAACTCTGAAATATGTTCGGCACCAAGATGTGATAAACCAACAGTTCCAAAGGCAATTGCTAACAGAATCATATAGTCAGTTAGGTTTGGAATTCTTTTAGAACTATTTGAAAATGAAGTCACTTTCTCTTTTAATTCTTCAATTGCAGAAGTGTCTGCTTTTAGCCATTTATTAATTGATTCTTTCTTTCCAATCCCAAATAGAATCATTGCCATCCAAATATTAGCTACTACAATATCAACCAAAACCATACCTCCATATTTTTGAGGATTATATTCAAATATTTCAAGCATTGCCGCCTGGTTGGCACCACCACCAATCCAACTACCTGCTAAAGTTGATAGTCCTCTCCAAATTGCATCCGGACCAGCACCATTAAATAATTCAGGGAAAAATATGGATAAAATTAAAATTGATATTGGCCCACCTATAATTATACCCAATGTTCCTGTGAAAAACATAATCAAAGCCTTATACCCTAAATTATATATTGCCTTTAGATCAATACTTAATGTCATAAGAAGTAGAGCTGCAGGAAGTAAGTATCTGCTGGCTATATAGTAAGTTTGTGATTCTTCTGACGAAATAATAGCTAAAGAATTAAATATTGCCGGGATAAAATAACACATTAAAAGCCCAGGAATAACTTTATAAAATTTATACCAGAACCCGTCTTTAATTGATTCAGTATAAAAAATAAAACCCAAAGAAATCATTAAAATTCCAAAGACTATTGCATCGTTTGTAAAAGGCATATTTATTTGGTATTAACTATTTGTTATATTTATAAAAGTAACAAAATTAAAAGGCATTAAGTGGTCAGAAATATTTTAATAATCATTTTTTTATCATTGAATAGTCTAAAGATTAGTTCTCAATCATTGAATATTCAAATAATTGATTCGATTTCAGGTCAACCAATTCCTTACTCTAATATATACTTTTCAAATAACAACGGATTAATCTCTAACGAAAATGGAAGTTTTGAGTTAATTAAATCTCAGTTAAAAGAAAACGACTCAATGCATATTTCAATGTTGGGATATAAAAAAAGCTCCTTTTTGATTAATGATTTTAACGACACATTGATAAAACTTGTTCAGACTCCAATAAAATTATCCGATGTTATTTTAACAAATAAAAAATTAAGTTCAGAGGAAATTATTTCAAAAGTAGTTGAAAATATTGATAAGAACTATGAAAAAGAATTTACTGAAAACAAGATTTATCTAAGTAGAAAATCTAATTCAAGTACTGAAAAATTTATTATAAATAAGTTTAAATCAACAGTCCCTGAAATAAATCAAAGCTTAATCGATAGTTTACTGGCTAACCTTGCTAAAGAGAATAATTCAGGACTTGAAACATTAGCATATTACTATAGAACTTTTAACGATGATATTCAAAAGAAAATTAAAATAATCAAATCAAGGGAGACATATAACAAGGACGGTGAAGTGCTTGAGTCAATCAATAAAAAAATGGAAGAAGCATTTAAAAATGAATTAAAACCAGATTCCTATTATAAAATTAAGTCGGGAATATTCGGAGGTGATTTAGAGCTTGATGGGCTTGAGGAAGTAGACAGCACAAATACGGAATCAATAAAAAAATTTCAAGAAAAAGAAATCAAAGAAAAAGATGATTTTGCAAAAAATCAAATACGGGTTATAAACAGATTTTATAATTTTCTTTTTTTTCAAAAAGAGTCTCCGCTAAATTTTATTTTAAAACCTAATAAATATATTTTCTCAGAACCCAAAATAGATATCCTTGGGAATGATTTGGTTTATAAGATGGAGGCTTACCCAAAGGGCAGAGGTAAATATTCTGGAATATTATATATTAATCCTGATGACTATGCAATAGTTAGAATAGACTTTAGAAATATAAAACCAGTTTATAATATAAAATTACTTGGGGTATTTGTAAATATATATCAGCGTGATGGAAAAATGATTCTTTCAAAATATGATAATGAGAAATACGGTTTGTCTTATGCTAAAATTAATTTTGGGCAAAGAGCTGGATTTGATAGACCTATAAAACTGATTGAAAAAAATAAAAATGTCAAAGGAAGAAGAAAACAAAATGAGATTTCTTTTAGAATGGATTTAATATTTGATGAAAAAAGTATTACTGAATTACAAGTCTTTGAATCAAGAAAAATATCAGAATCTGAATTTGAAAATATCAAAAATAAAAATGATGTGATTCCAGATTATTTAGAGGAATTTACAACAAATTTTTGGGAGGAATTTTAATTATTCTACAGTAACAGACTTAGCTAGATTTCTTGGCTGATCAACGTCTTTACCAAGTATCACAGCAATATGATATGAAAGAAGTTGAAGTGGAATTACTGTAATAAAAGGAGTAATTGATTCAATACTGTCAGGGACTTCAATTACATGATCTGCAATTTCTTTAACCTCTTTATCACCCTTAGAAACAATTGCAAATATTTTTCCTTTTCTTGATTTAATTTCCTGAATATTACTTACAATTTTATCGTAATTAATTTTATTTGTTGCAATTACAATTGTTGGCATATTTTCATCAATTAGTGCAATAGGTCCATGCTTCATTTCAGCTGCAGGATAACCTTCAGCATGTATGTATGATATTTCTTTAAGTTTTAATGCTCCCTCTAGTGCAATAGGAAAATTATAACCTCTTCCGAGATACAAACAATTTGTAGCTTTGAGAAATTCTTTTGCTATTTTTTTGATTTCATTATTTGAGGATAGTGCCTTGTGTACCTTTTTATCAATATTCGAAATTTCCAGAATATATTTATGATATAATTTTTCTGAGATGACACCTTTTGATTTACTCAATTTTACAGCCATCATATATAAAATTGTCATTTGGGTTGTAAATGCCTTGGTTGAAGCAACTCCAATTTCAGGCCCAGCATGAGTGTAAGATCCGGAATCAGATTCTCTTGCTATTGAAGACCCAACTACATTACATATACCGTAAACAAATGCACCTCTAGATTTAGCTAATTTAATTGCTGCTAAAGTATCAGCGGTCTCCCCAGATTGTGAAATAGCAATCACAATATCGTCACTTTCAATTATAGGATCTCTATACCTAAATTCAGACGCATATTCAACTTCAACAGGTATTTTTGCAATTTTTTCAAACATATATTCAGCAACCAAGGCTGAGTGCCAAGATGTACCACAAGCTATTATAGTTATTTTTTTTGCTGAAAGGAACTTATTAATATAGTCATCCAATCCAGACATTTTAATTATTCCTTTAGAAACATTTAATCTACCCCTAAGGGTATCCTTAATTGCTTTAGGTTGCTCATATATTTCTTTAAGCATGTAATGATCAAATCCTTGCTTTTCGATTTTATCGAGGCTTAATTCAAGCTTACTAACGGTTGGAGAAATTAAAGAATCATCTGAAATTTTTCTAAAAAAAGTTTCCTTGTGGTTTCTAATAATTGCTAATTCACCATCTTCAAGATAGATTACGTTTTTTGTAAATTCAATAAATGGCGTAACATCACTACCGATAAAATATTCATCATCGCTTACTCCAATACAAAGCGGACTTCCAAGTTTAGCAACAACAATTTCATCGGGCTTTTCAATATTAATCACAGCAATTGCATATGCTCCGACAACTTGGTTAAGAGCAATTTGAACAGCCTCTCCAAGTTTGACGTTATTTTTATCTTTTATATACTCTATAAGATTAACCAGAACTTCTGTATCAGTTTCTGATTCGAAAGAAAACCCTTCTTTTTTTAATTTGTGTTTAATTGTTGAATAGTTTTCAATTATTCCGTTGTGTACAAGACATAACTTTTTAGAATTAGAAAATTGAGGATGTGCATTAATGTCATTTGGTTCACCATGAGTTGCCCATCTTGTATGGCCAATTCCAATACCCCCCGAAAAATTTTTTTTCTTTTGAAGCAGTTTTTCAAGCTTACTAATTTTCCCTTTGGATTTACAACTTACTATTCCCGAGCCGTTATATAAGGCTATACCAGAACTATCATATCCACGATACTCAAGTCTTTTCAGTCCATTTAAAATAATTGGTAAAGAATCTCTATCGCCTAAATATCCTACAATTCCGCACATAATTAATTCAAATTTATTTTTTTAATTTTTTAAAGACCTAAAAAATTAATATCAATTATAATATCTGATGATTAATCCTCTGGTTCTGTATAATAAATTTTTATTTTAGGTCTTTTTTCTAAATCTAAGCTTAGATTTCCATGCAAGGTTGTTCCCTTAGGGGTTAGGATAATACCTGCTGCAAGTTTATTATTTTCATTTTCAAAATTCTCGTCTAAAGTTTTAAAATTTTGAATTGAAGCAACGTCAGAAATAACACCAAGTGCAAGTTTTGCATTAGTTGAATCTCTTAAGATCAGATTGTTAAGGTGCTCAGTTATTCTAATTTTATACTTTACACCTCTATCCTCATTCAGACTATCTCTTTTGAGCGGTTCTAGGTGATTGATTTTTGCATTTACAGTCAAAGAACTTACAGATTGATCTAAAAAATAGTCAATTAAAGATGAACTATTCTCGTAATTATATATATAAATTCTTTCAGGTTCATCGTCATTTAAAAAGTTTTGATTTACAAAAAATTCTATGTATGCTTCATTAATGATTCTCTTAGGTAAATCGGCGATTTCATCATAAAAGAATTCTTTAAAATGATCAAATTCATCAATGACCTCACCATTGTCATTAGTCATAGTCCCAGAAAATAAATCTAAAGTTGAAATTATTCCTTCTCCACCTCTCAAGTAAATATTTTCATTCCCATTTGTTTGGTCAATAAGATCTACATCAACAACTGTTTCGTTATCAAATAGATTAATTAGGTTACCTGAAAAATTCATTACATACTCATGCTGGTTTGTTTCAATTTCATTGGGTGTACCTGTGTCATTGTCTCCAATGTTTGTGTTGTCAGAGGTATAGTGAATAGTTAGTTTTGAATTAGAAGAGGCAAAGTTTAATAGCATCATAGACCCGTTTGATATACTTTCAACTTTTAGATATAGTCCTCTGAAAAATTCTTTAAAGTTTGGTTCATTTGTTAAAACTTGATTATCCTGATTTTCAAAAAAGTTTGATTCCCAAAAATTGTCATTTGGATTGTTTAATTTAAATCTAAGTGCTGGCGCAAGTCTTTGGGAAATAAAAGTTTCACCAACAGTGTCAATTTCGGTTAAATTAATTTGCTCAGGACTTGGGACAAAGTCATTAATTTCAAATAATAATTCTCCCTCCAACTGTCCGGAATTGATAACTTCCTCAACTGATAATGACCCGTTTGAAAAATAACTTTGTCCTGTATCAAAATCAGCAAAAGGATCAAATGTTCTAAAAAAGAAATTATTCTTATAAATTGAAATTTTAATTGGTGAATTTCCGAATACTGAATCAATTTCATAGGTAATATCTCCATCTTCATTAGTTTCAACCCCTCTTGAAAAGTACGGAATTGTTAAAACAACGGAGTCAAGAACAACATTATCACCAAAATCATGATTGTATTCAGTTGGCACCATTTGACCAACAAAGCTTGAATTAGATCTTCCATATTGTGGATGATCATAACTGCCCAGAAGAAATGAAGGTAGATTATTCGTTTGTACTGGATTGACCATTTGAGACCTAGTAGTAAGTCCATATTCAATACTATTAGTCGAAAAATTTATTGCATTGTCAGAATTTATAACCTCAGAGTCAAAACCTGTAATATCTTTTTCACATGAAGTGAAAAATGAAACAAATAGTAATATTTTAAAAAAATTATATTTCATTTTCACTTATGAAATAATTTTTTCATAGAATTCCAAATACGGTTCACTGAACGAATCGGAGGGGTGAAATTCAAGAATAGGATTTTTGTATTTTTTTAGATAATCAGCTATTTCATGTGAAATATTTTCAGATCCTTTAATGATGGCATCAGATGAATCAATTGCAACTTTCATTAGGTTTTCGTATGTGGGATCTACCAGTTGATTTATATGTTTTTGATCGATTTCATCAAATGAAATTTTATCAATCATTTTTTTGTTTAATGCCTTATCAAACTCATTTCCATATAAAGATGTTATAATTTTACTTTTTTGAAAAATTGGATCGTCTTTGTAAATCTGTTTAAAGTAAAGAGGGAGTAGAGCTGCCATCCATCCGTGTATGTGTATAATGTCAGGGGGCCAGTTAAGCCTTTTGATGGTTTCAAAAACTCCCTTTGCAAAAAATATTGCTCTTTCATCATTATCGTCGAAAAGTTTACCATTGACTTCAGCAAAAGTTGCTTTACGTTTAAAATATTCTTCGTTATCGATAAAATAAACTTGAATTCTTTCTTTTGGAATTGATGCAACTTTAATTATGAGAGGCATATCCAAATCGTTAATAACAAGATTTAGCCCAGATAATCTTATAACTTCATGTAATTGATGTCTTCTTTCATTAATGTTCCCATATCTAGGCATAAATATTCTGATTTGGCCACCTTGTTTGTTAACCATCTTGGGAATTTCAAATGACATTGAGGATATCTCGGACTCGGGTAAGTATGGTACTACTTCAGATGATACGTATAAAATCTTTCTATTTTTCATTAATTCACTGTTTTGAAGTGTCCCTACGAGGAAGCAAAATTACAAAAATTATGTAGATTAAT
>PBXW01000139.1 GCA_002727735.1 Crocinitomicaceae bacterium
CAGCATTCCTCGGTAATGGAGTTTCTTTTGTTTCTTCAATTTCTTCATTGAATCAACAACTTGAAGGTGAAGCAGCCCCAGCATCAACCACTACTCCAGCAGGCTAAGCTTATTAGCATTTTATCTTTTGGTTGATATAATTTTTTCATGGAAACAAAAATACCCCCACCAATAGTCACTCTTATTTTTATTTTTTTGATAGCTTTTTCAAACAGGCTTTTTGAACCCTTTAGTTTTGAATACCAAATGACTCTTGGAGTTGTGATAATTATTGGAGGCTTGTCGGTTTTGATTTCTGCTGTCAGAGTCTTCAAGCAGTTAGAAACTACTATTAATCCAATGCAGCCTTCACAAGCTTCAAAACTTGCCATTATAGGTCCATTCAAATATACCCGTAATCCAATGTATTTAGGAATGAGCATAATATTAATGGGTTTTGGATTAATCTTTGGTGCCAAGCTCACAATTTGTTTAGTGGCCTTATTTGTTCTTTATATAACTTATTTCCAAATATTGCCTGAAGAGCGGGCAATGCAAGAAAAATTTACCGACTGGGAAGATTATCGTTCAGCAGTTAGAAGGTGGTTATAAATAATGGGCTCAGGCTATGTTTTATCAGATGAAGTTCTTAATCATAAGATTAATGAACCCGCTTTCCCAAAGAACTCTTCCTATAAAGCTGAAAGATCTCTCAATGATTTAGACCTTTTTACTAAAGGCCAACCAGTAGATTTTTATAAGGAATTGAGAGACAACGCACCTGTATATTTTCATGACCCTATGCCAACTGACCCAGAGCCTGGATATTGGGTCTTAACAAGACATGAAGATATCAAGTTTGTGTCTATGAATCCAAAAATATTTTCTTCTCAATATGCTACTGGAAATTTATTAACGCTTGGCACAGAAGAAAATCGGCATCCTAAACTTTTCAAAACAACAATAGATCATATGCTAAACCTCGATGGTGAAATGCATCTAGGATTAAGAAAAGAGCACATGCCTTTTTTTAAGTCTGGCTTTGTTGAAGATCTTCAGAAAAAAGTTTCATGTAAAGTAGGCCAGCTCCTAGATCAGATAGCTCCAATGGGTGAATGCAACCTTGTGAGCGAAGTTTCCCAACAGCTTCCAATTTATACATTGTCAGAAATCTTAGGAATCCCTGAAGCCGATAGACAAAAACTTGTTTCATGGATGGAATTTTTAGAATTGGCGCAATACTTCACGCTTGAACAAATCAAACAAAAAAATGAAGGAGTGTCAGATACAACACCAGATCCAGAAATGATAAATCTATTTAATGCGATGGTTGATGAAATGTTTGATTATGGAAAACATATTCTTCTTAAAAAGAGAAAAAATCCTGAAAATGACCTTTTGAGCGCAATAGCTAATGCAAAAATTGAAGGACAGGAGTTAACTCAAGAATTTCTTGATGGATCATGGCTCCTAATAGTTTTTGCGGGTAATGACACAACAAGAAATACTATGAGTGGGGGCATTAAGTTGCTTCACGATAATCAAGATCAAAAAGAGCTTTTATTGGATAATCCTGAGTATCTCCCAAACTTCATTAATGAGACCGTTAGATGCGTTTCTCCAGTTATTCATATGCGAAGAACATCTCTTGAAGAGACAGAGATTAATGGTCAAAGGATTGGCCCATATGAAAAAATTGCATTATGGTACGGAGCAGCAAATAGAGATCCTGAGATTTTTGATGATCCCGATACTTTTAATATTTTAAGAGAAAATGCAGACAAGCATTTAGCTTTTGGCATAGGAAGACATACATGTTTGGGCAAACCTGTGGCACTTATGCAGCTTAAAGAGTTCTATTCGCAGTTTCTTACTAGATTTCCAAAGTTTGAAATGAGTGGTGAATGGAAAGTAGCACCAAATAATTTTGTTCATGCAATCCAAGAAATGCCAATAAGGTTACAAAAATGAAGATTATCAAATTTTTTTTAGTAACTGTTTTAATGGCACCTATTTCCTTTGCTGGAGAAGTGAATTCATGGGATTGCTATAAATTTGATGGTGCTAGTATCATTGGCAATGATAATGAATTTCTTGGCAAACTGGGACCAAGCTGGCAATCTGATTCTATCTTTAATACAAGTTCATCTTTTTCAAGCTCATGGTCTGCTAACAGTATTTTTAACTCAAACTCCGTTTATGGAAGTGAATACTCTTCATATTCTGTTTTCAATGAAAATGCATCAGAACCTCCAATTATCATTAAAGACTCTGAAATAATAGGTTATCTGTCTATTGGTCCTTCATGGCATTATGACAGATACAGCCCATATGATATTAAATATACATGTGATTGGGATTGACTTTAGTTTGCACAAAGTTATGTTTAAAAAGAAATCATAACCAATCGTTTGATTTTTTTCCTTTAGATGTAGATAATTTGTATTAATAAATTTTTTAGAGGTATAAAAATGAACATGGTCAAAAGATTTTATGGAATATTAGAAGAGAACATCTCACTCATAATGAGAGTTTTTGTAATATTAACAGTAACAGTAGTTCTTTTATTAACATTGCTTAATACAGTATCTGGATATTTTATGTCTAATAAAGAAGCTTCTTTGAAAACAGGGATAAATGGGGCTGAATATGCAGACATAGAAGAGCTTGTATTTCCAAAACAAGAGCGTGTTGATGAATATGAGGGCGACGAGGAAGAAGTGGAAGATGAGCTAGTGGTGGATCCAAAAATTGAAGCAATTAGAGCAAGCATGCGTCTTCACTTTGATGAAAGGTCTGCAACAAGAGGTCAATTTGATGAGAGAATTACCATTGATGCTTTAAATGACACAATTAGAGCTATTGCTATGGGTGAATATCAATTGAGCCAGGATTCAAGATCAGCATATCCTTCAGATCTTGCTGAGTGTCCAAGAAGAACTTCTTTCCCCATGATTACTTCCTTTTATGAAGTTTTGGAAACTGATGAAGATCTAGAAGCTGCGAGAGAGTTTGGCTTATCTGATGAAGATATTGATAAATTTAATGAAGGTGTTGTGGAACAAGAAAAAGAGTATCAAAGATTTTTATCACAAATGGTTGACTTTTGGAGTGATGCAGAACCAAGTGGTGAAGAGAAGAGTAAGTTTGAATCGGTAACTAGAATTGAAGAAAGACTTCAAACTCTTTGGGCTGCAAATGATCTATTTTTATGTGGTTGGATCCAATCTAAAACCGAGCTTGAGGAAGCAAATGCTAAAGCTGAAATGGAAGCAGCTGAAACGAGAGCTGAAGGTGAGAGTAAAATTAGAGAGGCTCGAGAATGGTTTGATGTTGTTATGACATTCCTAGCAGCTTTTGCATTAGTGCTTGCCACTATGACATTAGTAAGAATTGAAAAACATATGAGTAAATAGTAAATAAGGATTTGTAATGAGTTTAAACTTAGATTTTTATAGGATTAGTAATTATTTTTTATTAACACTTAGTATATTATTTTCTTCTGCTTTATTTGCACAAGAAAGAGGAGAACAACTATACGAAGAAAACTTAGAGGCATCTAGGTATATAAACTCATTTCAGATGGATTGTCGCCAAGCAACTCCTGTTTGTCGTGAGAGGAGCTCAGCATTAAGAGCTGAAGAGACCTTTAATCGATATATGGAAGTTGTTTTCGAGAGGCAGGTAGATGCTTGGCCCAATAATGAGTTTGCTTCTGTAGAAGATGCTTTTTTTATGAGACAAGATGGTGATTATTCATTTGAGGGCTCGTTTTTTGGAGATGCAAAGATAGCATATGATAATGCTTCAGAAATTTTAGATGATATTTTATCTTCAGCTGATAAGCAGGTTGAGGATCTTCTAGCAGAAGGCGAGAGGTACCTATATAGAGAGGAAAAACCTGATTGGGCTGAATCTTACTTTAGAGAGGCACTTCCTTATGATCCTGAGAATGAAAGAATTAAAAGAGGTATAGCAAGAATAGAATTTTTGTTGAACTTTGAATCAAATAAAATTTTCATCGAAGATCTTATTTCAAAAAATCAATTTCCTGAGGCTGTTGAAATAATTGATAACTTGCTGCTTGGAGATCCAGGCAATGAAGTGCTTGAGGATTATAAATTTGAAATCTCAATAAGAGAAGAAGAAGCTATTATTTTATCTAACCTAAATGCAGTGATTGAAGAGATAGAAATTATTGATAATGATTTAGATCTTCAAAATTCCCCAATTGAGCTTGAGAGTGCTTTAATTGTTTTGAGGGATGATTTGGAATCAACTACTAATAGTCTAAGTGAGATTTATGAGGTTCTTTATGCTCTTACGGATGACGAATTTTATATCTCAGATGATGCCACTGCGTTCTATACAGGTGAAATTGAATCAATTAATTCAAGAATAGATGAAATTAAGGTATTAATGATTGCTGCAAGCATAACTGATTTTGAAACTAGATTCAGTACTTCTGACTCTTCTAATAATTTAAGTCTCTTATCAGACATATCCGACTTTATCGGAGAAAATATTCTAGAGGATGCTGATGCAACAAGGCTTGAAGACCTTGCTGAGCAAGTAGTTGAAAAGCAAATTAAGATTTTCAATGAAGCTCTTATAGCAGCCGAGGGCTCAGAAGATTGGGCACTAGCTAGTAGCATAATTGATGACATCAATATTTTTAGTCCTTCACCTGAATCAAGACAAAAGGCTGATGCATTAAATATTATTATTAATGGAATAAGCATAATCGAAAGCTATAATAGTTCTCCGTCTTCGCTTTATTCAAGGAGAGAATTAAGTCAGGCTGGTAAATTAGCGGACAGTCTTGAAAATACTTCAGCCTTATTTCCAAATGCTGCTAACTTAGCAAATTTAATTACAAATTTTAAACAATCAATTAATGATGCGGAATTGCTAGTTTCCGAATCTGAAAGGGAGGAAGCTGAAAAAGAAAGAATTGCAGCTGTTAAGAGGGAAGAAGATAGAAAGAAAGCAGAAGAAGAGAGACAAGCTGCTGCTGCGGCTAGAGCAAGTTCAAGTGCTCGAAGTGAATCATCTTCTTCTAGAAGGAACGATTCAACTCCTTCACAGTCTCAGCCCAGCACTTCGTCACAATCAAATCAGACTTCTTCAAATTCATCAAGGAGTGACAGCAGTTCGCCTTCAAACAATGCATCAACAAGCTCGCTTTCTACCAAAGCAAAGCTTGATTATTCCTCTTTTGGCGAAGTTGTATACTGCCCAAGAACATACAGAAATAAATCATTCAGACCTACCTGGAAGATTCTAGTTACATCAGACGGAAAAGCTACTTCTGTAGAAGTTATCGATATTAAAGATCCAGATGGTAATGAAATTAGCATGAATGGGAATGATAACAAGATTCTTGAGATTGTTAATAAAGGTCTTCTCGACTCAAATTTTAAACCTGCACAAATGGGAGCAGTATCAGTTGAGTCAGAATTAATATTATCAATTAAAATACCTGATAGGTTCTGTGGATGATACGATCTTTTAAAGTATCTTTTATATTTTTAATATCTTTTTTTAGTTTTCATGTTTCTGCACAAGAGTGTGACTTAAGATGTCAAATGGAGTCAATGCTTGGTAGCAAGCCTGAAAATAAAAGTTCAACACCTTCAAGACCTTCTGAGCGAAGGTATTCAAGTTCTAAGCCATTAATTCACGATGTAAAGGAAGTCCAAGATTTCTTAGATCAAATCACTCTATACTTTGTTGGTGAAGAGTTTATTAAAGTTGGTTCTGTCAGAGGCGATTTAGATAGTTTCAATATTAGTAATATTAAAATGGAAGCAGATGGTGAAAGTCTTGTTGAAATAAGACAAATCTCATTTTCCGATGATGATCGATTGGGATGGGCTAATAAAAGACCATCATCTTTGGAGGACTTTATTTCCTATGATTATTATTCAGAGTTCTTTGAGAATGGCGGGCTGTACGCAAATTCTGAATTTAAAATAGAAGGTATAAATTTGTCGAGAGATATTGCCGAAGAGCTTTACTATGAAGTACCTTATTTAAGAAATTTAGGATTAACTGATAATGTAAATCTTTCATATCTGCAAACCTCAGACTACAAAGATGTAGAAGGTGAATTTTTATTGGATATGAATGATCAAGCTAAGGTTTCAATAAAATTTGAGCAGCCTAAGATCCCTTTGGAAGAATCATTAGGGGTTATAAAGGAAGCTTTTCAGCTTTTATCTTATGCTCAATATGAAGGTTCATGTGAATCAGACTACAACAACCTACTTAATGAATATGGAATGACTAGTGATGATTATCCAATGCCAGCTTTTGCATTTGAATACTTTGGGTGCATATTTTCAGGACTTGAATATATTGATGATGATGTCTACTTATCATTTTTTGAATCTATGGAAGGTAATAGCTCCTTCAACTATGCTGGAAAGTTCAGCTATGATGTTAGCTGGTCAACAGAGGTTTGGAATGCTGCAAGTATTGCATCTGGAGGCGCTTTAGATGTTGGATTACTCACAGCAAAAGGATTTTTAGCAAATAAAATGTCTAAATTTGAATTGGTATCGCTTCTAGATGGGCTTGGAATTCCTTATGAATATAAGGGTCTTTTCGATGACCTTGTTTACGAATACTATTCAGATTTTTACAATGAAGCCAAAAGTTTTGTGAACTATCCTCGTGGTATTGGAATTTCTGTTGAGATACTTAATCCAATTGATCCAAATGTTTTAGAAAATCTCGAAGACAATCCAATGTTATTTTTTAATCTGTTAAATAATATTAGATTTGATATTTACGCTAATCCAAGTATTTAACTTAGAAGCTAATATTAATTTCGACTGATTCTATAAAAGCTACTTCCCAGTTGAGGAAATCATCAATCTTTACTTTAAACGATTCTTTCCTGGTTATATCTCCTTTAGTAAGCTCAATATCATTTCTTCCAGCATCTAATACCAAGATATCATTGTTAAAATTATCTAGTGTTCCTATAGATTTTCCATTTACTTTTACATATATCTGGTCTCTTTCGGAATCATTAACATCATGTTTGACCTTCACAAGACCTTTTCCTCGCTCGAGATCAATATTTATTTGGTTACCGCTGGGATCCAAGGGGTTATATATAAAATTATTGTCAACATAGTTTTCAAGAGTAATTTTTATGTCAATATCGGTTCCCACTTTTAATTTATTTACAGTTCTTGGAGTAGATCCAACCCTTCTTCCGTTGACAAACAATGTTGCTCGCGGAGGATTTGTTGAAACAGCTAAACTGGTTAAAAGAGGATTTAAAGTAAGATTCTCTTTTTTATTTCTTTGAAAAGTGTATTCTTTTGTGAGAATCTCATAGTAGGGCGCCACAATCTTAATTTCAGTTTTTGTATTCTTTTTAGCTTTTATTTTTTGAGGCGAATAGCCTAAAAATCTATTATCAATAAAAATCTCAGCTGGTACCGAGGTACTTATTTCATAATCAATTAAATTTGTCTCTTCATTAAATGTTTTAGGATATTCTAATTTTTCTGCAGGAAATATTGTATATGATGCCAAACTATTAGTTGATATATTTTTATTATTTAAAAGATTCTTTGTTAAAGGTATGAGATCAAGTCTTGAGCAAGATTCACATGATGCACCAAGATCTTTTAACACAATTTTTTCTTTTAAATCTATGAATGTATAGAAAAGGTACCTTTTCTCATCATAAATATATGTTGATAAGTATATGACGATTGGGTTATCAGATTTTTCTTCTATTTTTTGAAAACATAACCCTTCTTCTAAACATGCTAGTTGTTCATCAAGACTAAACTCAATAAAATCTTCTTCTGCGTAAATCTCTTTTTTAATAGTGCTTCCAAGAATCTCAGAGAAGCTATCAGGAGAACTACTGAGAAACACATACTCCGAAGTAAAAGTATGAATACTTAAAAATAATGTGATAAAAGTTAATTTATATTTCATAAAACTAAATTTTATCAGATACCACTGCTCTTTCGAGCAGTGGTATTAGAAACAATTAAAATTGATGTCTGTAAGTAATAGAGATGTAATCAGCACTTTCTTCTAAAGCTATATCGTCATCACGATTAACACTTCCTACACTTGCTGCATTAGCTTCGTTTTGACCAGCCCAAGAAAGATTAAGCTTGCCGGCATCGTATGAGAAGTTTTTAAACTCATACCCAAAAGTGATTGTATTTTTCGGATCTAATACATAAACCAAGCCCAATCCAACGACAGCGGCATCTCCAGTAGCCTCTTTGGCATAATCAATATCCCAACCAAAACCCGGAACTCCTGTTTCATTAACTTGAAAGCTATCTAACTGAGCTTGAGTTAGGCATGCACCAAAAATTGCTGCATCCTCACAATTTGGATTAGCAGTTGCAACTTCATAGAAGACATATTTACCAGCTGTATCTAAATCGGTTTGCTGATAGCCAGCTTTAGCGAACCAAAAGAGATTATTTGAAAGCCTATTTTGATAAACTGCTGCAAGATATCTTCCATCTGAATCAGCAGTTTCGTTGCCAGTATGAGTTATATCCCAGAAATAGCTAGAGTAAAGTGTTCCATCTGTATCTTGATAAAAAGCTGTATCTCTTCCAGCCTCGGTATAATCAACATCAGTACTTCCATTGTATGCACCAAAAGCTAAAGACCAGTTATTATTGAATTTATATGAAAAGTTAAAAGATGTTTCCTCTCTCTCTGGCGTATCATCTCTTGACCAACCGACATAAGGATATCCTGACGATGGCATTAGAGAGTTATCATCCCCCTCTGATCTTTTCACAGACAAACCCCATGCGCCATATTTCATATCAAATGCTATTGCAGGAACCATATATGACATAGATCCCTCTCTTGTAGCAGAAGCATTCGGATCATCACCGCCATTATTCTGCGCACTACCAAAACCACCGTCAATAGCAGTTTGGGTTAAATTGTAATCAATTTTTTCCAACCCAACTGAGACCCCAAATTTAATTTCTTCTTGTGCAGAAATATTAAATGAGATCAAAAGAATAGTTAGAAATGGATATTTTAAAATCTTCATAATTCACTCCTCTGTGTTTATGGAGTAATTTTAATATAAAATTACTTTTTTTGTGCATTTTTAGTACATATTTAAAAAAAATTTGAAATGATGAATATACCCAAAAGGTTTCTTTTAATATTTTATTCAACCTTAGCAGTAATAATTTGCTACATAGATAGAGTTAATATTTCAGTTGCAATTATTCCTATGCAGGAGCAATTTGGTTGGAGTGAATCCCAAGTAGGCTTAATTTTTTCATCTTTTTACATCGGTTATATGATAACAATGACACTAGGTGGATATTTAGCAGATAAATTTGGCGGTAAGCGTGTCTTAGGATGCGGAGTAATATTATGGTCTTTATTCACAATTCTCACACCAGTTGCAGCACATAATGGCCTATTTGCATTATTTTTTATGAGGATCCTAATGGGAGTTGGCGAAGGAGTTACTTTTCCTGCATGGCATAGTTTATATGCTAGATGGATTCCATTTAAAGAGAGAACTAGAGCGATCGCATTCACAAATAGTGGAGTAGCAATAGGAACTATTATTGGATACATAGGCACTCAAATGATTATTGTTTCAATGGGATGGGAATGGGCATTTTATTTATTTGGTATCTTAGGTATAGCTTGGTTTTACTTTTGGAGCAGGGAAGTGACATCCTTTCCAAGCGAACATAAGGGTATATCTTCCTGCGAGCTATCCTATATTGAAAAAAATGCCCCATCAATATCGACAGTAAGAAAGATTCCATTCAAAAAACTGCTTTCAAATAAGCCTTTTTTAGCTATCGTAGCTGCAACTTTCGCAAACAACTGGAGCCTTTTTGTTTTTTTATCTTTCTTACCAAAATTTCTAGATAATGAATTAGGTATTGCTCTTGAATCAAGTGCATTTGTAACCTTGATGATAATCCCCAGTATTATTTCTGTTATTGCTCTTAATGCTGGTGGATTTCTTGCTGATGATTTAATAAAAAAAGGTATAAGAATTATAAAAGTGAGGAAAATAGTCAATTCAATTGGATTTTTTGGCTCAGCTTCATGCCTTTTTATGATTCCATTTTTTGAATCAATTACAACTATAATTATATTAATTTGTGTAACTAATATCTTTTCTGGCATTGCTGCTGGTGGATTTGGAGTAAATCATGCTGATATTGCACCAAATGCTACAGGAACGCTTGTGGGTATCGCATCCACATTCGGTATGATTGCAGGGATTTTAGGAAATATAGTTTCCGGGTACATTCTTGAAATAACTGAGTCTTGGACCTTTGTATTTCATATTGCCGCTTGTTTGATTGTGGTTGGTGGACTAATTTATCTATTTTTTGCCAGCGATCAAAAGCAGTTTGAATAAAAAAACCTTTTAAAACAACACTTTCAGGTATAAAAAACATTCTTTTTAGTCATTTTTAGTGCTATATTTAACAGATAAATTAATTTTTAGGGGAAAAAATATGCATTTTCTAAGAAAGATAGCTTTTTTGATGTTTTTAACACCGTTTGCTTTTATACAAGCTGATGTGGAAGAAGTTATCGTAACAGCAAACAAAAAAGTGGAAACCGTTCAGGAAATACCGATGAATATTTCAGTTATTACCGAAGTTGATATTCAAGAGAGAGGTATTTCTAATCCAGAAGATTTTTTAAGAACTTTAGCGGGCGTAACAACTCCCGGGGGATCTAGGTACTACTCTTTTAGGGGGTTAAATACCAGCTCAGCTCAAAGATCTTCAGGAACTACATCCACATATATAGATGAAATTCCTGGTACAACAATGAATATTTGGGATATTGATAGAATTGAGGTTTTAAGAGGACCCCAAGGAACTTTATATGGATCAAATGCAATTGGTGGAACTATCAGATACATAACAAAGCAACCAGATTTATCTGGTTTTGACTATGCGTACTCAATGGAGTTCGGAGAAAAAAGATTTGCCGGAAATGCAATTGTTAACTATAACGCTATGGTTAATGTTCCCCTAAATGATCTTTTTGCATTAAGGGCAACATATTCACAATCTTTAGATCCAGGTATTTATGAAAATATTATTACTCAAAACAAAGATGTTGGTGATCAAGATGATGAAAGATATACCATAACACTAGGCTTTGAAAGAGATGACTCTCCAATTCATGACGGCAATATAAAAAGCATGGTCAGATACATTGTTAGCGATCGTTACGATGAAGGCATGAAGGAAAAGGGTAACGGTGATAAACCTGGAACTGCAGATATTTTTGATCCTAATTGTAGCACAAGCACAGCTTTTTATTATGGTAGCTCTTGTACTAGATTAACTGCCTTAGCTGATGCTTATGGCAGAGATTTATCGGACTATCATCCTCTTTTATCTTTTGCAGAAGTGACAGATGAAAAACACAATGTTGTTATTTCTACTTTGGCTTCAACTACAGAAGTTGGCTTTGATTGGGGTTCTGCAACCTTGACGACTATGTACAGAGATTATGATGAAGATAGTGAAACTGAGTGGTCAAGAATTGATACTGATGATCTTTATCCAGCTCCACTGATAGTTACTTCAGATAGCGAGACAGAAATTACAGAATTAAGACTAAGCTCTAATCCTGGAATGTTTGAGTGGACAGTTGGTCTTTATGACTTTGAAGAAAATGCAGATCCAAATTCTATCGTTGAGAATCAGGCTCTTCAAAGTGCCGAAGCATGGGATTATATTCAATTCATGGTCCCAGGTGGGTATGATGGTGCTGCATACTGTCCACCTTATTGTGGAGATGATGCTAGCCCATATTTCTATTATGGTAGCTATACCTATTACAGCTACTCTGAAGAAAGGGCAATGTATGGAGAGGTTGCTTTAAACCTTGATAAATGGAAATTTACTGCTGGACTAAGAGATTATGAAATATCTGATGGTTATAAATCTTCTGAATTCGGTATTTTCTACTCTGGAAATGGTTGTGACGGTAGTGCTACCGAAGGGACTACATGTTCGCAAGAATCCGGTACCGAATCTGATACAAGACCAAAGCTTACAGCTTCATATATGCCAAATGATGATTTAACTTTATTTGCAGTTTCATCAGCAGGTTATAGACCTGGAGGAAATAACTCAGCATTGCCTCCATTCTGTGCAGGCGATCCTGAAGCATCAAATTTCCAAAGAAGATATACATCAGACAAAGCAGAGAATACTGAGTTTGGTGTTAAGGCTAGAGGCGATACTTTCAACTTTAATGCTACATACTTCTTAATTGACTGGACTGATATCCAAATTGGTATTGCTCCAGCATGTGGATGGAGTTTCACAAGTAATGGTGGTGAAGCTGAAACCAAGGGAGTTGAGATTGACTTTGATGTGATGCTTGCAGATGGTCTTTATATGGACTTTGCAGGGGCATTTATGACCGCAGAAACTACAATTGATATGCCAAGTTTTGGAGCTGCAGCTGGTGATAGCTTACCTGGAACAGTTGAAGAACAATATAATATTGGTCTTTCTTATGATCATACAATTGGTTCAAAGTCAGCCTATACAAGGGTAGATTATTTATATTATGGAGACAGCTATGCTACTTTTGGGCAATCTGAAGATCAAATGTCACCAGCATATGAGAAATTTAATCTTAATGTCGGAGTAGAGCTAA
>PBXW01000140.1 GCA_002727735.1 Crocinitomicaceae bacterium
AAAAAATCGTTCAAAACTTAATTTTTTCCATTGGATCAATTGTATCTTTCTGAGAACTCTGTTTCAAGTTTATCTAAATCTTCACCACCCGCCATTAGAGGTCTGAGATTATTTATATCAATTTCATCTCTCGATCCCTCAGCTAAAACTTTTCCTCTATTAAGAAAAGCAAACCGATCTCCCAAAAGTTTAGCATGCATATCGTTATGAGTTATGAATATGATCGCTATGTCTCCTAAATCTTTAACTTTTTTTATAGTTCTTAAAACTTCTAACTGCTGCTTTTGTCCGAGGGCTGAAGTGGGCTCATCAAGAATGAGTACATTGGCACCAAAATAAATAGCTCTAGCTATCGCAAGTGTCTGTCTTTGTCCACCAGACATTGTGCCTATAGGTTGTGTTGGGTCCGCAACATCAATACCCAGTTTAGCCATTTCCTTTCGTGTAATATCATTCATTAGAGACATATCTAAAAAAATACCTTTTGTAATTTCTCTGCCTAGAAAAAAATTTCTAGTTACACTCATTAAAGATTGCAAGGCCAAGTCTTGATAGACGGTACCAATTCCAGCAGTAACAGCTTGTCTAGGTGACTTAAAATTTACCACCTTGCCATTCAA
This sequence comes from Crocinitomicaceae bacterium, assembly GCA_002727735.1. GTDB lineage: Bacteria > Bacteroidota > Bacteroidia > Flavobacteriales_D > Parvicellaceae. The sequence goes on from PBXW01000140.1 coordinate 621, forward strand.
TAGTATTTCACCCTCACTAGGTATATGGACTCCGGATAATAGTTTTATAAGTGTTGACTTTCCAGCACCATTGTCTCCTAAAAGAGCCGTTATTTCACCCTTGAAAACTTTAAAAGAAATGTCCTTTAGAGCTATTATGTTTCCAAAAAATTTTGATACACCTTTAAACTCAATTGATGGGGTCATATATCCATTATCCTTTCACTATCCTATCTCTTAAAAATTGGTTTAAGAGAGCAGATCCCAATATAAGCATCCCTAACATTACTCTAAAAAGATTATTATCGATGAAAGGTACAAAATTTATTCCTCTGCTCGCAATTGCAAAAATTAATGCCCCAAGAACAGCTCCAACTACAGAACCGTATCCCCCAGTTAAAGCACAACCGCCAATAACAGCTGCTGCAATTGCATGTAACTCCCTAAAATCTCCAGCTTTTGGATCTGATGCACCAGAGGTCATAACTGTTAAAATACCTAACAAGCAAGCCAGAGAAGTTGATATCATAAAAAGACTAATTTTTACCCTTGCCACTGGAACTCCTACAGCTCTTGCGGCCACAGGATCTCCTCCAGATGCATATATCCAATTTCCATATGGCGTTCGGGTGGTGATGAAAGCAACTAAAAAAACAAGAATAATAAAATAATAAACTTCAGCATCAAAAGGCACTCCAAAAGCCCTATCGAATGCAAAAATGTTATCAATCAGTGTAGGGTCCTCTCCACCTCCTGGGGGAGGTTTAAGATTTGCCTTAACAGATAATCTAGATTGATTGAAAAAAGTCTGACTAAGAAATACTGCAAACCCTCTACTAGCGAACCAAAAAGCTAGAGTTACAATGAAACTAGGAAGTCCAGTTCTGACAACAATTATTCCAATAATAAATCCTAAAAAGGCGAGTTCCAAAAAGGTTAATATAATCGCCAACTCTACTGGCACTCCAAATAAAAGAAAAATAGCAAAACTATGTCCAGCCAAAGCGATATTAGCTCCCATACTAAGATCAAATTCTCCTGCTATCATTAGAAGAGAGGCTCCAATAGCTAAAATGCCAACAAATGCTGCAAGTTCTACCCATGCCTGGATACCTATTGGATTTAACCACATAGCTCCAAATGTACCGCTTATCGAGGTAAGTGTCATAAAAGTGATAACGATTATTATTAGTCCAAAAACAGATCCCAGCTCAGGTCTAGATATAGATCTTCTGATTAATCCAATTTCTCGTATGCGTTCATCAGTTGCCATTTGTCCACCTAAGATGAATCTGGCAAATCAAAAGGATTTGCCAGATTCTATACTAAAGGAAAAAGATTATTGCTTATCTTTCTTTCCCAGCTAGTTTCTTTACTAATTCAACATTGCCCTTAGTAACAAAACCTGGGCCTGAGTTAATTGAATTACCTGGAAGAGTACCATTTCTGTGATTTAGGTGAAGTACCACAACTGGCACATAACCTTGAAGAAATTGTTGCTGGTCTATAGCATAGTTAACTGTTCCGTCAATTATGCCATCAACAATTGCTGGTCCAAGGTCAAAACAACCTAACACAACTTTCCCAGCTTTACCCATTTCTTTTAGAGCGGCTATAGTTGGGTCACAACCTGTTGGACCAACTGCCATTATGGCACCTGTGTTTGGATTAGATGTCATATGTGCAATGACAGTATTTTTAATATCATCAAAATCAGTTGAAACCTCAACCATATTGAGCTTCTCACCCATGCCATCAGCAAATCCCTGACACCTGTCCTTCAGCGCAGTATTCATTGGCTCATGGTTAAAGCAAACCGAGTTCTTTCCACCTAAACCTTTGCTTTTTTCACCACCACCTAGACCAGCTTCATATTCGGGTTGCCCAACATGCATTACAGCACCTAAACTTTTTGAAACGCCAGCACCAGAATTCATAGATATGACTGGAATCCCAGCTGCAACAGCTGCTTTAATTGGTCCACCCAAAATGTCAGGTGCTGGTATTGATACAACTATACCATCTGGCTTTTGTGCAATAGCAGCTTCAATTAAAGATGCCATTTCGTTTAAATCTCCGGTTGGTGGATTTCTATATTGAACATCTGCGCCAGTGTCTTTTTTAGCAGCTTCAACGCCATTTCTTACAACACCCCAAAAAGCATCTGTGTCAGAGCCATGAGTTACAACGATAATATTAGCTTTATGATCTCCAGCAAAAGAAAAACTGGTAGATAACAAAAAAGCTATTAACGTAGTTAGTATTTTTTTCATAAATTTTCCTCCACATTAAAATTATTTAGTAATATTAACATAGTAGAATCAGTCTCTTTCAAAGTAAAATAATTTATTGCGTAAAGAAGATATTAAAAGTTATCTTGATAATATACATATAAAAATTAGATAAAATTAGAATGACAACTTGCTACTTCCTTAGTTTTTTATAAAATTTGTATTAATAGTACTCATTTTGTTTAGGAGATATTTATGAAAGATATTGGGGTAGGAGTTATTGGTACAGGGTTTATGGGTAAAGCTCACTCAGTTGCCTATAGTGGTTCCGCTTCAGTTTTTGGTACAGGGTTAAGACCAAAACTGGAGATAGTTTGTGATTTAAGCCCCAAGAGAGCTAGTCAAAGAGCAACAGACCTTGGATTTTCAAGGTATACTAGCAAATGGCTAGAGGTAGTAAACGACCCAAAAGTAGATCTAGTTTCTGTTTGTACACCAAATGATACCCACGCTGAAATTGCAATTTCAGCTTTAAAGTTAGGAAAAAGTGTTTGGTGTGAGAAACCTATGTCAAGTAGCCTGCTAGATAGTAAGAAAATGCTTTCGGCGTCAAAAAAAAGTAGAGGCAAAACCATAATTGGTTACAATTACACAAAAAATCCATCAGTATTACATGCAAGAGAGTTAATAGAAAGTGGTACAATCGGTGACATCGTGGGTTTTTTTTGTCGTTACGATGTCGATAATGAGGCGGATAAAAAAAGACCGTGGTCTTGGCGTATGTCACGAGATGCCTCTGGTACAGGGGCAAATGGGGATATATTAAGTCATGTTATCAGCGTAGCGCACTTTTTAGTTGGATCAACTATCTCAAAAGTTGTAGGAGATATAAACATTGTTCATCCCAAAAGGAAAGATCCAGCTAATAAAAAAGAAACTAAGATTGTAGATAACGACGATATGATCGCAGCTCTTATTCATTTTAAAAATGGAGTCCATGGGCATATAGGCGCCAGTAGAGTTACTTGGGGTAAAAAATGTGGGCTTACATGGGAAGTACACGGAACACTTGGTACAATAACCTTCGATCAGGAAAGACTAAACGAGATCAAATTATTTACACGACAAAAAAAGAAAAGTACAGACGGGTTCAGAACTATTTTAACAGGTCCTGATCATCCATTTTACAAATCATTTCTACCTAATGGAGGTCACAGTTTAGGATTTATGGATGTAAAAATGTGTGAATTACAGATGCTTTTGTTCGCAATAGAGCACGATACAGAGACTTGGCCCAATTTTGAATCTGGATATGATATAGAAAAAGTAATGAACGCTGTAGATAGATCAGCGCTAAGTGGAAAGTGGATAAAAATCTAGTTACAATTATTAACTTAAATAAATAGTCCTACCTGTTCTGGCAGATTTAAGGGCATTTTCGGCTAAGTACAGTGCATAATAACCATCTTGAACATCAGGTTTAGGCATTGACTTTTTTTTTATGCATTCAATAAAATAGTCTATTTGATTCTTGTACGCATCTGCATATCGCGTCATAAAAAAAGTATGTAACCTTTCCTTGGTTGCTCCTGACTCGTTTGCAAGTTCAATCTCTGTAAGAGGTGGGTTGTTAACTTTCAAGATTCCTTTTGATCCATGAACCTCAACTCTTTGATCATAACCATAAGTCGTCCGTCGCGAGTTAATTATTGAAATTTGCTTTCCTGAAACAGTTTTCATTAAAATATTGGCAGTGTCGTAATCACCTGCTTGTTCTATTTTTTTACTTACTAAATTTGACCCTAAAGCGCTGATAGAATGTATTTTCTCACCTACTAAGAATACAGCCATATCGAAATCGTGAATTGCCATATCTTTAAAAATGCCACCGGATTGTGTTATATATTCAATAGTTGGGGGTGATGGATCTCTTGATGTTATGATAATTTGCTCAATAATTCCAATTTCTTTTTGGATTAAATGTAATTTTAATTTAGCGAAATGTGGATCAAATCTCCTATTAAAACCCACCATTACTTGAGATTTGGTATCTCTTACCAATTGAACAATATTTTCAACTTTTTTTAGATTTAAATCTAGCGGTTTTTCACAAAACACAGCTTTTTTGGTATGAAGAAATTTTTTAATTAGATCAACATGTGTTTCGGTAGGAGTGCAGATAAGAAGTCCTTTAATTTGATCATCACTAGCAATATCATCAATAGACATTACTTGACATAAATATTTTTTTTTAAGGTTGTTAATTTCGTTATTCTTTGGGTCATTAATAGAAACAAGCTCAGAATTTGGATTGGTAATTATTGTATCGGCATGTAACCTTCCGATTCTACCAAGTCCCAAAATTGCAAATTTTATTCTTTTCATATAATCAAAATACTTTTCACGAAAATTGTCTAATATCAAGTAATTTTAACTCTTCCAATACCAAAGTTGGTTCCTTCTTGGCCTTTAATGACTCAATTATTATCATAGCTTGGTTTTTAGGTGCCTTTCCTTCTACCGGTGGATTTAGGTCTAAATTGGTTGGAAATGAATAACCTTCCGAACTTGCACCAACAACATTTTCAATTAAACGGAAAGGCATTTTGTTTTTCAACACTAATTCTAACAGGTGAGGATAAAGTTTCTCAGTCATTTTTTTCCTATTAACTGTTTCCATAGCTCTGCCAAATGCTGAAGATATTTGCAGTAGGTTAACCATTCTCTTTACAGATCTGGTTCTATTATTTCCTGCTCCATGCATCACAGCAGGATTAAAAAAAATAGCATCCCCCTTATTCATTTCAATCTGAATAGAATTTTCATTAAAGTATTTTTGAAATTTCTCTTTGGTGAAATCAATATAGCCATTTTTATATTGTTGGGAGTATGGTAGAAAGAGAGTTGGACCACTATCAATAGTTATGTCGCAGTGCGCAATTGCGCCCTGAAGTGTTAGGAATTGAGAAATTGTATGTACATGTGGAGGAAAATTAGCAGATTGTTCTGTTGACATAAACCCTAAGTGGTAATCTCTGTGAGGTTTTTGAGCTTCACCACCGGGGTTCACACTATTTACTTGTGCGGTAATTTGATAATTGGGGCCAAGCCAAGATTGTGCAGCTAAAGCTATGATCTCTGAACAGTAGTAATCTATAAAGTTTTGTGGGTCTTCCATACAGTGCTTTTGAAGAGAATTCCATATTCTATCATTAGCTCCTGGTTTAGCAAAATGATCACCTGAATTTCCATTTATTTTTTCAGATTTTATTATCGCTTCAAATATTTTTGATGCAGTTTCAATCACGGAAGAACTTTTAATAGCATTTGTAATAGCTATTATTCCTGCACCACTTTTGAAAACATTAGACCATTCAGTTAGTAATTTTTGTTTTTTTTCGGATGAATTTGCATAATCTCTAATTAGCTGACCAGAATAAATTGGAATATTTTTTTTTATTTCTAAAGCAGCGGGTACATCATCTTGATTTGTTTTTCTCTTTAGTAGTTTTTCAAATGTTTTAAAATCCTCATGCCGTTCATTGAAAGGATTTTTTTTTTCTAAATTGGTTTTACCATCTTTCATGGATTAATCTCCAAGTATTAAATTTATTTAAATATTAATCTTTTTTATGTAAACGAAAACAAAATTATTAAGTAAACATCTAAATAAACTTTTTTGAAAACATAATCAATTTTTATTCTTGAAGGTAATTCAGATAAGGAAACAGAAAAATATTAATAAATACTTAAACCATAGTATCATGGATTATGAAATGAAGTCGCTCTTTAGAGATTATTTTGTATATCTGATAATTCAGTAAATCCCCTGGATGAAAGATTGTTGGATATGATGGAATTTTTGATTTTTGATATTGACATAATAAACCATAAAATTTGATCATTATTCAATCAAATTGATTTCTAAACTAGTATATTAAACTTTAATGTTTGTAAATTTAATTATAATTAATATTACAATTATCTTAAACCATCTTTACCAATGATATCCTTCTCCTGTAGTCCACCTAATCTAGCGTTTAATCTAGATCTTGAAGCTGCAGCAAATAATATAAGAATTTCATCAGGTTTTGGTGCATCGTTTGTGGATAGAGTTAAAGTATCATAAAAGGATCTTGCATAAAGTGCATCCTTATGCGCTAAAGGAATATCTATCTCAGTACCAGGCCCACCAATTTTGCCAGTAGAAGGTATCCATGCTA
>PBXW01000141.1 GCA_002727735.1 Crocinitomicaceae bacterium
TATGTTGATATGGATAATGTTTGTATTTCTGGCGCATCCTATGGAGGATATGCAGCAATGCATGCAGCAACAAAAAGTCCGGAGCTTTTTAAATGCATCATTGCATATGTGGGTGTATATGATCTTACTAGTATGGACTTAAGAGGGCTAAGATGGAGTGAGCTTGGGATGCCAATGGAGTATATTGAGAAAGGCGATCCTAGAAATCCTGATGACTATCAAAATCTTTACGAAAATAGTCCGTTATTTTTTGCTGAAAATATTGAAGATCCTGTTCTTATCATAACTGGCAGAAGAGATAATCAGGTTAGGTTTCAGGAAACTGTAGATATGGTTAATGAGTTAAAAAAATATAATGTAGATTATAAATACATAATCAAAGGTGATGAAGGACACGGTTTTAGAAACGAAACTGCAAATCTCGAGCTATACAAAGATTATGAGGAGTTTTTAGCTAAGCACCTAAATTAAAAACTTGAAATATTAGTTTGTTTTTGACCAAGTATGAGGGCATGAATGTCACTTGTGCCCTCATAAGTATTGACAGCCTCAAGATTCATTGAATGTCTTACTACGTGATACTCGTCACTGATGCCATTTCCACCATGAATATCTCTTGCAGATCTTGCAATTTCAAGAGCCTTTTGACAATTATTTCTTTTAATCAGCGAGATCATCTCTGGAACAAAATTATCTTCATCAATCAGCCTGCCAACCCTCAAAGCAGCCTGCATGCCCAAGGAAATTTCGGTTTGCATATCAGCAAGCTTTTTCTGGATAAGCTGCTTTGATGCCAAAGGAGCTTTAAATTGCTTTCTATCAAGAGTATATTGAAGTGATTTCTCCCAACAGAATTCTGCAGCTCCCATTACCCCCCAAGCAATACCATATCTAGCGGAATTTAGACAAGTAAATGGACCCTTAAAACTTTGAACCTCTGGAAGCACTTTATCATCAGAAACAAATACTTGATCCATAAATATCATTCCAGTTGCGGAGGCACGTAATGCAAATTTACCATCTAAATAAGGAGTATCTAAACCCTTAGCTTCCTCTCTTTCTAAAATAAAACCTCTTAAAACACCCTGCTCATCTTTTGCCCATATGATAAATAGATCAGCTATTGGTGAATTTGTTATCCAAGTCTTAGATCCGGTTAATTCGAATCCACCATCAATTTTTTTTGCAACTGATTTCATTCCAGCAGGATCTGAACCAGCATCAGGTTCAGTAAGACCAAAGCATCCGATGATATTTCCTTTGGCCATTTCGGGCAGATAGTAATCTTTCTGTTCTTCAGAGCCAAACTTATAAATTGCATACATAGCTAATGAAGACTGAACACTGAAAGCTGATCTATAACTAGAATCAACTCTTTCGATTTCTCTTGCAATTAATCCATAAGCAACATTGCTCACTCCAGCACAACCGTATCCTTTTATATGGGGCCCAAGTAAACCTAGGTCTGCAAGCTCCTTGTAAATTTCTTTATCAAAAAGCTCTTCTCTATTAGCTTTTTGAATTCTTGGCATAAGAGATTTATCACAGTAATCTCTTACAGATTTTTGAATAGCTAACTCCTCTTCAGTTAGTTGTTGATCAAAGAGAAGTAAGTCAGGAAGTTTGCTCATCCTAATATTATAAATTAAATTTTCTCAACTCTGATTAATCCAAACCTAATATCTTGATATTTTATTTCATTAGAATCTAGGCAAGATTTTGTAATGGAAATCATCTTCACGCTATTACCACAAATTATTACTAAAGGAATTAGTTCTTGATTTCTTAGCACAAAATCAAGAACAAGTTCATTTACTTCATGATGCCTAACTCCATGAAGGTCCAAATGAGTAATTCCATTCTCAACAAAAGTTTTCATAAAACCATTATAATTTGCTAATGGCTAAGGTTCACTTTTTTTACTCAACCATGAATGCTGGTAAATCTACAGCATTACTTCAGTCTGCGCATAACTATCATGAGACTGGCAACGAAACAATTTTATTTATTCCAAGAGAGGATGCAGATAAGAATTCAGGTCTAATAAAGTCTAGAATTGGTTTAAGCGCTTCAGCGGTTGTAATTGATTCAAAATTAAAAATTTATAATTATGTAAAAAAAGAGCTTTCAAAAAGAAAAGTTGATGCAATACTTGTTGATGAAGCTCAATTTTTAAATAAGCATCATGTTTTGCAAATGTGTAAAGTATGTGATGAGTTGCAAATCCCCGTAATGTGTTATGGAATAAGAACTGATTTTAGGGGAGAATTGTTTGAAGGAAGTGCAATACTTTTGGCATTAGCAGATAATTTAATTGAGCTAAAAACGGTATGCAATAAGTGTAGTAGAAAAGCAACCATGGTTGTTAGACTTGACGATAGTGGAAACGTTATTACTAAAGGTTCAAAAGTTCAGATTGGCGGAAACGATGTATACAGAGTGTTATGTAGAAAACACTTTAATGAGGCTACAAAACTACTAGATTGAATTATTTTTTGTAAATTTTACCTTCCTTCATTACAAAAGCTACCCCTTCTAATGTTCTGATATTGTTCAGAGGATTCTCTATAACTCCAATGATGTCGGCATCAAAGCCCACTTTTATTTCACCAATATTTTCTAAACCAAAGAGTTGAGCAGTTCTAATAGTTGAAGCTTGGATTGATTCAAGAGGAGTCATCCCCCACTCCACCATGTATGCAAATTGTTTTGCATTATCGCCGTGATCAAAAATGCCAGCATCAGTTCCGAAAGTTATTGTTGCTCCTTTTCTATGTGCATTCAAAAAGTTTTCTCTTTGCTTCTGTCCAACCAACCTTTCTTTATTCAGAGACTCTTCTCTTATTCCAGCTTCGATACCCTCGCCCAAAATATAGTCTGAAACAAAAATATCCATTGAAAGCACTGTGTTGTTTTTAATTGCCATTTCAATTGTTTCGTCATCAATAAAGCTTGCATGCTCAATTGAATCTACGCCAGCCTCTATTGCAGCTCTAATTCCTTTCAAGCCATGCGCATGAGCAGCTACTTTCATTCCATGATTGTGCGCCTCATCAACAATCGCCCTCATTTCTTCCAACGTAAACTGCTTTGCATTTACATCAGTATTTCTTGACATTACTCCACCAGTTGCACAGAACTTTATTAAGTCCGCTCCATACTTCCTGTTTTTTCTAACCATCTTCCTTGCTTCCCATGGGCTATCAACAACCCCTTCACTCGAATAATTGAACTCTGGTGGAAGTAAATTATGATCACAATGCCCTCCGGTTATTCCAAGTGCAGGTCCAGAAACTAACATTGTTGGTCCTTCAATAATTCCTCTATTAATTGCATCTCTTAAAGCTACATCTGCATAGTTTGCAGCTCCTACATTTCTAACAGTAGTAAATCCTGCCATTAAAGTTTTTTTAGCATTCACAACGCCCCAAACTGTTCCCATATGCGATGAATCAGCTATTGACTCTTCACCCTTAGAGTCGTTACCTACAATATGCACATGGCTATCCATTAACCCAGGCAGAAGGATTAAATTAGGTAAAGATATTACAGTTACATTTTCACTCTCATCAATTAAGCCAATTTCTGCGATCTTTCCATCAATGATCAAAATGTCAGCTTCAACAATTTCTCCTGTACTAATATCTAAATATCCTTTGGATTTAATGAGAAAGCTTTCTGCAATCAAAAGATTTGAGAAGATAAAAAATAGATAAATAATTCTTTTATTCATGACCACATACTTGCTCCACCACAAATTGTCAAAGCTTGTCCTGTCATGAAAGAACTTTCATTAGATGCCAAAAAAACAGCCACACCCATAAAGTCATCTGCTTCACCTAATCTTCGAAGAGGCATCCTTTGACTTGTAGCTTTTTCTGCATCCGGATTCTCCCAAAGCAATTTTGAGAAGTCAGTCTTGACTAGCCCTGGGCAAATTGCATTTACTCTTATATTAAATGGTCCAAGTTCAGCTGCATAATTTCTTACTAGTCCAAGAACTGCAAGCTTGGATATGCTGTATGTTCCTAAAGTTTCAGATGCATTGAATGCAGCAATACTTGAAGTAATCATTATTGAGCCTCCCCCTGATTCCTTCATAGACGGCGCAACCATATTTATTAACCAATGATTTGATTTAACGTTTGTATCCATTGTTTTGTCATAAGAGTCGTCATCTATTTCTGACATTGAACCAAAGAATGAATTAACTCCTGCATTACAAACTAAGGTATTTATAGAACCTAGTTTTTCTAAACTAAAATTAACGAGATCTTTTAGTTCATTCTTACTCGAAGCGTTGCAGGCAAAACCATATGCCTTCTGAATGCCAGTTGATTCATTAATTTCATCAGCGGCCTTAATGCATTGATCTATTTTCCTGCTGGAGATTACTAGATTTGCACCATTATTTGCCAATGCCTTTGCCATTGAGAGCCCCATACCTTTGGATGCACCGGTAAGAAGAATATTTTTACCCTCTAAATTAAATAGCTGATTAGACATTAGTAAAGTATAAATGAAAAAAGGGAGCAAGCTCCCTTTTTACAGTTACTTGATTTTTACGAAGAAGGCTCGACTATTGGGTAACCCTCAAAAGCTCTAATTTCGCATGATTCAATACTATCAAATTGAGATTGCAAATCTGTTTCGCCATAGGCGGAGTAGCCTGCCTCTCTTTCATCATTATTTTGCCAGTAAAAGGCAATCATATAGTCATAACCATTTACAACTGATCCATTTATATTTGAAGTATCAAATAATGGCTTATGCCATGCATACCACATTGAATCTTTTTCTCTACCTGCAACCCAAGAATCGAAGCTTGCCATAATTGGCTCTAATTCAGCATCGCCATTCCCTTCCTTGTAAGTACAAAAATGATAGTCTGCATTAAATGGAGGCTCATCTGACCATTCAACGCCGGGTTGCATTCCTGCAACAGCATCAAAATGAAAGACTCTATCCTCTTGACAATTTAAAGTATCATTATGCTTTGCCTCAAAGTCTTCAGCATTATTAGCTAGCCAATCTGCCCAGCCAGCATCTCTTTCTTCAGCACTTGCCCAAACATTTAGCCAAACAGCATCATAAAGCTCAGTTTCAAAAGAGGGAATATAACCCCATGCACTGACAACGCGATTTTCAGAATTTTCAGTTATTTCTCTAAAATCTGCGGCAAGAGCGTCCAAAGTTTCTGGTGAAGTATTTGGACCAAAGTCACACCACATATACTCTGCTAGGACAGTTTGTGGTTCTACAACTTCAACTGGTTCAGAAACATCAGATTCATTCGAACAGCCAAAAACAAAAATTAAAGCCGTTAAGTAAAAAATATTTTTTTTCATAAAATTTTCCTCCAGGTACCTGATAATACATCATATTAAAAAAAAAATTTAA
>PBXW01000142.1 GCA_002727735.1 Crocinitomicaceae bacterium
CGTCTCGAAGAATTCCGCCTAAAGCAGCCCGCAACACCAAACGGCCAATTCGGCCCATACCATTAATGCCAATCTTCATGATAACACCTAATTAAATTCTAGACAGTTACTGGATAAATATTACAGGTTTATTGCAGGATATCTCATCTAAAGCGCAGGTAAGACTAAGGAGGTCTAAGCATTTCCAGAGTCATAAACGACCAAACAAATCAAAAAGTTTGTCAGCCTAATATCTAAATCTAACTGTCAAGCGCGGAAAGAAAAGCCTCAAGTTCTTCGGCGGGAATTCTTGCGTTTTCAGCTGGCCCTGGGAAACTACCGTCAAGAGATGCTGCGCGGAAAGCGGCTAGCGCTGCGCGGCGCTCCAGTGCCGCCTGGTCGGCCAACGCGGCAAGGTTGCCAAAGGCGCGTGAGTGTCGTGGCAGCGGATTTTCACCACAAATATCATTTTGAAATAGATACATGACGTCACCGCCAGGCCCCGAGCCGAGCGACACAGTGATCAATCCAGTGCGTGGGCTGATGGCTGACATGACTTCCGCGGGGATCACCTCAGCTTCGACAGAGAATGCTCCGGCATTTTCTAAGTCACGGAAGTCTTGCATCAGCGCCAGCGCCTCGTCTGCAGTACGACCAACTGCTCGAAGGCCGCCGCGCCATGTCGATTTTCGCGGTACCAGTCCAAGATGACCCATCACTGGGATGTCTTCATTCGCCAGCATTTCAACAACAGCCAGTCGGCGTGCTGTCATGACCGAATCTGCCCCATTCTGTAGCGCTGCCAAGGCTCCTCGAAGTATATCCTCATCTGTCGGATAATCTGGTATCGTCAATGCCGCAGTTAGGAAATGATGTGGTGCACCCTGACGTACAAGCTCTACATTAGCAGCTCCACAAATCAGCATATCAATCCCAGACTCAGCTGCTGCTGCCGCCTCCTCGACAGTGTTAGCGGTTGTCTGCGTCAATTTACGGACGCCCTTGCAGCTCCTTATATCAGCAGCAGTGAAGTTTCGACGCGACGGCTTAGCGTCCCAAGTGTAAATGGGTTTCGTATCCTGCTGCATGTCCAGTTCTCCTGAAATAACGCATCACCAGTTAATCACTTTAATAGGCTAATTTATCAGCCCTTAAACTGCCAGCATATAGCGTTTGTGAACTTAAACATCTTGATTATCTTCAAGAGAGTCAAACCGGTTCATTTCACCAGAACACATATAAATGGTTGCTTCAGCAATATTTTTTGCGTGGTCGCCAATTCTCTCAAGATGCCGAGTAACAAAAAGCAAATGCGCTAAATCTTCTAAATGATCTTCATCCCGCTTGATCTCTCTGAGAATCGCTTTCGACAGTTCCTTATATTGTTTATCAAGAGTGACATCATCATCAAAAATCTTTTGCGTCTGATTTTCCTCTTTATTGCTGTAAGCTGAAATTGAGACCCGAAGAATCTCTGTGGCCAAACCTGACATTTTCTTAACTAAGTTTGCTATATTAGCGGGAAGCGACATACCCATTTTTCTATTAATTTTAGCAATATTTTTGGTTAGATCCCCAACCCTTTCAAGATTGCCAGCTACTTGAATTGATGTCAGAACAACCCGCAAATCACTAGCCATTGGCGCACGCAAGGCCAATAACTTCTGTGCTTTCAGATTGATATTCAGTTCCTGTGCATTAATGTCTTTATCATGTTCAATGACATCGTCAGCGCTTCCCTTATCCCCTTTGACCAGGTCATTACAAGTTGTTTCAAGCGCAGTAGAAACATCTTTTCCCATATGGGCAATAAGCAGATGCAACTCGCGCAAGTCCTCATCATAGGTTTCAACAATATGATTGCTCATGGTGGGTCAGCTCCTATCCGAATCGACCGGTAATATAATCTTCTGTTTTTTGCTCTTTTGGATTCGTAAAGATCGTATCCGTGGAATCGTACTCGATCAGATCACCTAAATGAAAAAAGGCTGTGCGTTTCGATACACGGGCAGCCTGCTGCATCGAATGGGTCACTATGATTATAGTATACTCAGCAGATAACTCGGACATCAATGCCTCAATTTTTGAAGTGGCAATCGGGTCAAGGGCTGAGCAGGGTTCATCCATCAAGATGATCTGGGGTTCGACAGCAATTGTACGCGCAATGCACAAGCGCTGTTGTTGACCGCCAGACAAGCCAGTTCCGGAATCATGAAGACGATCCTTCACTTCTGCCCACAGACCAGCTCTTGTCAAAGCCTTTTCAACAATTTCGTCTAAATGATTTTTATTGTTCGACAGCCCATGGATTTTTGGGCCATAAGCCACATTTTCATAAATTGATTTTGGAAAAGGATTGGGCTTTTGAAAAACCATGCCCACTTTCGCTCTTAAGGGTACAACATCAACACTAGGAGCGTAGATATCCTCGCCATCCACTTTCACCCGGCCTTCAATGCGACAACTGTCAATTGTATCATTCATGCGGTTAATGGTGCGGAGAAAAGTAGACTTCCCACATCCTGACGGTCCTATAAAGGCAGTAATTGACTGCTTTTCGATATCAATGCTTATGTTATTAATTGCACGAGTATCGCCATAAAACACAGATACATCTGCACAATTCACAATGACTTCACCCAGCTCTAGCATGTCCTACTCCTGATCTACCAGCGGCGCTCTAGCTTTTTACGCAGCCAGATAGCCCCTCCATTCATAACTATCAAAAACAGTAATAATATAATAATTGCTGAACTCGTTTTTTGAATGAACATGCGTTCAGCAAAATCAGCCCACATAAAAATCTGCACGGGCAAAACTGTTCCTGGATCGGTTACACCGCCAGGTATGTCCACGATGAAGGCCACCATGCCGATCATAAGCAATGGGGCAGTTTCACCAAGTGCTTGTGCCATGCCAATGATAGTGCCGGTCAGCATGCCCGGGATCGCCAGCGGTACAACATGGTGCATAGTTGCCTGTACTTTGGACGCACCAACGCCTAACGCGCCGTCTCGTATACTAGGCGGCACAGCCTTTATTGCTGCCCGGCTTGAGATGATAATTGTAGGCAAGGTCATTAAAGCCAAAACCATACCACCGACAAGCGGTATAGAACGTGGCATTCCAAAAATATTGATAAAGATAGCCAGCCCCAAGATCCCAAATACCACAGAGGGGACCGCAGCAAGATTATTAATATTTATCTCAATCAGCTCGGTTATTTTATTTTTTGGCGCAAACTCTTCCAGATAAACAGCGGTTGCCACCCCAATTGGAAAGGCAATCACAAAGCAGACCACAAGTGTCAGCAACGAGCCTATAGCTGCTCCTTTAATGCCAGCCATCTCTGCATTACGTGAGGCACTTCCAAAAAATAAGTAATCTGAAATCTCGTAGCTCACTAGTCCGTCAGCCTGCATCTGGTCGAGATAGGCAATCTGCAAATCAGACAGTCGCCTTTGTTTCTCAGGGGTCTGTTTTTTCACAAATCCTCGGAAGTATGAATCAGCATCGTCATCAAGAGCAAATTTTACAGACTGCCTGCTATTTAGAAGCTCAGGATTAGCCTGAACGAAAGAGATGAGCCGCAAATCTGAGCCATTCGATACCAGCTTTCGGGCTGCCTTTTTCTCATTTCGCTTCTTTGCTCCTGTTTTAGCCAATACAGCTTCCTGAATAATTTTTTTAGCCTGTCCATCAAAAAGCGACTGGTCTGAGAGATCGCCAGCGGGGTCAAGACGCTCGCGTTCCAGTTCCACCTCAAGCGTGACGTAGTACTGGAAAAAGCCTGGCAGGCCTTTGGACAAAATGGAGGTCATCAAGGTGACCAAAAAAAACAAAGCCATTATGATCGCCGCAATACCAAGCAATTTAAACGACTGCTCTTTTCTATGCCTTGCTTTCAAGCTGGCCATGACCATCTGTTCTGTCTTTGTTGAAGGCATAAGGTGGCTCCGATCACTCATATTGTTCACGATATTTCTTCACGATTTGCAAGGCGAAGAAATTAAGAACAAGGGTGATGACTATTAGCGTTAATGCCAGCGCAAAGGCTGACAAGGTCTTGGCAGATTCAAATTCTTGATCCCCTACAAGTATGGTCACAATTTGGGCTGTAACGGTTGTAACAGCATCTAAGGGGTTCGCTGTCAGATTGGCGGCAAGCCCGGCGGCCATCACAACGATCATGGTCTCGCCCACTGCTCTGGACACAGCCAAAATAATACTAGCGACAATACCTGGGAGGGCGGCGGGCAAAACCACTTTCTTAATCGTTTCACTCTTAGTTGACCCTAGCCCCAAGGCCGCGTCGCGCAGGGATTGAGGTACTGAATTGATTACATCATCAGAGAGTGATGATACAAAGGGGATAATCATAATTCCCATTACAAATCCTGCTGCTAAAGCTGATTCAGAGGCCACATCAAGGCCCAGCAAAACACCTGTTTCTCGAAAGAAAGGAGCAATCGTCAGCGCTGCAAAAAATCCATATACAACGGTTGGAACCCCTGCCAAGATTTCCAAAAGAGGTTTAACCGTTCCGCGCACCCGCCTTGTTGCATATTCAGATAGATAAATTGCTGCCAGAAGGCCCACAGGTACCGAAACACTCAACGCAATAATTGAAATTAAAAATGTGCCGGCAAACAGCGGTATCGACCCATAAGCAGCACGCCCTTCTTGGCCTGACCCGGCGCGAGCCGCTCCTTCAAATTCAGGGTTCCACACTGTCCCAGACAGAAATTCAAGTGGCGGGATTAATTTGAAAAACCGGATAGATTCAAAAATTACAGAAAATACAATGCCGATTGTTGTGATGATGGCAATCACCGAACAGACAGCTAAACCTGCCAACAATAGCACTTCAACTGAATTTCTTGCCCTAAATTCTGGCTTTATTAAACTGACGCCATAAAGCCCACCCAAGAAAGAGATCGCTGCAGCTAATGAGGATATTATGACGTTAGATATACCCTGCCAGCTCGTCAATTTTTCAGCCGACTCTAAAATCCATATGTCAGGTTGACCTACAACAATCCCATTTGAAATATTTTTGATTTGAGCGAGTAGGATGAGTACGGTTTGCCTTCCTTCAATCTCCAAATCTGAAGGGAATTGACCAACCAACATTTGGTTGAAAACAAGAACATCAAACGCTACCCAAAAACTCAGTACTATCAGAGCAGGAGCAGTCGCCAATATCGCAGGAAAACTGCCATAATAAAATACAAGGGAGTGCGGCCGAGACGCTGTTGAGTTGCACAAGCTGACAATTTTATTTTTGCCAATAAAAAAAAATGAGAGGCCTATGAACAGTATCGTTAGAGCTGT
Source organism: Crocinitomicaceae bacterium (assembly GCA_002727735.1). Lineage (GTDB taxonomy): Bacteria > Bacteroidota > Bacteroidia > Flavobacteriales_D > Parvicellaceae. The sequence goes on from PBXW01000142.1 coordinate 5,314, forward strand.
TATTTCGACCATACCCCCCCCCAAAAAAAGGACGTCCAACATGTCTGCGTGAACGTCCTTCTTCTTATATATTTATTTCTTCAGCATGTCAGCTGTCAGCTTTGGCAAATCTGTCATTGCCTTAGCGTATGACGCACGCTCTGCTTCTGGCATTGGAACCATGCCAGCGTCAGATAAAATGCCGTCAGGACCCCAATTTTTTGTCCAAGTTTTCATGTATTCATCCATACCAGGCACAACACCAACGTGAGCATGCTTTACATAGAACCACAATGAACGTGAAATCGCATAATCACCGCTTGCAATCAACTCAAAAGTTGCAGGCGTATCGTCTACAATAGCGCTCTGCAATGTGTCTGTATTCTGATCGAGGTAGGAAAATCCAAAAATACCATAAGCATTTGGGTCTTCCTGCAGTTTTTGCACAATCAGATTGTCCTGTTCGCCTGCTTCGATATAGGCACCGTCAGTGCGCATCGCGCGACACTTTTTACCCTTTTTATCACCACGTGCTGCAGATGCTTTCTTGGCGATCGGTTCTTTGCCACAATAGGCTTTTTGATTCACCATCTCAGCGAAAGATGCTCGTGTACCTGATGTTGTAGGCGGACCATATACGCGGATATCAAGAGCTGGATAACTTGGATTGATATCACTCCATTTTTTGAATGGGTTCGCAATCCACTCGTCGCAGTTATAGTTGCGCCCTGAACCTTCATAACAAGCAGGTACTTCAGCAGTCAGTGCCATGCCTAAATCTGCTTTTGAAATGGTTAATGTTTCACCTTGCAATGAATTAGCAACTGCTATTCCATCATAACCAACTTTAATCTCTGTAACATCAACACCGTTTTTATTACAGAATTCCAACTCAGAAGCCTTCATGCGTGAAGAGGCATTACCAATATCAATGAATTGGGTGCCAATACCCTCACACACACCCTTTTTACCAACTGATGAGCCGCCTGATTCAACAACGGGTGTTTTAAACTTCGGGTTTTTACCCATTTCCTCTGCTATAATCGTCGCAAAGGGCAGAACTGTTGACGAACCTGCTAGAGATAGCTGATCCCGTGCCTGAGCACTTCCTGTGATTAGTCCAGAAGCCAGCAGTGCAAACAAAAACTTTTTCATTACTTTCTCCTCAATGATGCGGTTTTTTGATTTGAACGGTAATCTGCAAAACGCATTTGAAGTTTTTATGACAAAATAATTACGGATTTATTACAGTCATCATGTTGCTTTAATTTTAACAGATGCTCAAAAATAAGTGAGTTTAAAATAAGAATAGAACACTGCATTTAATGAAAATTCCGTTTTGAACTAATTCTTTAATTGTCATAAATTTGTAATAAACCAATGACACAAAAAGGTAATATTAAAGCGGTAACTAAATCAGAATTCATACTAAATTGTTTTTGTGAGAACATTATGAATCTGATGGATGAAGAGTTCTTAGTTGACCCAAAAAACTTCGCTATCAATTACTCTGCTATGAAAAATACGACAGTTTTAATCATCGAAGATAGTTCAGAAATACAAATACTTCTGGAATACAACTTCCAAAACGCCGGTTACAAAGTGGTAATGGCTTCTGATGGCGATGAGGGATTAAACCTGGCAGAAGAAATACATCCTGATGTCATTATTTTAGACTGGATGATGCCTATGATGTCGGGAATCGAGGTTTTGCAAAAATTACGTAAACGTGAGGCAACTACAGAAACTCCCATCATAATGTTAACTGCAAAAGCCGAAGAACATGACAGATTGACAGGACTGGATAAGGGAGCGGATGATTATGTTGTTAAGCCTTTCAGTCCTGCTGAATTGATTGCCCGAACTGGAGCATTATTACGCCGAACCTCAGGAGCAAGACAGCAACAGCTTAACTGCGCCGACCTCGAAATGGACTTGTTAACAAAAAAAGTGAAACGGGCAGGACAAGAAATTAAACTTGGTCCAAAAGAATTTATGTTGTTAGAGCATTTTTTGCGAAATCAGGAGCGCGTTTACTCCCGGCAACAATTATTAGACCAAGTATGGGGTCATGACGTGTATATCGAAGATAGAACGATAGATGTTCACATTAGACGCCTGCGCAAAGCAATTAATGTCACAAATACGGGTGACCTCATCCGGACTGTTCGCTCAATGGGTTATTCACTAGAAGCGCCCGCCAGAAAAAACGATAGTCGAACCAATTAGCCTCAAACACTCAAGCTAAGACAAAATTTTAAATGTTCACGCTCTCAATAAACAATAGCTGCCTTTTAGTAGCTTGAGTGTGTTCAAACTATGCAATTCGTACTTTAATTTTTCTTGCATCAATCATCACTTGATTTCTTTTAATCATTGTTTGTTTTCGAAGCCGTATATTTATGATTATATAAATTGACAAATTATAACGGTGAGATTGATGCTA
>PBXW01000143.1 GCA_002727735.1 Crocinitomicaceae bacterium
CTTTGCTGAGATCTGGGTAGATTATGAGCCTGCTGAGCAAGTTACAGAAATGACTGTTGTTAAGGTAAAAGCAAACATGCTTGATGATTACCTTATGGGAATCAAAAGAACTTGGGTTGATTCTTGTGAAATCCAAAAGGAGCTAGGGCATATTGTTGGTTGTGCTGTCTATACTGCAAATACTGCTGGCACAGACCCAAATGTTTTCTTAACAATAACTTATGAAAATCTTGCTGCAATGGGACCTGATAAAGAAAAATATGAGGAGTTTGTTGAGGCATGGAGAAAAAAGATTTCTGAAGATGATCAAAGAGAAATTGCTGGCGGCTATGGCGATATGAGGGAAATCGTAGACCTTGTTGTTTTAAGAAAAGTAAACTTTAAATAATCTTATCTGGGCAGGATAATCCTGCCCAAATTTAAACTATGAATATCTTATTTCTTTGTGTTGGCAACTCAGCTCGAAGCCAAATTGCTGAGGGCCTAGCAAAAGAAATGTTTCCTGAAACTTTTCATGTTGAGAGTGCTGGCTCAATGCCTGCAAACTCTGTTCATGACGGCGCTATTAAATGTATGCAAGAAATTGGTATTGATATATCCAATCAATATCCAAAAAAAGTAGAAGAACTGGATGATGTATTCATTAAAAATTTAGACTTTGTGATTACTTTATGTGCAGAGGAGATATGTCCTATCATCGATAAGAGTGCAAAAAGAATCCAATGGCCTAATCCAGATCCAGCTATAAATAATATAACATCTCGTCAACAGGAATTACTTTTCCGAGAAACGCGTGAAAATATTTTTAGGATGCTAAAAAAATTTTTCACTAATTTAAATTAATTTTTTGTAACATTCCAAGTTTTCGTTCGTTGTAGGATTGAAACAAATATTTATTTAGTTCATGGAGGCAATATCTTTTAAAGGTCCATCTGCTGAAATTAAGCAGCGCAATTGTATTTCTATTAATAAACCAAATGAAGAAGTATGTAAGAATAGAAAGAATATGCCACTCAAAGACTTACTTGTTTCGATTTCCAAGAAATTAATGAGTTATGCCATGTTTCTTACAAAAAATAATGAGGCTGATGCATTGGACTTAATTCAATCAACAATTGAAAAACTCATCAGAAATAAAGAAACCCTTAAAGCTTCAAATCAACCAATGGCTTATGCAAAGAGAATTTTGAGAAATAATTTCATAGACAATTATCGCAAAGAAAAAAGAATGGTTTCCATTGAGGGTAATGAAATTGAAATAAGCAATGAGGGTTCGCAAGATGCATCTTTGGAATTTCATGAAATGTTGCAATGCTTACAAAATTTTGACGAAACAGATTCGATCATTTTAATGATGCTGGCCAGGGGCCATAACTATACTGAAATCCAAGAAGTAGTTGGTGATATCAGCATGGCAAATTTAAGAGTTAAAGCAAATAGAGCAAGAATTAATCTTGCAAACTGCATGGGTAAAAAATTATGAATGAAGATATACAATTAAAAATAATAAGCCTAATTGATGATGGTGCAACCATTGAAAATTCGCCTAAACTTAAGATGCTTATTGAGGTTTCAGAAGATGCAAGAAAGTTCTATGAGAGTTTATTGCTTTCAGAGTCAATGCTTAAAAGATTTATTGGAGGGGATAAAGCAGAACAGCAAGATAAAAAGATAGATGCTTTTATTCAAAAACAGCTGGAGGAGCCTAAAAATAGTCAAAGATTTAATTTTAAACCTATTGCTGGATTTGCCGTGGCAGCAAGCTTAGCTATTGTTGCATTAACCTTTGTAGATATTCCTCTAAACATATCTTCAGAGGAAATTTCTATTTCTGAGGATAGTCTTTATCCAGATGAATTAATTATTGTTGAGCAAAGTAAGCCATTAATTATTTCAGGTGCTGAAATGAAAACTTTATGGAGCACAGCAACAGAAATTGCAGTTGAGCTAGGTGTTGATAGATATGAAATTATGTATGTGGTTTATGAAGGCAATAAAGACTCATTTGTAGATAATAATATTCATAAGCCTAGACAAGATGAAGATTATTATGTTGACCTTTCATTGATTGAAAATCTTGATAAAAGTTTTATTGTTAATGAGGTAAAACGTCATATGCTTTGCTATTGCTGAACTAATTTGTAACAAATTCGATCCTGTAGCGTTGAAGAAATAAGCAACTTATTATTTTGGAGACATCAATGGAAGAATTTATAGGTTATGGATTAGTGGTAATTGTTCTAGCTACATTAATCTTTCTCTTTAAAAAACTTTTTAAGCGAAACAGCAATTCACTAGGTAATGGAGATGAGATTATCCTCGATAGTGATATGGTTCATTATGGTCCATTTTCAGGCAACCCTGGCCAACAACACTTTCGAAAATTTGTTTTCCTCTTAAGTATCTCATCTTCATTCCTTGCAGCAGATATTGAATTACAGACTATCGATAATTGGGGGATAAGTTCATTTGGAAGTGAAACTTTAATGATGCAGAAAACTTCAGAAGACTCTCACTCTAATCTTTTTATTGAGATGAGAAGACCTTTTTGTATTTGTGCAGAGCCGATGATAACCACATCTATTCTCACCAAGAAATATAATATTGGAGATCATATTGAGGCTCAAATGACAATCAACAAACTCAAATCAAAGAAAATGATGTTTGTTGTCAAAAGTATATTCGATGATGGAGTGCATTTGCTAAAACTCAGACATTATCCAAGCATAAGAGATGCAGATAATATTAAAGTAAGATTTTCATCAAACATCGCATCGAAGGAGATGCTTTTTGATACAAAAGGTATGTCAAAAGCAATGAAACAATCTGAGACGATTTGCTTTAGCGAGTTCATTTTAGGACAGTCTGAGGATGAGAATACTGTATAAAGCATAAGCCTATTTTCATTGTAAGAAAATTGAAATAATCCTATATTTACTGTATAAATATACAGCAATATATAAATTCTATGGATGTCTTTTTTTCAATATTATTTGGATTAGCTTTATATCTCACTGGCTATATTGCTGGAGCGATGCTGGGAATTATTTATATTTTTTTAAGAGAAGTAATAACCTTTTTCTTCTCTAAAATAAAGAAAACACTTTTCCCATTGCCTCAATTACCAAAAGAAATTAGAGATCAGGCCTGGCAAGAGGCAGCTGACTTTGTTCATGCCAAACATCGGGTTGGTGAGTATGATTATTTTCATGAATATCTTTGCGTTGCAGCAGAGTTTGAAAATAAAAAATATGATGAATTTATGAAGATTGACTCAACTCCGCTCAGGTGATGTATTTCATTCAATGTTATAGAATAAGAATATGATTGATAAAACTCTAGTCATTAGCTTTAGTGGAGGAAGGACCTCGGGATATATGACTAAAAAACTTCTTGAAACAAAAAGGAAGTGGAAAGAGGTTTTGGTCTTGTTTGCCAATACTGGACAGGAACATGAAAAAACTCTTGAATTTATAAACAATTGCGATCAGCAATTCGGATTTAATACAGTTTGGCTAGAAGCTGTAACCCATAAAGATCAGAAAAAAGGTTCCACTGCAAAAGTGGTATCTTTTGAAACGGCATCTCGTGATGGCAAACCCTTCGAAGGAGTAATAGAGAAATATGGAATTCCTTGGTCTAAAGCTGGCCATTGCACAAGAGAACTAAAAGAAAATCCGATTAAAAACTATTTAAAAGAGAGAGGCCTTGATAAGCATAATAGAGTAATGGCTATTGGCATAAGAGCTGATGAAGCACATCGAAAAGCTAAAAGTGCAGATTTAAATAACTTTATATATCCCCTTATTGATTGGGATATAGAAAAAGAAGATATTTTATCTTGGTGGGAAGATCAGCCTTTTGATCTTGAGATCCCTGAGCATATGGGAAATTGTGTGTGGTGTTGGAAAAAATCTTATATCAAGCTTGTAACTGTTATGAAAGAAAAGCCTGAAGCTTTTGAGTTTCCAGAACGAATGGAGAAGCTCCACGGTAAAACAGGAAATATTGCACAAAAAATGTTAAATAATGGAGTTCTTAAAGGTCAAAAATCCATGAAATTTTTCCGTGGCTTTAGGTCAGTAGATGATATTAGAGAGATGGCTGAGGAGGGCACTGATGTATTTATTGATGAGCATTATGCCAGACTCAGTGGAGGTTGTTCCGAGGAATGCCAACCTAACTTTGGTATTGATGATGGAGAGGATTCAAATCGTATACCAGCTCTAAATGCAATTTAAATTTTCATAAAGATTTATGGAAGAAATAAAAAATCTTGATATTAAATATAGGAATCAGATTGGCGATAATAATAATATTGCTGAGCAGTTTCTTAAGCCATGCTTGAAGCATTTTTCAAAATGGAGAAGATGTACTCTAGGATTTAGTTCCAGTGCCTTGAAGACTTGGGCAGGAAACCTAAAAAATATTGTAGAGCACAAAGATAAGACAATAGAAATTATTTGTGATATCAATAGCCCAAATGAAGACTATCATTTAATGCAAGCGTTAGAACATTGCTCAACAAAGGAAAAAAAGATTGAAACACTTTTAAAGTATCAAGAGGATATCATTAAAACTGCTTTTGGTGCCGATAAAGCAGGTGGAGATAGCCCTAAATTTAAAAAAAAGTATGGCTGGAGGCTTCTTCACTATTTAATCGCAAATGAACAGCTAGTTATCAAATTTGCAATTAATTTAATATCAGAAGGGTCAAATTTATATCATGAAAAAGCTGGTTATTTTGAATTCCCAGATGGCTCCAAAGTTGCTCATGAGGGCTCCTTTAATGAATCAGATAGCGGGCATAGGTGGAATATTGAGAGTGTCTCAGTTTTTAGTTCCTTTAGAGAAAGTGATGCTGAGCGAGTTCAAAGGACAATAGATGATGTTAATGAAGATTGGTCAGGCTCTCCATCAGTTGAAACAAGAACTTTATCAAAAAAAACACTAGATATAATTAAATCAAATGCACCAAGAAAAGTTCCTCAACGACAATCAAAGAGACCAGTAGGAGACCAGCAAGATTTTGATGAAAAAAAATCAGTTCCATTAAATGTTCCCTTAATTCCTGAGATGATTAATGGCAAACCTTTCAAATTGCGAGGGCATCAAGAAAAAGCATATGATGAATGGAGAAAAAGAGGTGATGGAATTTTGTGGCATGCAACTGGATCTGGGAAAACAATTACATCATTGTACTCACTTTCAAAACTTTCCTTGGGGCCAAAGCAAAAAATAATTGCAATTATTCAGATACCTACAACTCCATTAGCAGATCAGTGGGTAGATCAGTTAAAAATCTTCAATTTGAATGCAATTGAATGTTATGGATCCAGAGATAGTTGGTATTCTCAACTAAAGGAACAAATACTATTTTTTAAAAATAGAAAAGGTCCATATATCCTTCCTATAATTGTTTTAGATAGAACTTATTCCCTTGAGCCATTTCAGGAGTGTTTGGAAGAAATATTAGATAGCTATAGGCAAAATGTCTTTTATATTTGTGATGAGTGTCATAGATTTGCAAAAAAAGATAAGACTGAAAAACTTCCAAACGTAAAATTTAAAATGGGATTATCTGGATCACCCTTTTACACTGATAATCAAGATTCTCCCGGTGACGAAGAGTTACTTAAATATTTTGGCGATATTATTGATGAAAAGTATGAAATTACCCAGGCATTAACAGATAAAGTTTTAACTCCATATGACTATTTTCCAATAAAGACTTTCCTAAATGATGAGGAGTTTGAAGATATTAAAGAAATAGAGCAGAAGATGGGACAAAGTGGCTCTAATGAGGATGGTGAGCTTTCTGAAGCTGGACAAATACTCGCTGGAAAAAGGAATAGGATTCTAGCAACAACTGAAGAAAAATTAAAAGTATTCAAGAAAACTTTGGAAAAGAAGGAAATTTCCTTAACTAAATCTAAGACTCTTTTTTTCGTAGGAGATGGAAGCACTGAAGTAGAATTTACTGAAAAAGAGGCATCGAAAACTGTTTCTTTAAGGATGCTTGATAGCGTAAAAAGAATAACAAATCAGAAAGGTTATATCTCACAACAATTTACATGTGATGAAACTAAAGCTGAAAGAAAAGAAATTATTAAAGATTTTTCAAATGGAGTTCTTGATGCCCTAATTGCAATAAGAGTTCTTGATGAAGGAATAGATATTCCTGGAATCAGAACTGCGTTTTTATTGGCAAGTTCAGCTAACAGGAGGCAGTATGTTCAAAGAAGAGGAAGAATTTTGAGAAGAGCTGATGATAAAAATAAATCATTTATATATGACTTTATAGTTCTTCCTCCTAATGGAAAAAATTGCTCATTCGTTAAAAGAGAAGTTTTTAGGCTATTGGAAATTGGAAAAGATTGCGATAATAAAGAAATTGTTAAAAATGAAATGAAATTTATTTTAGAAAATTATGATATCAATGATGATGAAATCCAAAAAAATGCAAAGGATTTTTTAAATAAATAATATATTGTTATGTTCAAAAATTCCAAAAAAATTAGAGACAAGATACTCGATAGGCTAATCGAAATAAACAATGAATTAATTGAAAATAGAATGGCAGGTAGAGACATTTCTGATAGAAGTCATTCATCTAATATTAAAAAGGAAATAGATAAATTGATCGATAGCTTAGAGGAATAATGAAATTTAAGAAATTAATTATAGAAAATTTTAGAGGTTTTTACGGAAGGCATGAAATTGATTTCTGTAACGAGGACGGCTCATTAAATTTAATTATTGCCGAGAATGAGGTTGGAAAAACATCACTATTAAATGCAGTCTTATGGTGTTTATATGATCATTTAACTAAAACTTCTGACAGAAAAGATTTAATAAAAAATACACAAGCAAAACAAGATGAAAATTGTATAGTTGAAGTTCATTTAGGTCCGATGCCAGGTAAAGATAAAAATGACTGGTTATGTTTAAGAAGACAGATAACAAAAGGAAGTAAAAAATCGGTGCCAAGAGCATTTGATGTTAATCATGTAACTGAAAAAGAAACCCAAAGACCTTTCGGAGAGGCAGTAAACCAATTTTTGCATCAATCTCTTTCTAAGTATTATTTATTCGATGGAGAGGGAGTGCACGAAATTCTTGAGAACGAAAATCTTCTCAAATCAGCTATATTAGATATTCAGGGTCTTAATATTGCTAAAAGATGTCTCTCAGATCTCAAAAATTATCGCGATAAAAAACAGGCAGTCCTGACAAAAGAACAAAGTCAGTCAAATAAGGGTGAAGAATATGCTTCTCATAATCAACAGTTAAGAGGAAAAGTTGAAACTATTAACGGTGAGATAGATGAGCTTGAAGGTAAGACAACTGAGTGGGAAACATTGAGGTCTCAACTTAGGAGTGAAATTAATGATTTAGGAGGTGATGAAATACAAAAACTTATCAGTGAACAAAAGAAACTAGAAAAAACTATTCTTCCTGAAGCAAAAAGAAAAGTAAGTTTATTTGAAAACCAAAGAAGAGGTTTAATTAAAGAGTTTGGAATATCAATAATGGGATACAACCATATTGACTCTGTAAATAAATGGATAAGTACCGAAGAGAAAACAACTGGAATACCATCACATTATGAGGAGGCCTTTATTGATGGATTAGAGGAATCAGGAAAATGTATTTGCGGAGAGTCTTTTGAAAATCATAAAAAAGATAAAGTTCACAAAGCTCGATATGACAATATAATGAATCTTCGTAAAGATGCAAAGACTGATTCCATTAAAGTTGGTATAAGCGACATCCAAGCTCTTGCAAAGCACATAAGGAAAACTATTCCTGCCTTTAATCTAAAATATGAAGACACTAATACTGAATTAGACATAAGAATAGAGGAACTCAAGAAACATAGAGATAGATTTGAAGAAATAAATGGAATCCTTAGTGGAAGCCCAGAAGACGAAATTGCAAAAAGGCAAAGCCAAATCCAAAAACTTAAATCTAAAATACAGAGTAATTTTACTGAAATAGGTGCTAAAAAGAGAGATATGCGAAACATGGAAATCACCATTAAAGAAAATGAAAATGCATTAAAGAAGATTAATAAGAATACTTTTTTAGAATATCAGCAAAAAGAGATTGATTTTTTGCAAGAAACTATAAATTTTTTGGATGAATTAATTAATGAGACGCAAGCTGAGGGCAGAAAAAAAATAGAAGTTGAGATGAATGACCTCTTGAAAAATTATGCTAGGGGTGATGATAGTTTTGAGTTCAGGCAAGATTCTTATTCTCCTCGAATGGTTTCAAGAGGTTTTGAAGAGATAGACAAAACTATTAAGGGAGATATAAAAGTCCTTTCACAAGGGGGGTCTGCCGTAAAAAGAAACTTATTTTTTGCTGTTGCTCTTACAAAGATTTCAGAGATCCAATCAGATTTAATAGATGAGTATAGAATTCCTGGGAAGAAAATACCTTTTTTCATAGATGCTCCATTTTCAAATTTAGACTCAACCAACACATCTAATGCTTTTAAATTACTAGTTGAAAATGCTTTTCAGTTAGTATTACTCATAAGCTCTAGTGCTTTCAATAATGGAATACAAGAGTTGCTTGAAGATAAAGAATATAAGAAGAAATTAAAAAAAATATATGTTTTAAAGAGGTACTACAAAGGGAAATTAGATACCAAGAATAAAGATGCAAAGGAAACCCCAATAATTATTAAAGGAAAATCATATCAAACTAGCTTCTATGATTGTGAAGTTGAAACCACAAAAATTGAAGATTTCACTAAAAAATTTGGCATTAGAGCATGAGAGACTTCAAGATTTTTTATGACAGAGATATGGATGCAGCAATAACAACAGTTAAACCTCATTTTAATACAATTGCAGAAGTCTTATGCTTTTCAGCTAATTATGCTTACTGTCTTGGAAAAAAGAAAAAAATTGGAAACGACAAGGTTGAAGTAGCATCAGGCGCGGTAGAAAAAAATGCTGAGTATATTTATGCAATTGCATTACAGGATACGAAAGATCCAAAAATCTTAGAAGATTCCAATGAATGTTGCAGAATTTTTGAGATGTATGCAAATGCTGGCATGCATGAAATTCATAAAAAACTTCAAAAAAACTTAGATAGGGATCCTGAAGGAATCAAAACTTTATTAGAATTAATACTGAAACAAAGAAATTCCCTCAAAGATATAGATGATGAAGAGGAAGAAATTGTTTTACCTTAGAAGGTTTAACTAAAACAAGGATACTTGTTTTATCTTAAGATCAACATCGAAGTCTCTGCCATACCCAGCAAAGCTAATATCTCTAATATTACTGGGATTTAGCCTCGGCGACATGCCAGATTTTTTTTCGAAATCTGAGAAATTGATTTCAAATATTTGCCATTCAGAACTAACATCGAATGTTGAACTATGGTAAGCCCATGGTGGCATTCTTAAGCCCTGCATAGTTACATGAACCTCATAGGTTTCATTATTTCCCTTAGCCATAAAGCGAATACCCTTAACCTCTTTATTAACGCTCTCTGGTCTGTGGGCTAACCTAACGAAACCACCGTTGTTAACAGTAGTTACATATCCTTTTAAACTGAAAACACCATCATCAAAACCAGCTTCTAATTCTGACTTACCGCCCATAACTTGATCGGTAACAATGTACCAATTGGAAGGATTATTTGAAATATCGGAAAAAGAACTCATAGATATAAATAGAAGTAAAAGTGAGAAAATTTTTTTC
>PBXW01000144.1 GCA_002727735.1 Crocinitomicaceae bacterium
CGAAGAATATCATAGATTTTATTAGTTATCCAACAAGAATTTTTCCTATTGGAAGATTGGATAAACCCAGTGAAGGATTAATTTTTTTAACTAATGATGGGGATATCGTAAACAAAATACTTAGAGCAAGAAATAATCATGAAAAAGAATATATAGTAGGCGTAAATCGTCAAATTTCTAGAGAATTTATTCAAACCATGAGTAATGGAGTTGAAATACTGGAAACAATAACTAAGAATTGTTTTGTAAAACAACTGGGACCAAAGAAATTTAAAATCATTCTCACGCAAGGACTTAACCGTCAGATTAGGAGAATGTGTGAGTCCTTAGGATATAGAGTACAATCACTTAAGCGTGTAAGAATTATGAATATTAAGTTAGATGTACCGATCGGGAAATATCGCGAATTTACTAAAAAGGAACTCTTAGAATTAAATAAATCGCTCGAAAACTCTTCAAAAACATTTGATTAATCAGGACTTACCTCTTATCTAGCTTAAAAAGATTATTTTTTGTATAGTTTGTAGAAAAAACTAATCAATATAGGCTTGGAAATCATTCTATAAATGGATTTTTAGAAAGTTTAAGATAGGATCGAACCCTGATTTAGTGGGTCCTATAGGGATCACATTGAATCCTGATCCTTCAAAAATAAATTACTCTTCCAGATCAGTTTTAAAGAAACATAATTACTCCAAGCTCGAGAGCTTTATTTTGGGGTCCCAAAACGCCAAACTAAGCTAGTTTCAAAGGTATTGGCATCTAAATTACCATTATTAGAAATCACTTTTCCTATTCCAGTTTGAAGGCTAATATCATTATTTAAACTGTACTCTATCCCGACACTCGGTTTATATATAAAAGCGCTACCGCTATCAACCCCGCCTCCTCCTCCGGCACCTAGGAGCATTTCGCCATATAAGTTCAAGTTCTTCCATTTTTGGCTAACAACACCTACCCCCCAGTGGCCCTCGGAATAACCACCAGCTCCTCCTCCATATGCGCTTAATCCTTGTCCTGTAAGATACCACCAATCGCCTCCCATCCAGTCGATTTTACCTCCTAAAAGTTGCATGTCCTGTGAAGAACCTCCCCTTCGTTGAGCATTAAAATACCATTGGTGTGCTGGGCGAAAGCGCCATTTAGTAATTTGTATAAGGTCTGTCTTTTCCAAGGGAGCCCCTTTCTGATCCTGTGCAAAGTTTTCCATGACATATGCAAAATTTAAGCCAGCATATTGGGTGTCAAAATTACCATCTGGAGCGGTTAGATATCCGCCGTCAATAATTAGACTGAGATCAGAAGAAAGTCGATATTCAAGTCCTAGATTTGCTCGGGCAACAATCCCACCTTTGGTTCCGACGTCCCCGCCTCCAGCGCCTCCAATGGTTAGGGCAGGGAGTATGGCTAGACGATCATTATTGGTTATTGGGAGGCGGTAACCTAAGCCTGCCAAAAGTTCGGCATATCCGCCTACACCACCTGTTGCGGCACCGGCAGTTTCAAAGGTGGCAAACCAGTTTTCATTAAGAAAGTAAGAGTACTCTACACCGACCAGACCCAATGAATTATCGAGCGATCTACCTGATGTGGTTTTACTGCCGCTGGCTGGAGAATATGAACGAAAGCGGGCGGCTAAGTGAGATCGATGGCGACTTAAATTGCTCCAGTCGGCTCCAAAGTAATCTACCGCAGTCATCTCACTATCTTCTGAATTGTTTATAGCTGAACTGAAAGGAAAATCCATTGAAAGCGCTATTGCATCGCTGGAAATATTTCCGCTAGGAAAGTCTACGTATAAATAATTCAGGCCTACTTTGCCCCAATTAAAATCATACTTCAGACCTATATGGGGGCGGATATGTAACCCTCCTCCATCAGGTGCCGCGCCGCCGCCGCCGGCACCTACATAGCCTCCTGCATCGAAAAATAAGTTATTGACTAACTGACTTTCTATCCCCAATGTATAGCCACCAGTAAAGAACCCTCCACGGCGCCCGGTTGCGGCTCCGTAAGCAGTGATGCCACCGTACAACCAAGGGTTGAATTGTTCGTAAGCACCTATACCGTACAGCCCCATATTTTCACCCTCATCTGGCATGTCAATTTCCTCAAAGGAAAACCGCAATATGCGATTACGCCAGGTCGTTGGCTCTCTGAAGTTGGATTTCGTTCCTATAAACTGAAAATCCTCTTTTTTTTCATTATTAAAATAATTTATGTTTCCTTTGTAAGATTTCCAAATAATCTTTTCTAATGGTTTATTTTTTTTTATCTTTTCCCACTTGATTTCCTTAAATTCAGAAGAGTCTTTGATGACTTTTTCTGCAAATACCCCCAGAAAGTTAAAAATTTGAGCAATTATGAAAAAATAAAATGCAAATTTCATTTCATAGATCTTTTTATTTTTGATCAATTATCTTTTACAATAATACTTCTAAATATATAGAAATTTCACATAATTAATAATTTCTACTATCAATTCAGATAACTTTTTATTTGTTGGCAATAATGAATGAAATTTTTGGCAAATAAAAATATAATCTGAAAAAATTTTATGGATTTAGATTTATTGGTCAATAGGATTCGAACCTCTAACCTTGTGCTCCTAAGGGTATTAACAATCTCAGTAGAAAAGATTTCTACCAGCAATTACTAATTTTTTGCGAAGTATCTCCTTATATGTCAGCACAAAAAATAGTGATTTTGAGGGCAAATTGATGTCAATCAAAAATAATCTTCTAATAATTAAAAGTTGATGAAATACCTTTTAAACCTATAAACCCTTTTTATTATTTAGTATGTATAAATCCATATTTCTAATAAAATGATTAAAAAAGAAGACAATATTCGAAGCGAAAGCTATTACCCAATTCTTAATAAAGAAAATAATGTATCTGATCAGGATCATAACTCTGAAGAGACTCCACTTTCAGAAGATCAAGTTTCCAGTCCTACTAAATTTGAATGGCCAAATAACTATTGGTTTATTGCGGAAAGAACAAATGGCAGGCTTGCAATGATAGGCTTCATGGCTGTTATTATTAATTACTCTCTATTTGGATGGATAGCGTATCCAATCCTTTAAATGATTAATTCTAATTTTGATAAGAATGGTATAGATAAGTCTGGAACGCATCGGCTTTAATATGCTGCGTTTGTTATAACTGCATTTGCTATTTATTTTTGTTGGGCGTTTTACAATGATGCTAGTTTCCACCATTTCGCAGTAAAAATATTCAAGTTTTGGAATTGCAATGGATATAACCCTCTAAGATATTGCGTGGTGCGTTGGAAAGTAGACTTTTATCCTTAAAAAAAACTTCTAAAAATAATGGTTTTCTTCCAGCCTTCTTCAATGAGCTGTTTGTGTTCTTTTCGCGCATTTTCTTTAGTTTCTACTCTGCTACCTTTTATTACTGGTTTACTTAATCTTTTATAAACAAAACCACAGGAAATCATCAATGCATAAATAGATGGGAAAGGCTTGGAAATATTTTCGAATGGTTCAAAGACTTTAATTCTTGAGCTTTATTTATTAATAAAAATAATATTTTGCGAGGAGGACATTGATCTTGATTACGAGATCGATTAGGAAGTTTAAATAAGTATTTCCTACATTGCTTAAATTTGAAATTCTGATTTGAATTAGGAAAGCTATTGAAATTACTATGGAAAAATCACTCCTTAACTTCATCTATTGGATTTTAGTAAATTCAGCTGAAAGTTATTATGGCGACTCTATGAAAACAGATGTTCCCTATATCCCTTATTTTTGAATTAGACAATAATATTTAGAATAAATGTAATTGAAATTCCATTTAAATTAGAGGGTTTAGTAACCCTCTTTTTTAATATCTATAAATATATTTAAGAAGATTTACCCTTTATTTTTATTAGTTCCAAAAAATTATATTTAAATTTAAAGTTTTACTCTTATACCTAGAGAAGATCCTGTGGTGGAAACATCTGTAAATTGTATTAGTCCAATTGTAAAGTCATCAAACCCCTGACTCCATAATTCACCATAAACATCAAAATCTTCGGAAACTTCATAGTTTACTCCTGCTCTTAATCTAACTGTAGTTATACTATCATCGCCAGCAGTAACCGTAGTCCCTCCAACTGTTGTACCTAAATTAACATCAATAGTGGATGATCCAACACCTGCTCCTATGTATGGTTGCCATTTTTTATCTGATCTCCAGTCATATGCAGCTGATACTAAAAACGAAGTAACATCAACATCAACATTTTGAGCCCCTTCTAGAGCAGTAGTTAATGAATTATAAGTAAATTCCGTCCTTAAGCTTCCAAAATCATATCCAACTCCTATTTCACCTGAAAAACCAGGCTCAAATTCGGCTGTTCCTCCACCAAGGTTAGCAGCAAACTCAATATCGTTCATTTTACCAGTTCCTATTGAACCAATAAAATAAGTACCCTTAGATTTTTCTTGAGCTGTTAAGGGAGAAATTACAGTTAAAGATGCAAGCAGATAATGCTAATAAGAATCTCCTAAACATAGTAATTCTTAGAAAATTTCATGTTCATTGCCAATAAGACAGATTTAACTTTGTCAAAAGATAATTCATAAATTTTTGGCATTTTTAATTTTTCTCATAAATAAATTTCTTAAAATCTAAGTTATCTAAAAGTTATATAATTCTTCATTGGTAAATTATCAGCAGATCACATGACAATATCATTAAAAAAATCTTTGCTAAAGGATTTGACCCATTGATATAGTTCGCATAAATGACCATTAAATGTATGATTCGTTATAGGGTAAATTTATTGTTTACTTATTAAAAAATTAATTTAGGTATTTAAGAATGTCTAGGAAATGTTTTTTGATTGCACTATTCATTTTTCCGCAATATTTAACTTCAGTTCAATCATCTCCTTTCAATGGATCACAATTAAATAAACCTTCAAATGAATTATTAATTTCTGGTTGGAAACCATCATCAGATAAAAATATTAAAGATAAAAAAGCTAGTGATAAGACAATAAAAGCATTAAAAAAGTTCAAAAATATACCCTCATTAAAACCTTACTTTAAAAAAGCCAGAGGTTATGCTGTTTTCCCAAATGTAGGAAAAGGAGGAATTGGAATTGGAGGTGCTAGAGGTAGCGGCGAGGTATTTGAGAAAGAAAATATTATTGGAAAAACTACATTAACTCAAGTATCAATTGGGTTTCAATTAGGTGGGCAAGCATTTAGCCAGATTATCTTTTTTAAAGATAAAAAGGCCCTCGAAAGATTTACTGAAGGTAATTTTGAGTTTGGGGCATCAGCTAGCGCAGCACTAATTTCAGAGGGGGCGAATGCATCTGCGGATTATAGTGACGGAGTTGCAGTTCTTACGTATTCAAAAGGAGGCCTTATGTATGAGGCAAGCATAGGAGGGCAAAAATTTAGCTATGAAGAATACTAAAAATTTAATAAATATTTTAATTTATTAAAACAATCCTAAAGAAAACTTATTTGAGGGAGATTTCTGATGATATTTTTAAAAAGACATTTAAGTAAAGAAAATTTTTTGTATATATATTCGTAATGAATAAATTATTCCAAAGTTTTAATCCAGTAGTTGGAATTTCTGGAAGGGTTCCTTGTTACTGATATTTATTAAGTAATCGATTATAAATTATGAACAATACTATTAATCCACCAATACCATAAGCTGCATGAGTTGGGTCATGATGATTCTGCCAAAGCTCTTGTAATGGGAGTAGTAAGCTTTTCAATTAATAATTAATTAATTTTCTATTTTCATCTCTTTTATTTATTCTTAACCCAATGAACAGCATCCATATA
>PBXW01000145.1 GCA_002727735.1 Crocinitomicaceae bacterium
GTATGTTGATAGCAATACAATAGCTAGATCAATAATTGGAAGGGTTGAAATAAATGACGATTAAATCAGATAAGTGGATAAAAAAGATGTCAGTTGAAAATGGCATGATTGAACCATTCCAAGAGGATCAAATAAGATATTCTGATGATAATTCAAGACTCATATCATATGGCCTTTCAAGTTATGGATATGATGTTAGGTGTGCGAATGAATTTAAAGTGTTTACCAATATTCATTCGGCAATTGTCGACCCGAAATCTTTTGACGAAAAAAGCTTTGTAGATATTAACTCAGATGTATGCGTTATACCTCCAAACTCTTTTGCTTTAGCAAGGACGGTTGAATATTTCCGAATTCCTAGAGATGTTCTAACTATATGTCTTGGGAAATCAACTTATGCTAGGTGCGGAATCATTGTTAATGTTACCCCGCTTGAGCCTGAGTGGGAGGGGCATGTTACTCTAGAATTCTCTAATACAAGTAATTTACCGGCAAAGATTTACGCTGGAGAAGGTGTAGCACAAATGATTTTTCACCAATCAGATGAGGAGTGTAAAATAAGTTACAAGGATAGGGATGGAAAATATCAGGGACAAACAGGGGTTACTTTACCCAAAACTTAATATTTTTTCAGCTTCAATCAGGATTTTTCTTTCTTTCCTTTCGTCACTAACTTTTATAAGAATAAAGTCTAGAGTTTCTGCAACGTAATATATGCTTTTGCCTCCTTTTTCGTCAGTTCTTTCAAGAACTTTGCATGGATAATTGACATCCTTAATTTTAAGGATTTCACTACCAATAACTTTAAAACTATTGTTATAAAAAGTACCTTCATCTAATTTTATTAAATTTATTTCAAATTCTTCAATTCCCATTCTTAGATTTTGCCTAATTTGAAAACCACTCGAAATAGGATCCATTGGAATATCATCAGTTAAGAAACTAATGACCCAATTAATATCACCAGATGATGCTATTTTCCTGTTTTTATAATCAAAGGATATATTTTGATTCTGCTGACCCTTAATTGGCAACTTTATATATTGAGCATAATACTTCGGAAAAACTTTTGAATTTGTTAAATTAAATTCAGACTCTTGCATTATTTCGGCATTTAAAATCCTATTTTTTCCAGTGAATGTAACTTCAAAACCTTCTTCTTTTTTACTAAAAGTTTTTAAACCATCTATGGATAATGGCCCAATCTTATTTTTAAACCTAATTTCATATTCATATATACCAGATTCATTTGCATCTAATGCTAAGACTGAGACCAAGGCAATAATCAAATATTTTTTAAAACTTTTTATAAATTTTTTCATATTTACAAATTGATCCATCAGCAAACTTAGAAACTACCATTGGAAGCATAGCATGTTCTACTGAGTGGATTCTTTTTTTAAGATCTTGCAATGTATCACTTTGTCGAACGGATATTTCACCTTGTGCAATAATTTTTCCACCATCAAGAACATCATTCACAAAATGGATTGTAATACCATGTTTTTTATCACCATTCTTAATCACTGATTCATGAGTATTAAGACCAGGATATTTTGGTAAAAGTGAAGGATGTATATTAATAATCTTTTCTTCAAAACTCTCTGTGATGATCGGAGTTAGGATTCTCATAAATCCTGCAAGCACAATAAGATCAAGATTAATCTTTTTTAATTCCTGGAGAATTGCCAAATCAAAATCCTCTCTACTTTTAAAATCTTCGTTATTTATAACTTTACAATTTAAAGAATGTTTTTTTGCTCTTTGAATTCCGAATGCATTAGGGTTATTGCTAATTACCAGTTGAATCTCTCCTCTTATAGTATTTTTTTCACACGCGTCAATAAGAGACTGCAGGTTCGAACCATTTCCTGAAATTAAAACAGCTATTTTAAGCATTGAATAAAATTTACATTGGTTTGTGATTCATTCAAGATCTTTCCAATTACGAAACTCTTAAAACTATGCTTTTTAATAATTGATTGAGTCTCTTTTATATCTTTAGGATCTATTATTAAGGTCATTCCAATACCACAATTAAAAATTCTTAACATATCATTAGTTTCGATATTTCCAAGTCTTTGTAATTGTTTAAATAGTTTTGGCATCTTCCAGCTATCTAGATTAATTTCAGCAGACAAGTGTTTAGGTACAGATCTTGGTATATTTTCAGTAAGACCTCCTCCTGTAATATTGGCAATTGATTTAACTTTTATTTTTTCTATTAGATCATGTATAACTGACACATATAAGTGTGTTGGTTTTAACGCAAGTTTCGTTATTTTTTCTTTTTCTAGCTTGCTTAGCTTCGATTCATCGATCAATTTATTTATTAATGAATAGCCATTGGAGTGAGCGCCACTTGATTCAATGCCAACTATCAAATTCCCTTTCTTAACTTTTGAACAATCAATGATAAGTTTTTTTTCAACTACACCAACCGCAAAACCTGCTAAGTCAAAGTTGTTACCAATATAGTGATTTGGCATTTCAGCAGTTTCACCGCCAATAAGCGAGCAATTAGATTTTTTACAGGCATTTGCAATTCCTTTAACAACAAAACTTGTTTCATTAATATCAAGCTTTGAGGAAGCAAAATAATCTAGAAAAAAGAGTGGTTTAGCCCCAGAGGTCACCATATCATTTACACACATCGCAACAAGATCTTGCCCAATGGTTTTTAAAGAAGAGTTTTTTTGGGCAAGAGCGACCTTTGTCCCAACTCCATCAGTGCAAGCGACAAGTACAGGATCTTTTAAACCTTTAGGAAGTGAATAAAGTCCTGAGAATCCTCCAAAATTAGTTAAAACGTTTTTATCAAATGTTCCTGTGACATCCTTTCTAATTTTATCAACCAGCATATTTCCTGCTTTAATATCAACACCAGCTTTCTTATATGGATCATTTCTCATTATTGCCTTAGTACCTTAAAATAATTATATGCAAGGAGCGTACCTAAAAACTATTTTTTTAATTATTATCTTTTCAAATGGAACTTTTGCAAAGGATTTTGATGATCTTTTTAACACAACGATTATGATCAAAGATGAATCGATAGATGAATCAATAGATAAATCTTTTGAGAGCTTAGTTTTAAGGCTACTTGGAACAAAAGATGATGAAAAAATGAAATTAATTAAGGATCAGTATGATTCAAAAGATTTTCTAAAAACTTATACTTTGTTGACGAAAAATAATATTAAGTTCCTGAAAGCATCATTCGATGAAGAAACTGTAATTAAGCAGTTTGTAGATAATGAGATAAGCTTTATAGGAAGAAACAGGCCGATAGTATTTTTAGACATAGAGGTTGATAATGGATTTGATGAGCCTTTCAAGGTTGAAACAATACCCTATGAAAATAGTTTTGAGTCCTCTATCCAAGAGATCTTTAATGAGATTTCTCAAGAGCGTGGTCTTTTTTTTGAGTTCCCTCAAAATAATATTTCCTTAGTCAACTCTGACTATTTCTTTGAAGAAAGTACAAATAATGACTTGAACCAATATAAATTTGATTATTTTGCTTCAATTAATATATTGAGACTGGGAATAAATAGCTGGTCTATGAAATATGGAAATGAAGTGCTATTTTTTGAGGGTGAAGATCAAATGTTTAAAGAAATTAGAGAAATTTTTAATGAAGAATCATTTATATATTTAAGTAATTTTGTTCTAGATAGACTCGAAGAAGAAATAATTATCAAATTTAGCAGAGTTAATTCAGTAGAAATGATTGATAAATTATTAGAAATCTTAGATCAAATGATCTCTATCAAAAGATACAGCATAACTTCATTTGAAAATGATGAGGTATCTTTCATTTTAGAGATTTTTGGCACACAAGATCAATTTATTGAATCAGTTAAATCGCATAAGGATTTAATGCTTGATAAATCTTCAAAAGATTTAATTGAAGCCTCACTCATTAAAACATGATCAAATATTTAAGATTTATACCAAACTTTATTTCATTGATAAGAATATCATTGGTTATTCCAATAGTTTTGAACTTACTCTCTTCTAAATATGTCTTTGCTATTATTTTATTTACCTTTGCATCAGTTTCAGATGCAATTGATGGATTCCTTGCAAGATTTTTTAAGTGGCATACAGATTTAGGTAAGATTCTTGATCCGGTCGCAGACAAGCTCCTCATGATTGGTTCAATAACTGCACTTTGGTGGAATCAAATTGTTCCTTTATCAGTCTTTATAATTTTTGTTTTGCGAGACCTGCTCATTCTTCTTGGCGCAGCATTTGAAATGTCAATAACTGAAAAAACACCATCTCCAAATTATATTGGTAAGGCAACAACAGCATCTCAAATAATTTATATTTTAGCTTTGATAATTATTGAAATATTTAACGTAACCATTAATTTTAAAATTTTTCATATTTTAATAGCATTAATATCATTATTAAGTCTCTTAAGTTATTTTAGATGGTGGCTTAACAATAATTTCATAAAAGAAAATGTCTGATCCTCGCCAACTAGCATTACAAATCCAAATTAATGAGAGGGCATCTTTAAATAATTTCTTTGTATCAAAAAATAATAATAAAACTATTCAAATCCTTAAAAATGTTTTATTCAGCAGTAAAAAGGGCGCTCAAATGTTTATAGATGATTTTGCAAGTAATGGGAAAACCTACTTGCTGCAAGCTATCTGTAATGATTATTCCAGTTTTAAGAATTCTACAATTTATATTCCTATGCAAAAAGCCATAATCCTTGAGCCTTCTATACTAGCTGGTGTAAGTGAGCTGGATTTGGTTTGCATAGATGATGTTGATCTTATGAATAAACAAAGAGAATGGGAGATTGCACTTTTTAATCTTATTAATGAGTGCTATGAGAAGGAGTGCCATCTTTTGTTGTCTGGAAGTATTAATAAACTTGAAGTAATGCCCGATCTCACTTCAAGGATTAAAAAAATGGAAATACTTAGATTAGAAACAATTGATGATGACGAGCTGTTAGAGGCTAGCAAAGCAATTTCAAATAATCTTAATATTGAGATTTCAGATAAAAATATGAATTATCTGATAAATAATTCAAAAAGAGATATAAAAACAGTTTTCAAGACTCTATCAAAGCTTGAGATAGAGTCTCTCGAAAGAAAAAAATCTATAGGCCTAAACCTTATAAAAGAAGTTATTCAAAGTTTTTAAAGCCACAATCAAAACAATAGGCAACAACATACCTATCTTTTTCAGATAGGAACATCCTATTAAGGCCACTAATCTCATTCAATAAATCCTGTATCTGAGAGGGGAGTTTATTTTGAATTAACAAATTTAAATTGAACTCAAATTCAACCTCAGTGTCATAAGAAAAAACTTTGTAATCTTCTAACTCAAGTTGAGCTACCATAGAATAAATAGCATCATCAAGTGTACCTAAGTTGTCGATTAAGCCTAGCTCAAGGGCTTTATCACCTCGCCATATTCTTCCACCAGCAAATTTAAGAACTTCTGAATATTCCATATTTCTATTATCAGCAACCTTTGTAACAAACTCTTTATAGAAGTTTTCTGTATTTTCTCTAAATTGCTTATTAAGCTCTTCATTCATTCCTCGGCTTAGATCATAGATATCACCAGCTTTTGTCATGCTAACGCCGTCGTAGTTGATACCAGCCCAATTTTCAAGTGGGCTCACATCAGGAACAATACTGTAAACTCCAATTGAGCCAGTAAGGGTAGTATCTTCAGCCCATATTTCCTCTGAAGTTGTTGTAACCCAAACACCTCCAGAAGCTGCTATATCACCCATAGATGTAAAAACAGGTCTTCCAGTAGATTGAAACTCTTCTAATGCGTTTGTAATCATCGAAGATGCATATACATCTCCACCTGGACTATTAACTCTTAAAATAATTCCTTTTACGTTTTCATCATCTCTCGCTTTGTTAATGTTTTTAACAATACCTCCAGAGCCAGCAGTGTTAAAATCTATAGCACCAGTGACAATCGCTCCCTCAACATGAATGACAGCTATTTTATTTTCTGATTTATTCTCATTTTTATCTAAAGTTGATAGGTACTCTCTTCCGGAAATACCCTCTGGCCACTCATAATCCTCTTCGCTGCCAAATTTTTCGATCATATAATTTCTAATTTCTTGCCTCGTCATTAACTTATCAACTAACCCAACTGCTAAAGCAGTTTCATTATCATCACCGCCATTTTCAGTCGCTAATAAATGATAATTATCTCCAATATATTGAATAGTTCCTGCATCAAAACCTCTGCCTTTTTCCATCCTAGATTTGTACTTTTCCCAAACTGGAGTGACGAACTCTACCCATGCAAGTCTATCTGTTTCAGACATATCATTCCTTGTAAAACCTTCAGGACCTGATTTAAAATCACCAGCTGCATAAACGTTCATATCTACTTTGATATTTTCAAAAAAATCTTTCTGATATTGTCTTACTCTGCTAAAACCAAAGGGCAGAACAGATCCATAAGCATCCTTTTCTAAGATTATCTCAGTTGCCTGAGAAGCAATAAGATAGTTAGTAGTTCCTAATCCGCTAGTGTAAGCAATTATTTCTTTTCCATTTTCTCTGGCTTCATATAGAGCATCAGCTATTTTTAATGCAGAAGTGTAGTAAGCTCTTAAGTTATCTACATCAAGATAAATGGCTTTTAAATTATCATCAGCCCCCGCATTATTGATTACTTTTAAAATATTTTCTAACTCAATCTGATTTGTAGAGCTTCCAAAAATTTCAAATTCTTCAAAAGGATCATTTCTAGTAATTGCTTTATCAACAATCACTCCATTAGGCTCCAAATAAAGAACCATATCTTTAGTCTCAATCTCATCGGACTCAAATAATGAGCCAATACTTGTGAATATTCCAACGGTTAAAATCAGCAAGAATAAAACCGTGAAAGCATTAATAAAAATCTTTCTAAATCTTCCAAGAAGTACATCTATAAATGAAATTATACTTTTTACTTTTTTCATAATATCTCCTATTTATTAAAGTTATTTGTTGAAAAAATTTGTTCAACGGGAGTGTTAAAAAATTTACCCAGCTTGAGTGCCAATGGCAAACTCGGGTCAAATTTACCATTTTCAATTGAATTAATTGTTTGTCTACTAACGTCCACAGAACTACCTAAATCTGCCTGACTTAAACCCATTTGCTCTCTTAATTGCTTGATTGAATTATCCATTAACCAATAAATTTATTATGGAATCTATATCCACCAATAATTGTCCCAAGGGCAAA
>PBXW01000146.1 GCA_002727735.1 Crocinitomicaceae bacterium
GCATTTTGAGCAAAAACAAAAGAAGTACTCGCAAGGATTAATATAATAATATGATATAATTTTTTCATTATTTTTATTTAGATTAATTATTGATAAGACAAATATAGATGCTAAATTCCAAATAAAAAAATTATTTAGAATAATTATAAATAATAAATTAGTGGTAATTTAAAAATATATCACTAGCATAGTTATAGGCAGCTTCAAATTTCAAAGGATTAATACTAGTCTCTACTCCTTTCTCTTGACAATAAGAGAAAATTTTTTCTGTTGGCATATTTCCAATTAAATTGTCAGATGCCATTGGACAACCACCAAAACCCTGAATAGCACCATCAATTCTATTACAACCTGAATCAAAAGATGCGTCAATTTTATCTCTCCAAGATTTTGGATGAGTATGTAAATGTAAGCCAAACTCAACATTTGAGTATTTATGAGAAAAATAACCGTATACCTTTTCTATTATAGAAGGAGTTGCTGATCCAATGGTATCACTCAATGAAATCAGATTAAAACCATGATCTATAAGCTTAGAAATAGACTCATCGATTTTATGTAAATTCCAAACCTCACCATAAGGATTACCAAAGCACATTGATAAATAAACGACCAATTTTTTTTCACTTCTTGTCACTATTTTATTGATTTCAACTAGGTTTAAAAATGATTCATTAATGGTTTTATTTGTATTTCTCATTTGAAAGTTTTCAGAAATTGAAAAAGGAAAGCCTACATAAGAAATTTGATTGTACTTTGATGCAATTTCCGCCCCCTTAATATTTGCAACGATCACAAGCAAATCAGTTTTATTATTAATTAAATCTATTGAGCTAATAACATCTGCTGTATCCGATAACTGAGGAATAACTTTTTTAGAAACAAAACTTCCAACATCAATAGTATCAAATCCAACATCTAATAAACTTTGAACATATTTGATTTTCTTATCTGTTGGTATAAATTCTTTAATACTTTGCATAGCATCTCGCGGACATTCTATGATCTTAAGTTTAGACATATAACGGATTAATAAGTTAAAGTTATATTATTTTCAGTAAACAGAATTAGCAGAGCAATCAATAACAGCACAAAAATATTGAAATATTTAGCAAAAATTTTAAATCTATTATTTGAAGAAAATTTTTTGTAGATAAGATTAGAAAATAGGATAATCAATACGAATACAATAAATGTTACAACAATAAAAATAATACCTAACGAAAAGATTTGAAGTTTAAACGAGTAAATTTCAGAATAAATAAAATTTGGAAAGAATAATGTAAAAAATAAAAATACTTTTGGGTTTAATAAATTCATTAACACCCCCCTTTTAAAGTAATTAGATACTTTATCGTTATTTTTTTCTGGGTGAAAATTTAAAATTTCCGATTTGTAGGTTTGATAAGAAAGATACAAAAGATAAAAAACACCTGAATATTTTATTATTTCAAAAAATAAATCATATTTAATTACAAATTCATTCAATCCAAAAGCAAGTAATGTTGTATGAACAATGCAGCCTGCAAGTAATCCTATTAAAAATGAAAATCCTGCAATTTTTCCTGATTTGGAAGTAATAGCAGTCAAATATAAATTATCTGGACCAGGACTTAATGCTAAAAGAAAACAAGAAAAAATAAATGAAATTAACATCAGTGCCAATATAATTTATGAGGTCGTTATAAAATTAACTATTTTTGCTATAGAATATGTAGTTTATGAGAATTTATAAAGTAATGGTTTTTGTTTTATTTTTCTTCAATACATTGGCTCAACAACCCAATGAAGAATGTATAACGCAAGTTTCTGATAACATTCTTGAATTAGAATACGAAAATCAAGAATTATATAATTATTACATTGATGAATATTTTGAAAAACTTAATAACAAATCATCAACTGCAATCACACAAATCCCTGCAAAACTACATATTGTCACGGACGGTGGTGGTAATACTTCCGTTTCGATAGATGATATATTAAATGAACTAGATGAGGCAAACACACATTTAGCAGCATCTTTTTTAGAAATCTATATTTGTGATGAAATTAACTACATAGCTGATAGTAATCTGTACGAATTTGATTCAACAGACGACCAAGGATTATTGTATTCTAATAATCAAAGTAATATTTTAAACTTATATTTTGTTGATGAAATTGCATTTGGAGATGGATATGCATGTGGTTATACATATTTTGGTGGCAGCACAAATCAGTATTATGATGTAATCGTAATGGATAATCAATGTATAGGAGCAGAATATAACACACTTGTCCACGAGTTTGGACACCACTTTAACTTATACCACACTCACGGTGATGGAACTCCTCACGAATACGTAAATGGTACAAACTGTAATGTTGCTGGAGATTTTTTGTGTGATACACCTGCTGATCCTCAACTTAGCTCATCAACAGTGAGTAATGTTAATTGTCTATATTCTGGAAATGAGGTTGATGAGTTAGGATTTCCCTATGAGCCAGACCCAACTAACTTTATGACATATGCTCCACAAGTATGTCGAGACAACTTTAGCCCTATGGGTAATGCAAGAATGTATGCTGCATTCCACATATATAGAAATTATTATGAATGCCCCTCATTCAATGTTGGAATATTATCGGAAGTTTCACCACCAGATTGTGATGATAATTTAGTTGTTAACTTTTATGACAATAGTGTAGCAGCAGAATCTTGGCAATGGGATGTTGATGGGGACGATATAATCGATTATACAGATCAAAATCCAACACATAATTACGCTCCTGGAGTTTATGATGTTGCATTAACTATATCTAACGGATCAGAAACACTAACAAAAGTATTTCCACAGTACATTAATTTTACTTCAAATATATATGAAACATCAAAGGTAAACCTTAAGGTATTTATAATTGACCTAAATGAAAACACCTGGGAATTAACAGATGATAACGGAACAGTGTTATATGAAGGAGGACCCTATGATCAAACAGGTGAACATAATCATGAATTTGATATATCTCAGTCTGAATGCTACACATTTACAATTTATGATAGCGCAGGTAACGGATTAGATAATTATTTTTGGACTATTGGTAGTGAATTTTATGAATTAACAACTGAAGAGGGAGTTCTCATACATACAAATACCGATTTTGGATATGAGGAAAGCACCATGATAAGCACCCAATACCTTAGTTTAAATAATAATTTGAACAACTCTTTAACTCTTTTTCCAAATCCTGCTGACAATTTTATTAAGATTAAATATGACTATTTAATTCCTGATAACTACTCAATTTTCGATATTAATGGAAGATTAATTGAGTCTAGAATTATTGTTAATGAAAATGATTTGTTAATTGACGTTAGAGATTTCAAAAAAGGTTTATACTTTATAAAACTAGTATCAAATGAGGCAAGTAACACCTTAAAATTTGTGATTCAGTAAGCTTTTATTTATTTTTTTTGCTATTCCTGGCCCCTCATAGATAATTCCAGTGTATAACTGTACCAGATGAGCTCCCGCTCTAAGTTTATTTATAGCTTGTTCTGGAGTTGAAATACCTCCAACTCCAATTATTGGAAGTTTTCCTTTTGTTGTTTTTGAAATAAAAGAAATTACATCATTACTTTTATCATATAATGGCTCTCCGCTTAGACCTCCTTTTTCATTTTTATTTTGAGATTTAAGCTCAGGAAAATCTACAGTTGTATTGGTTGCAATTATACCATCAATTTTATTTTCATCTATAACTTTAAGGATTTCTAATATTTTACCTTCATTTAAATCAGGTGATATTTTAAGTAAAATCGGTTTTCTTATTTTCTTGTTTAATCTAAACTTATTTAAATCATTGAAAAGATCATTTAAAAAATCTTTTGACTGTAACTCTCTCAATCCAGGTGTGTTTGGTGAGCTTACATTAACAACAAAATAGTCAACGCAATCATAAAGTTCTTTAAAACATATTAAATAATCATCTTTAGCATCAGAATTTGGGGTGGTTTTATTTTTTCCAATATTTCCACCAATGATAACTTTATATTTCCTTTTTAATCTGTTTTTAATCTTTGTTACTCCATCATTATTAAAACCCATTCGATTAATTATAGCAATATCTTCTTTTAATCTAAATAGTCTCTTTTTGATGTTTCCTTTCTGCGGTTTAGGGGTAACTGTACCTATTTCAATAAAACCAAATCCAAATTTTTCAAATTCAGAAATATGGGTAGCATTCTTATCAAACCCTGCGGCTATACCAACAGGATTTTCAAAGGTTAAACCAAAAATATTTCTCTGTAGCTTATTATTTTGAACTCTAAAATAAGATTGAATAAAAAAACCAAGTAAAGGTATCTTGAAAACAATTTTTATGAGGATGAACGTAAACGAATGAATTTTTTCAGGATCAAATAAGAATAAAATTGGAGATATAATTTTCTTATACATTTTAATAAACTAAAACTACTTGTTTAATTCATTTGACGCATCCATTGAAATCATTGACTTATTAAATTTTAGTTTTCCAGCTGTTGTTTCTATAATACAAGTACCCTCTTTTTGATTTATATGGTTTACTCTTCCATGCATACCGCTTTTCATTACAACCCTATCACCTGTTTTTAAGTCTGTTAAAAACTTTCTCTCCTTTTTAGCTTTTCTCATTTGCGGTGCAATCATAAAAAAGTATATGACTGCAAACATTAGCAGAAATGGTGTAAACTGCGAAAAATTTTCCATATTTATTGGATAATGGGGCCAGCAGGGGTAGAACCTCCGGGTTTATTAATAAAAGCCGATATTCTTACTGATTCAGTTCCTCTTTGTGTGTTGGCCTTAATTGTAACGGTTTTAGAAGTTTTATTCATCCCTTTTCCGTTAAATTTAACTGTAAATTGAGAAGATTCGCCAGGAAGTAAAGGTGCTCTACTCCAATCTTGAGGAACTGTACATCCACAAGTTGACTTTATTTCAGTAATAACTAAAGGAGCTTCACCAGTATTGGTGTAAGAAAAAACTGTTTCCTGAGCTTCGCCATCCATAATAGTTCCGAAATCATGAACCTTTTTATCAAAAGTCATGACAGGAAATTTAGAAGGAGTATTATCTCTTATAGCTGCTTGCTCAACATTTTCGGTTTTCACTTTACTAAATGGATCATCTCCACAAGAAGTGAAAACTAATGTAAATACGAATAAATATATAATCTTTTTCATCAATGAATTATTAATTATTCAAAAGTAAAAAAAAATGTTATTCTCTCAAACCTCTACCCTCTTTAATTAAAGAATTATTTTTGAGTAAATCTTTTACAACTTTATCAAGAATTCCGTTAATAAAGAAACTACTTTTTTCAGTTGAGTAATCTTTTGAAATTTCAATGTATTCATTCAAGGTGACCTTTACAGGAATATCACTAAACTCTTTCAGTTCTGAAATAGCCAAATTTATAATTACTAAATCAACTTTTGCTAATCGCTCAATATCCCAATTTGCTGCATATTTATTTATCAATTCGTTATTGGGCTCAAAATTTAGTAAAGAATGATTGGCTAAATCATCAGCATATTTTTCATCTGATTTATTTGAAAATAAACTGAAGTGAAATGTTTTTTCATAATTATCTCTTGTTGAATTTTTCAAATACTTTAGTAACAATGTGTTAGCTAATGGGAAATCATCTATCCAATAAATATTTTTCTCCTCAATTAAAGTTTGAAATTTTTCATCAGTTACAATTAGATTTTTAAAAACATCGTAAACAAACTTAACGTCTTCTTTAAAAGAATTTATTTTACTTTCCATGTATGAATCATATATTTCACTGTTGATTATCTTATCATAAAAAATATTTACATATTTGTAATCAATCTCCCAATCAACAAAATCATTAGAATTTAATAATTCAACTATTTTTAAGTTAGATGCGATATCGTTTAAAAATATATTTTCAGAAAACTTTTTGTTAGAATACCTATTATTAGTATTTCCTGTGAAACTCTGCTGTGAAATATTATACTTATCCCTAGCCTTTTTTAAAATTTCAATCAAGAATGAAATTTGTAAGAGGTATAAATAATGTATAGAATGAATACTGTTCTTAAGATTTTTATTATGTTCTTTTGTATCTTCGAAATCAGATATTTCGGCAGCATATAAATATTGCATTATTTTAAGCCTGATATGTCTTCGATTTAACATTTAAAAGAACAATTTAAAATTACCGCAAGATAATATTAATTATCTAAAAATATTTACATAATTGAGTGAATTAAAATATTTAAATAAATATCTAATCAAATATAAAGCTAACCTGTTATTAGGTTTCTTTATAATAATTATTGCTAGAATTTTATTGCTATTTACACCTGGA
>PBXW01000147.1 GCA_002727735.1 Crocinitomicaceae bacterium
AAGTTCCGCATCAATTTTCCTGATAAGATTTCTTGGGGCATTATATTCATTATTAGCCCTTCCTAAAAAACATGGATCATGATATGTGATCTTTTTTCCCTTGTAAG
The DNA here is from genome assembly GCA_002727735.1 of Crocinitomicaceae bacterium. Taxonomy (GTDB): domain Bacteria; phylum Bacteroidota; class Bacteroidia; order Flavobacteriales_D; family Parvicellaceae. The sequence continues at coordinate 108 of PBXW01000147.1, forward strand.
AACCACCTTCTATTGAAAATCTACCTTCTTCCAATAGTTTATTAATAAATTGGGTGTGATGATAAACTTTATAATTTCCCCCCAAATCAGGGTATTCATTTTTTAATGTATTAAAACAATGAGGGCATGTGGTAACAATTGTCTTTATTTCAAAAGAATTTAGAACCTCTATATTGGTCATAGCTTGCATCTGAAAAAGAAATTCATTTCCAGCTCTTTTAGCAGGGTCACCCGTACATGATTCATCCTTTCCTAAAACTCCAAAACTAATATTTGCAGAGTTTAAGATTTTAACAAAAGCTTTAGTTATTCTTTTAGCCCGATCATCAAAACTTCCTGCACATCCAACCCAAAATAAAATTTCAGGGGAAATACCTTCTCTTTGAAATTCTTCAATTGTTTTTATTTTAAGATCGTTCATCATTAAAAACTTCTATAGTGACTTCTTTTCTAACTAAATCTCCAAATGTACCATTGTATCTGGTAGCTTTTACTAAATGGTTGTCGATCCAGTGATAGTTTCCACCCCTTGGTTTGCCCATAAGCAATGAGTGATACTTAAATCCATGTTTATTTAACCATTTTTCTGTTACCTCACGATGCTCTTCAACTCTGGAAGTAAAGAAACAAATCATATGACCTTCATCGTACCATCTATTACATGTTTTAAGTGCATCATCAAATGGCAAACATGTCTCCATTCTTTCAGGCTCTTCATTTGGAACATCCTCTGTTATCGTCCCATCAATGTCAATTAAATAGTTTTTGACACCGTCAGGAAGAACAGGGCTTATTTTTTTTCCAGATTCTACTTTTTCGTTTAAAATTTTATCCATCTCGTTTCTATCCATAATTATTTATTCATTCCAATTTAATCTATCTTGTTGATTGTATGGCCAAGGTGCTCCATTATTCTCTATATTACTCATCATATTATTCAATTCACTGGGGGCTGAAGAATCTTCCATTACCAAATTTCTTCTCATATCCATTATAATTGAAAGAGGATTGATACTTATCGGACACTCTTCAACACATGCATTACATGAGGTACAAGCCCATAATTCCTCCTCAGAAATATAATCACCTAATAGCTTTTTATTGTCATTAATATATTTTCCGTTTGTATCAATATTATTACCAACTTCTTCAATTCTATCTCTAGTATCCATCATAATCTTTCTTGGAGATAATTTTTTACCTGTCATATTTGCTGGACACACACTTGTACATCTACCACATTCAGTGCATGAATATGCATTTAATAATTGGAGCCAAGAAAGATCCATAACATCTGAGGCACCAAAATTTATATCATCATTAACATCAGATTCATTTGACTTACCCATCATAATATTTACTTCATTTGTAACCGATTTCATGTTATTTAACTTACCCATATCTGATAATGAAGCATAATAGGTGTTTGGAAAAGCTAGAATTATATGTAAGTGTTTTGAATAATATAAATAATTAAGAAAAATAAAAATACCGATAATATGAGACCACCAGAAAGACCTCTCAAAAAGGTGTAATGTCTCTTCAGAATAGCCACTAAAATAAGGATAAATATAACCACTGATTACATTTCCATTATTCATATTTTGAAATTCTAAATCTGTTGCATTCATCAATAGAAATAGACTCATCAGTATGATTTCGAAATATAGAATTAAATCAGCATCAAGTTTGGGCCACCCCATCATTTTTGTTTCAGAAAATCTCTTTATTCTTATAATATTTCTTCTTGACCAAAAAGCTATAACTGCAATCAATACAAGGACTGCAAAAACTTCAAATGAACCAATTAGAAAGCCGTAAAATCCTCCCATTGATGAAAATACTCTGTGAGTACCAAATATGCCATCAATCAGGATCTCAATCAGTTCAATGTTTATAATTATAAATCCTAAATAAACTATCAAGTGCAGTATTCCTGGAATGGGTCTAGTAACCATTTTTGATTGACCCAAAGCAATTCTCAACATATTCTTAATTCTTTCAGGTTTGTTTATTATGGGATCTGTTTGCCCTTTTCCTAGCATAATATTTCTTTTTAGCCTTAAAACATTTCTAGTAAAAAAACCAAGAGAAATAACTAAAATTAAAACAAAAACTATTTGAGGTATTAGATCCAATTAATTATTTTTTACTGATTATTTTTTCTTCCAAAAACTGAAAAATTAATATACCTATCTGGATTTAATCTGATATCTTCAATCAGAATATTTAGTTTTTCAGTGGCATTTTCTAGATTATTATAAATAGACTTATCGTTAATTAACTGACCAACAGTTCCCTCTGAGTCCTTTAAACTTTTACTAATTGAATTTAAATTATTTACTAGGGTGTTTAAATTGGATGAAATTTCAGAAACTTCCTTAGATGAAATGGATTCACTAATTGATTTAATATTATTACTTGCTTTCTTAAAATCTGAAATGGCAAAAGAAATATTATCTGAATTATTTGTAATTAAGCTTGAAATTTCATTAGAAGTTTCTGATAAGCTTTTAGTTAAATTTGAAAAATCCTCTATACTAGACCTTAACTCTTGTTTTGTATCTTCATCAAAAAGGGTATTAATATTTTTGAATACAATCTCTGCATTTTTCATAACAGCCTCTATTTGAAGCTGTACTTGAGGTAAAATTTGATTTACAAGTTCTGTTAAACCAGGTTTAATTATTCCTTTTAATTGATCTCCATCGAAAGCTACAGTTGAATCATTCTCGTAGTCAGGTATAATTGCTATTGCTTTACCCCCTATTAGTCCAGTTTCATATAATTCGGCAACACTAGTTTTTGGAAAAACCACATCATTATCTATTAATATATCAACCAATAGTTCTCTTGTATTATCTGGATTGAAGTTAATTTTTTTAACCTTGCCAATTTTAAATCCGTTCATTGTGACCGGATTAGAAATTGAAAGTCCATCAACTTTCTCGTAACTAATTGTAAATTTTCTACTTTTATCAAAAAGGTTTATTCCCTTCAAGTAATTATATGAGAATACACTCATCATTATCCCGATAATTGCTAAGAAACCTATTTTTATCTCTTTAGTAAATCTCATGTATTTATCTTAATCATAAAATTAGGAATTTATATTAAATAATATTTTAGTCAACTTCAAATAATTTTCCGTTTTCAAATCCAACAATATATGCGTTTGGAAAACCATTATCTCTAGCATATTTTTTCTTTTTCTTAATTTCTGTAAGACTTTTAGAGCTTGAATAAAAGTACTTGTAAATGGTTCCCTGTTTAATCCTGGATAAGTCTTTTAGTCCTTTAAAATTATAAGATTTTAATTCTAACCATCTTTTACCGGCAGCAATTTGTACTTTATAAGTAATTGGATTTTGATTATTTGATTTGACATCAAAATCATCAGAGTAATTTATGGCTTTTTTATATTTAATTATGGCATCATAGATACTATTAGATATCTCTGTTTGTCCTTTTTTTGAATTTAAGTAAGCCCCTTCATTTGGGTTTGTCATAAAGCCAGCTTCTATTAATATACTGGGCATATATGTATTATGAAGCACCCAAAATCCAGATTGCTTTACCCCTCTATTTTTTCTGTTTAAATCTTTTCTAAAATTATCTTGAACAAAGCTAGCAAGGAGGATACTTTGATCCAAATATTCTTCTTGCATTAAGGTTAAACCAATAACAGATTCAGTTGAGGATGGATTAAATGATTCTTGCGTTTCCTGATAATGTTCATCTAAAAAAGTAATATCATTTTCTTTTTTTGCAATATTTAAGTTAGCATTACTTACATGTAGTCCGTAAACAAAAGTTTCTGAACCGTGAACTGAGCTGTCATGAAAAGCATTACAGTGAATTGAAATAAAAAGATCAGCGTCAGCTTCATTTGCTATTTTTGCTCTTTGTCTAAGAGTTAAAAAAACATCTTTATCTCTTGTGTATAGAACTTCATTACCGCTATTTTTTAGTTTTTTTCCTAAATCAAGTGCTATATTTAATACAATATCCTTTTCTTTTATACCACTTTTATTAGGTCGGCCCGGATCTTTGCCTCCATGTCCAGCATCAATTACAATTTTAAATGGCTTCTGTGCAAAAGATGATTCAAGAAAACCTGAAAACATCAAAATTATAATCAATAATGCTTTTCCTGTTAAACTATGGTTAAAAAAAAGTGACTTTGAACAAACTTTAGTCATAAATTATGTATTATAGCTTTAAAATATACGTAAATTTATATCTGTTTCTAGGTAGTACTAATATACATTCAATAGGTTGAAAACACACTTCTCCAGATTATTTTTATTCTTAAGTTATACATTTTTTATAAACATTGTGACTTACTCAAATAATTATAGTTATGTAAATGACAGTATCCAAAAAATCGACTCAATAAAACCAGTAAATAATACATTATTAGGGAAAATTACATATGAAGCTACAGATACAACATCGATTAATCCAAATGATAAACTTATAAGACTTTATAACCAAGCAAAGATTACATATCAGGATATGGAAATAACTTCCGGTATTATAGTGGTTGATTATGATAAAAATGAAATATATGCTGGAAGAATCAAGGATTCATTAGGTCAATACTCTCAATTACCCGTTTTTAAACAAGGACAAGATGAAATAAGACCAGATTCCTTAAAATTTAATATGGATACTAAAAAAGCTATTATCTTCAATTCCAGAACAGAAGAGGCTGGATTAAATATTCTTTCGGATAAAACTAAAAAAGAAAACGATTCTGTATATTATATGGATAGAGGAAAATTTACAACCGCTGCTGATATCGATAATCCAGAATACTATTTCTTATTACGAAAAGCAAAGGTTATTCCTGGCAAAAAAATTATCACTGGACCTACTAATATGTATATCGCAGATGTACCCACACCAATTGGTTTGCCTTTTGCGTATTTTCCAATTTCTAACAAAAGAAGTTCTGGAATAATTTTTCCCTCATTTGGTGAACAAAATTCTAGAGGTTATTTTGTCCAAAATGGTGGTTATTATCTTCCTATAAATGATAATTTAGATTTAACATTACTTGGAGATTATTATACCAACGGTAGTTATGGATTTAGAGTCGAAAATATGTATTACTACAGATATAAATTTAGAGGGAATTTAAGTTTTAGATTTGAAAATTTAATTCAAAGTGAGAGAGGATTCCCAGATTATTCAAAAAGCTCTATATATAACTTAAGATGGTCTCATAGTCAGGATTCAAAATCAAATCCAAATTCAAGGTTTTCTGCATCTGTCAACTTGGGGAGTAGTAAGTATTATCAACAGTCAATTAATCAAATGAATGCCGCTAATTATTTAAATAATTCAATGTCATCATCAGTATCGTATTCAAAAACATTTCAAGGTGAGCCCCAAGTAAATATGAGTTTGTCAGCTACTCATTCCCAAAATACGAACACACAAACAATAAACATGACCTTACCAACTTTTCAGGGAAGTGTTTCAAGAATTTATCCATTCGCACCAAAAGTTGGAACAAAAAAAGGTGTTATTCAAAACATTAATTTTCAATACAACGTTCGTGGTGAAAATAGAATTTTGACAACAGATTCATTATTTTTCAAAAAAGAAATGTTTGAATCGGCTAAATCAGGTTTTCAACACTCTATTCCAATAAGTACAAATTTTAAGATTTTAAAATATTTTAGTTTTTCCACAAGTTCAAACTTTCAAGAAACTTGGGTTTTTAAAACTATTAATAGAGAATTTGATATTCAAGAGCAAGATGTTATAACAAATGAAATTAAAGGTTTTGATTCTTTTAGAACATATAATTTTTCAACAAGCTTGGGTACAACAGTGTACGGGATGTATAATTTCAAAGAAAATAATAAAATTAGAGCGCTAAGACACGTTATTCGGCCTTCATTGAGTTATGGAATATCACCTTCATTTGATAAATATTATGAAACTTATGAGGTTATAAGTGCTGATGGTTTAACTACCTCGGATGTTGAATATTCAAGGTTTGAAGGTTCAATCTTTGGACAACCAAACAAAAATTATTCAAGTTCGATTTCACTTTCTGTAAATAACAATATTGAAGCCAAGGTTTTTGATGAAGATAGCGATGAAGATGAATTAAAAAAAGTTGTAATTCTTAATAATTTGAATTTTTCAACCTCTTATAATTTAGCTGCAGATTCTTTAAGACTATCACCTGTAAGAATGACTGGTGGAACACAGTTGTTCAAAAATAAAATGAATATAAATTTTGGTGCTACATTGGATCCATATGCATTAGATGAAAATAACAACAGAATTGACCAGCTTCAAATTAATAACGGTGGAGGTTTGTTTAGATTAACAACAGCTAATTTAACATTTAATTATACATTTAACAGCGATGGTAGTGACGAAAAGTCAAGTAGGACTCAAGCCTCAATTGATGAGTCAGTTAGGAACGGTGGTAGAGATGATGACTTATTTGGTAGAGCGATGGATACTTCAACAGAAGAGTTTTCACAGGATGATGAAGATGAAAAAGATAAGATTCCTGCAAGTTTATATAACTATAAAATACCGTGGTCTTTAAGAATGGC
>PBXW01000148.1 GCA_002727735.1 Crocinitomicaceae bacterium
ACTTTATAAATATTTTGTGGGACAATTAGTGGGACAATATTAATGGCCCTCTATTTTATTGATTCAAATCAATCGCTTAGAGATCACTTTGGCTGACCCCCCATCCGCCATATCTATAAATTCCTTACCTTTTTTAAATTTAAAATTTTTATAAATTATATAATGATTACAGGTATTTATAACTTATACTTAATTAAATTCTCTATTGCTACCAGATACAACCTACGGAAAATTGTGGTACAGATATTGAGAATTAAAAATTAATTAACTTATTTAAGTTTAAAAAAAATGACTCAATATGATTTTGTATTAGATTATTATCTTAAAATCATTATATTCCAAGCAGGATACTAATGTGTTATAACCTTTTCTTGCATACTCAAATGGATTTGCTTTAAGAGGATCTTGTTCTGCTTCAACAACAATCCAACCACTATACTTTATATCTTTAAGTCTTTTAATAAATTTTCGGTAGTTAATGCAACCGTCTCCTGGAACTGTAAATATACCATTCAACACACAATCTAAAAAACTATCCTTAGTTTTATCCACTTTTTTTAAAATATTCTCTCTAATATCTTTTGCATGAACATGATTTATTCTATTTCCAAAGGCAGAAATAATTTTCTCATAATCACCGTTGGCGAATAGAAGATGCCCTGTGTCTAAAAGAAGACCAACAGATTCTCTAGTATTATCCATTAACTGCTCAATCTCATTTTGCGTCTCAACGACTGTACCCATATGATGATGGAAACTCAAAGGCACACCTTTATCCAAGCAGTAATCGGCTAAATTACTTAAGTCTTGTCCATATTGCTTAATATCAAATTCTGATAATCTTGGTCTCGAATTTAAAGGTTTGTCTTTATTATTTTGAACTGTATTGTAAGTTTCTCCATAAACTAAAACACTTGCACCAACTTTCACAAATAGTTTCAACATTTTATCTAACTTTATTTTTTCGTCATTTAACTTATTTTTAAGCAATGTTCCAGAATACCAACCGGAAATAAGTTTTAATTCGTGCGCTTCTAAAACTTTTTTAAGGCTATTAGGATTGTTTGGAAATTTTCCGCCTAACTCAGTTCCTGAAAACCCAGCTAAGCGTGTTTCTTTTAAGCATGTTTCTAAGCTAGTATCACCTCCTAGTTCAGGTAAATCATCATTAGTCCATGAAATTGGTGACATACCCAATTTTACCTCCATCTAAGACACGCCTTTTCTTTTGAAAATTTATCGATTAACTTTCCGATCATCATTTAAATCCTTTGTTTTGATTTATTCTAGCAACTAAATAGTCCTTTCTAAGATTTGACTTATTACTATCCGTAAAAGTTTCTGGAATGGCAACATCCCACCAAGCACCTCCTTCTACAGTACTAATATTTGGATCTGTATCAATAACTATAACCTTAACCCCCTTTTTTCTAATTGTGTTTTTTACCTCAACTTCGAGTTCAGCTATTTCAGACACATAGACAGCTTTAGCTCCCATAGATTTGGCGTGAGAAACGAAATCAATCTCTATCTGCTTATCAAATTTAGAGTCAGAAAACAGATTATTAAACTCTGCTCCCCCTGTTGCCTTTTGCAAACGATTGATACAACCATACCCTTTATTGTTTGTAAGAATAAGGGTCATTGAAATTCCCATCATAGCAGCTGTAGCTAGTTCAGAATTCATCATTAGGTAAGATCCGTCACCTGAAAAAACGACATTAGGTCTATTAGGTGTAGCGAGATTTACTCCAATACCAGCTGAGATTTCATATCCCATGCAAGAATAGCCATACTCCATATGATATGTATTTTGATCTAAAACTTTCCACAGTTTGTGCAGTTCTCCTGGCATTGAGCCTGCTGCCCCAATAACGATTGTGTTTTCAGGAACACTTCGGTTTACAGCACCAATTACTTGACTGTCGGAAGGCAAACTATTCATCAAACTGGGAGCTGTTATTTTCTCTAAGTCTTTTAACCATTTTTCTTTAGCTGCGGTATACTTTGAGATATAGCCTGAACTGACCTTATAATTTGTGCTTAGCGCCTTTAGTAATTGCAATGAAACTTTAGCATCGCCTAATATAGGTTTTGATTGGTGTTTTGTTAGATCATGTGCTTGTACATTAATAGAGTATACCGGGGCTTTTATTAATCCGTTAGAGCCAGTTGTAAAATCTTGCAATCGACTACCAACTGAAATAATAAAATCAGCGTCCGAAATAATTGCATTGGCTGAACTAGAACCTGTCACACCTATAGATCCAAGATTCTGTTCATCTTTTTCCACCAGTACCGATTTTCCTGCTTGAGTTACCACTAATGGCACTTTAGTAATATCTAAAAATTCCTTTAATTCATCTTGAGCATTACTATATTTCACGCCTCCACCAGCAATTAAAACAGGTTTTTTTGACTTTTCTAGAGCACTAGCCAACCTTTCGATTTCTCTTCGGTCAGGTTGAATTCTCCTTACATTCCAATAAGAGGGTTCAAAAAAAGACACGGGGTAATTATAAGCTTCAGCTTGAACATCTTGACAAAATGCTAGCGTTACGGGTCCGGTCATGGCAGGATCAGTAAGGATTGACATAGCTTTTGGCAAGGCGTTAAGTAACTGTTCAGGTCTAGTTATACGATCAAAATATCTACTGACTGGTCTGAAGCAATCATTTGCTGATACAGTCCCATCTTCAAAATCTTCAATCTGTTGCAGTACTGGGTCAGGCCGTCTGTCAGCAAACACATCACCTGGTAGTAAAAGAATTGGTAGTCTATTAACGTGAGCCAATGCAGCTGCCGTCACTAAATTCGTTGCACCAGGACCGATAGAGGATGTGACTGCCATAAACCTTCTTCTTTGCATTTCTTTTGTGTATGCCAATGCAGCATGTGCCATACCTTGTTCGTTATGTCCTCTATATGTTGGAAGAACTGTTTTATACTTTTCTAAAGCCTCACCTATGCCGGCAACATTACCGTGTCCAAATATACCCCACACTCCCTTAAAAGCCATTTCATACGATCCATCAAATTGTTCAATCTTTTGTGCAATGATCCACTTCACTAGGGCTTGCGCAGATGTTAATCTAACTGTTTTCATCATTTATTGTTCCTCTTGTATAACTTTATTAACTGTGGAATTATAAAAATGTCATTCTTTGTTATTAATTATTAATTTAAATCCCAAACCGTTTTCTAAAAAATCGTTCAAAACTTAATTTTTTCCATTGGATCAATTGTATCTTTCTGAGAACTCTGTTTCAAGTTTATCTAAATCTTCACCACCCGCCATTAGAGGTCTGAGATTATTTATATCAATTTCATCTCTCGATCCCTCAGCTAAAACTTTTCCTCTATTAAGAAAAGCAAACCGATCTCCCAAAAGTTTAGCATGCATATCGTTATGAGTTATGAATATGATCGCTATGTCTCCTAAATCTTTAACTTTTTTTATAGTTCTTAAAACTTCTAACTGCTGCTTTTGTCCGAGGGCTGAAGTGGGCTCATCAAGAATGAGTACATTGGCACCAAAATAAATAGCTCTAGCTATCGCAAGTGTCTGTCTTTGTCCACCAGACATTGTGCCTATAGGTTGTGTTGGGTCCGCAACATCAATACCCAGTTTAGCCATTTCCTTTCGTGTAATATCATTCATTAGAGACATATCTAAAAAAATACCTTTTGTAATTTCTCTGCCTAGAAAAAAGTTTCTAGTTACACTCATTAAAGATTGCAAGGCCAAGTCTTGATAGACGGTACCAATTCCAGCAGTAACAGCTTGTCTAGGTGACTTAAAATTTACCACCTTGCCATTCAATAGTATTTCACCCTCACTAGGTATATGGACTCCGGATAATAGTTTTATAAGTGTTGACTTTCCAGCACCATTGTCTCCTAAAAGAGCCGTTATTTCACCCTTGAAAACTTTAAAAGAAATGTCCTTTAGAGCTATTATGTTTCCAAAAAATTTTGATACACCTTTAAACTCAATTGATGGGGTCATATATCCATTATCCTTTCACTATCCTATCTCTTAAAAATTGGTTTAAGAGAGCAGATCCCAATATAAGCATCCCTAACATTACTCTAAAAAGATTATTATCGATGAAAGGTACAAAATTTATTCCTCTGCTCGCAATTGCAAAAATTAATGCCCCAAGAACAGCTCCAACTACAGAACCGTATCCCCCAGTTAAAGCACAACCGCCAATAACAGCTGCTGCAATTGCATGTAACTCCCTAAAATCTCCAGCTTTTGGATCTGATGCACCAGAGGTCATAACTGTTAAAATACCTAACAAGCAAGCCAGAGAAGTTGATATCATAAAAAGACTAATTTTTACCCTTGCCACTGGAACTCCTACAGCTCTTGCGGCCACAGGATCTCCTCCAGATGCATATATCCAATTTCCATATGGCGTTCGGGTGGTGATGAAAGCAACTAAAAAAACAAGAATAATAAAATAATAAACTTCAGCATCAAAAGGCACTCCAAAAGCCCTATCGAATGCAAAAATGTTATCAATCAGTGTAGGGTCCTCTCCACCTCCTGGGGGAGGTTTAAGATTTGCCTTAACAGATAATCTAGATTGATTGAAAAAAGTCTGACTAAGAAACACTGCAAACCCTCTACTAGCGAACCAAAAAGCTAGAGTTACAATGAAACTAGGAAGTCCAGTTCTGACAACAATTATTCCAATGATAAATCCTAAAAAGGCGAGTTCCAAAAAGGTTAATATAATCGCCAACTCTACTGGCACTCCAAATAAAAGAAAAATAGCAAAACTATGTCCAGCCAAAGCGATATTAGCTCCCATACTAAGATCAAATTCTCCTGCTATCATTAGAAGAGAGGCTCCAATAGCTAAAATGCCAACAAATGCTGCAAGTTCTACCCATGCCTGGATACCTATTGGATTTAACCACATAGCTTCAAATGTACCGCTTATCGAGGTAAGTGTCATAAAAGTGATAACGATTATTATTAGTCCAAAAACAGATCCCAGCTCAGGTCTAGATATAGATCTTCTGATTAATCCAATTTCTCGTATGCGTTCATCAGTTGCCATTTGTCCACCTAAGATGAATCTGGCAAATCAAAAGGATTTGCCAGATTCTATACTAAAGGAAAAAGATTATTGCTTATCTTTCTTTCCCAGCTAGTTTCTTTACTAATTCAACATTGCCCTTAGTAACAAAACCTGGGCCTGAGTTAATTGAATTACCTGGAAGAGTACCATTTCTGTGATTTAGGTGAAGTACCATAACTGGCACATAACCTTGAAGAAATTGTTGCTGGTCTATAGCGTAGTTAACTGTTCCGTCAATTATGCCATCAACAATTGCTGGTCCAAGGTCAAAACAACCTAACACAACTTTTCCAGCTTTACCCATTTCTTTTAGAGCGGCTATAGTTGGGTCACAACCTGTTGGACCAACTGCCATTATGGCACCTGTGTTTGGATTAGATGTCATATGTGCAATGACAGTATTTTTAATATCATCAAAATCAGTTGAAACCTCAACCATATTGAGCTTCTCACCCATGCCATCAGCAAATCCCTGACACCTGTCCTTCAGCGCAGTATTCATTGGCTCATGGTTAAAGCAAACCGAGTTCTTTCCACCTAAACCTTTGCTTTTTTCACCACCACCTAGACCAGCTTCATATTCGGGTTGCCCAACATGCATTACAGCACCTAAACTTTTTGAAACGCCAGCACCAGAATTCATAGATATGACTGGAATCCCAGCTGCAACAGCTGCTTTAATTGGTCCACCCAAAATGTCAGGTGCTGGTATTGATACAACTATACCATCTGGCTTTTGTGCAATAGCAGCTTCAATTAAAGATGCCATTTCGTTTAAATCTCCGGTTGGTGGATTTCTATATTGAACATCTGCGCCAGTGTCTTTTTTAGCAGCTTCAACGCCATTTCTTACAACACCCCAAAAAGCATCTGTGTCAGAGCCATGAGTTACAACGATAATATTAGCTTTATGATCTCCAGCAAAAGAAAAACTGGTAGATAACAAAAAAGCTATTAACGTAGTTAGTATTTTTTTCATAAATTTTCCTCCACTTTAAAATTATTTAGTAATATTAACATAGTAGAATCAGTCTCTTTCAAAGTAAAATAATTTATTGCGTAAAGAAGATATTAAAAGTTATCTTGATAATATACATATAAAAATTAGATAAAATTAGAATGGCAACTTGCTACTTCCTTAGTTTTTTATAAAATTTGTATTAATAGTACTCATTTTGTTTAGGAGATATTTATGAAAGGTATTGGGGTAGGAGTTATTGGTACAGGGTTTATGGGTAAAGCTCACTCAGTTGCCTATAGTGCTTCCGCTTCAGTTTTTGGTACAGGGTTAAGACCAAAACTGGAGATAGTTTGTGATTTAAGCCCCAAGAGAGCTAGTCAAAGAGCAAAAGACCTTGGATTTTCAAGGTATACTAGCAACTGGTTAGAGGTAGTAAACGACCCAAAAGTAGATCTAGTTTCTGTTTGTACACCAAATGATACCCACGCTGAAATTGCAATTTCAGCTTTAAAGTTAGGAAAAAGTGTTTGGTGTGAGAAACCTATGTCAAGTAGCCTGCTAGATAGTAAGAAAATGCTTTCGGCGTCAAAAAAAAGTAGAGGCAAAACCATAATTGGTTACAATTACACAAAAAATCCATCAGTATTACATGCAAGAGAGTTAATAGAAAGTGGTACAATCGGTGACATCGTGGGTTTTTTTTGTCGTTACGATGTCGATAATGAGGCGGATAAAAAAAGACCGTGGTCTTGGCGTATGTCACGAGATGCCTCTGGTACAGGGGCAAATGGGGATATATTAAGTCATGTTATCAGCGTAGCGCACTTTTTAGTTGGATCAACTATCTCAAAAGTTGTAGGAGATATAAACATTGTTCATCCCAAAAGGAAAGATCCAGCTAATAAAAAAGAAACTAAGATTGTAGATAACGACGATATGATCGCAGCTCTTATTCATTTTAAAAATGGAGTCCATGGGCATATAGGCGCCAGTAGAGTTACTTGGGGTAAAAAATGTGGGCTTACATGGGAAGTACACGGAACACTTGGTACAATAACCTTCGATCAGGAAAGACTAAACGAGATCAAATTATTTACACGACAAAAAAAGAAAAGTACAGACGGGTTCAGAACTATTTTAACAGGTCCTGATCATCCTTTTTACAAATCATTTCTACCTAATGGAGGTCACAGTTTAGGATTTATGGATGTAAAAATGTGTGAATTACAGATGCTTTTGTTCGCAATAGAGCACGATACAGAGGCTTGGCCCAATTTTGAATCTGGATATGATATAGAAAAAGTAATGAACGCTGTAGATAGATCAGCGCTAAGTGGAAAGTGGATAAAAATCTAGTTACAATTATTAACTTAAATAAATAGTCCTACCTGTTCTGGCAGATTTAAGGGCATTTTCGGCTAAGTACAGTGCATAATGACCATCTTGAACATCAGGTTTAGGCATTGACTTTTTTTTTATGCATTCAATAAAATAGTCTATTTGATTCTTGTACGCATCTGCATATCGCGTCATAAAAAAAGTATGTAACCTTTCCTTGGTTGCTCCTGACTCGTTTGCAAGTTCAATCTCTGTAAGAGGTGGGTTGTTAACTTTCAAGATTCCTTTTGATCCATGAACCTCAACTCTTTGATCATAACCATAAGTCGTCCGTCGCGAGTTAATTATTGAAATTTGCTTTCCTGAAACAGTTTTCATTAAAATATTGGCAGTGTCGTAATCACCTGCTTGTTCTATTTTTTTACTTACTAAATTTGACCCTAAAGCGCTGATAGAATGTATTTTCTCACCTACTAAGAATACAGCCATATCGAAATCGTGAATTGCCATATCTTTAAAAATGCCACCGGATTGTGTTATATATTCAATAGTTGGGGGTGATGGATCTCTTGATGTTATGATAATTTGCTCAATAATTCCAATTTCTTTTTGGATTAAATGTAATTTTAATTTAGCGAAATGTGGATCAAATCTCCTATTAAAACCCACCATTACTTGAGATTTGGTATCTCTTACCAATTGAACAATATTTTCAACTTTTTTTAGATTTAAATCTAGCGGTTTTTCACAAAACACAGCTTTTTTGGTATGAAGAAATTTTTTAATTAGATCAATATGTGTTTCGGTAGGAGTGCAGATAAGAAGTCCTTTAATTTGATCATCACTAGCAATATCATCAATAGACATTACTTGACATAAATATTTTTTTTTAAGGTTGTTAATTTCGTTATTCTTTGGGTCATTAATAGAAACAAGCTCAGAATTTGGATTGGTAATTATTGTATCGGCATGTAACCTTCCGATTCTACCAAGTCCCAAAATTGCAAATTTTATTTTTTTCATATAATCAAAATACTTTTCACGAAAATTGTCTAATATCAAGTAATTTTAACTCTTCCAATACCAAAGTTGGTTCCTTCTTGGCCTTTAATGACTCAATTATTATCATAGCTTGGTTTTTAGGTGCCTTTCCTTCTACCGGTGGATTTAGGTCTAAATTGGTTGGAAATGAATAACCTTCCGAACTTGCACCAACAACATTTTCAATTAAACGGAAAGGCATTTTGTTTTTCAACACTAATTCTAACAGGTGAGGATAAAGTTTCTCAGTCATTTTTTTCCTATTAACTGTTTCCATAGCTCTGCCAAATGCTGAAGATATTTGCAGTAGGTTAACCATTCTCTTTACAGATCTGGTTCTATTATTTCCTGCTCCATGCATCACAGCAGGATTAAAAAAAATAGCATCCCCCTTATTCATTTCAATCTGAATAGAATTTTCATTAAAGTATTTTTGAAATTTCTCTTTGGTGAAATCAATATAGCCATTTTTATATTGTTGGGAGTATGGTAGAAAGAGAGTTGGACCACTATCAATAGTTATGTCGCAGTGCGCAATTGCGCCCTGAAGTGTTAGGAATTGAGAAATTGTATGTACATTTGGAGGAAAATTAGCAGATTGTTCTGTTGACATAAACCCTAAGTGGTAATCTCTGTGAGGTTTTTGAGCTTCACCACCGGGGTTCACACTATTTACTTGTGCGGTAATTTGATAATTGGGGCCAAGCCAAGATTGTGCAGCTAAAGCTATGATCTCTGAACAGTAGTAATCTATAAAGTTTTGTGGGTCTTCCATACAGTGCTTTTGAAGAGAATTCCATATTCTATCATTAGCTCCTGGTTTAGCAAAATGATCACCTGAATTTCCATTTATTTTTTCAGATTTTATTATCGCTTCAAATATTTTTGTTGCAGTTTCAATCACGGAAGAACTTTTAATAGCATTTGTAATAGCTATTATTCCTGCACCACTTTTGAAAACATTAGACCATTCAGTTAGTAATTTTTGTTTTTTTTCGGATGAATTTGCATAATCTCTAACTAGCTGACCAGAATAAATTGGAATATTTTTTTTTATTTCTAAAGCAGTGGGTACATCATCTTGATTTGTTTTTCTCTTTAGTAGTTTTTCAAATGTTTTAAAATCCTCATGCCGTTCATTGAAAGGATTTTTTTTTTCTAAATTGGTTTTACCATCTTTCATGGATTAATCTCCAAGTATTAAATTTATTTAAATATTAATCTTTTTTATGTAAACGAGAACAAAATTATTAAGTAAACATCTAAATAAACTTTTTTGAAAACATAATCAATTTTTATTCTTGAAGGTAATTCAGATAAGGAAACAGAAAAATATTAATAAATACTTAAACCATAGTATCATGGATTATGAAATGAAGTCGCTCTTTAGAGATTATTTTGTACATGAAGACATTAATAGAGAAGATTTATATCTTTTGAGTAAGAAAATGGATAAAGTATGTAACATGGAATAAGACCAATTATGAAAGCATTAAAAGTGTCTTATGAAGAAATATTAAATCAAAAAGATGAAGCTACTTTTTCTTTGCCTAGGGATAAAAGTTAGGGAGAAATTCATAGAAATTTCTGAAGTTTTTGTGATATGCAAAATGAAATATAATAAAAATTTTATTAAAGTGATTTGTAGATAAATTGTAGACTGAAAACCTGTTAGACCGTAAGATATAAGTAAATCATATGATAAAAAAAGATTTGGGATGCCATTAATTTTATATTCACCAACTATATCGCATTTTTCAATACTCTTGGTTTTGTTATCTAGTATCATCAAAACCCTCATTTGGGACTATTTTGGGATTACTTAACACTAAAATATGATAATATAATTTGCAATTAGATAATACATTATGTTATAGAAATTATCTAAATTTATTTAATAAAAACAGTAATTTATTTTTATTTTGATATTAAAAAAATCTAATTAATATAATTTAGACGATTCCGACCCCATCCGCCATATCAATAAAA